>JBKQTR010000448.1:0-6851 GCA_052143095.1 Allostellaceae bacterium
TCTGCAATTTCAACCGCTGGCTCGCCGACGCGGCCGCAGCCGCCTCGCGCCGCGGCGCGGCGCCCGCCTTGTCCGACAGCTCGATGGCCTTGCCGAGATGCGAGATCGCCTCGGCGAAGGCGGAGCGACGCAAAGCCTGGTCGCCGGCCTTGCCCCACCATTCGATCGCGAGGTCGGTCTGGCCCGCTTGCGTGAAATGGTGCGCGAGCGCCTCCGCCTCCGGCGCGGGCGAGGCCAGCAGCACCTCGGCGGCGCGGTGGTGCAGCGTCTGACGGCGGCTCTTCAAGAGGCTGTCGTAGGCTGCGTCCTGGATCAGCGCGTGCTTGAAGCGATAGCTCGCGTGCGGCGCGACGCCTTCGACGACCAAGAGCTCCGCGTCGGCGAGCCGGTCGAGCGCGGCGCGCAGCGCCGGCTCGTCGAGGCCCGCCACTGCTTGCAGCAGCCCGTGCGAGAACCCGCGCCCGAGCACCGCGCCGATCTGCGCGATCTCGCGCGCCGGGCCGAGCCGGTCGAGACGGGCGGCGAGCGATTGCTGCAGCGTCGGCGGGATCGCCTGCACGCCTCCCTGCTCACCGCGCTCGAGCAGCAGCCGTGTCACTTCCTCGACGAACAGCGGAACGCCGCCGGTGCGTTCGGAGACTCCGGCGATCACTTCCTTCGACAAGGCGTGGCGCGCCGAAATCTCGCCGACCATGCGCGCGACCTCGTTCTGGTCGAGCGGCGCGAGCGAGATCACGCCGTGGTGCGAGCGCAGCTTCCAGGGCGGGCGGAACTCAGGCCGCGTCGTCGCGACGATCAGAAGCGGCGCGTGCGCGCCGCGCTCCGCCAGCGCCTGCAGCACGTCGAGCGAGGTCGGATCGGCCCAGTGCAGATCCTCGAAGGCGAGCACGGTCGGCTGGGTGCGCGCGCCGGCGAGCACCCAGGCCGTGAGCGCCGCTAGCTGGCGGCTGCGCAATTCTTCGGGCGACAGTTTCGGAACAAGGCTCGGTGGCAGCGGCGCGTCGATAACCGGCGCGAGCAAGGGCGCATATTCGGCCGGGTCGAGCCCGACGGAGGCGAGCGCCGCCTCGAGCTCAGCGAGCCGCTTTTCGCCGGCGACTTCGGTCCCGCCGAAACGGGCGCGGCCCCATTCGGCGGCGGGGTGCAGTGGGGTGTTCTGCAGCAATTGCGAGGACGCCCACTCGACCCAGGTGTGCGGCGTCTCCGCCAGCCGGGCGCGGAACTCCTCGATCAGCCGCGACTTGCCGAGGCCGGGCTCGCCCACGATCAGCGAGAGCTGACCCTCGCCGCGGCGCGCGCGCTCCCAGCGGCGGGCGAGCAGGTCGAGTTCTTCCGCGCGGCCGACGAGCGGGGTGGGCGCGCGCGAGCCTCCACGCCGCCCGCCGCCGCTGACGCGCACGATGCGGTAGAGCTGCGTCTTCTCCGGCACGCCCTTCAGTTCGTGCTCGCCCTTGTCCTCGGCGACGAACAGGCCGGCGATCTGCCGGTGCACGGCCCGCGTGATCCAGATTTCGCCGGGCGCCGCGGCGCTCTGCACGCGCGCGGCGACGTTGGGCGCGTCGCCATAAACTTCGCCGGTGGCGTCGACCACGACCCGCCCGCTGTCGAGGCCGATGCGCGCGGAAAGTTCGGGCGCGCCGGTCGGGGCGTTGCGCGCGTTGAGATCGACCAGCGCGCGCTGGATCGCGAGCGCCGCGCGCACGGCGCGCTCGCCGTCGTTCTCCTGCGCCTGCGGATAGCCGAAGAGCGCCATCAGCCCATCGCCGAGCTTCTTGAGGACATGGCCGCCGAGCGAAGTCACGGCGGCCGAGGCGGCGTCGAGGTAGCTCCCCACCAGATTGCGCCAGTCCTCGGGATCGAGCCGCGCCGCGAGGCTGGTCGAGCCGACGAGGTCGCAGAACATCACCGTGATCGGCCGCCGCTCGGCGGATGCGATCGCAGTGGAGGCCGGAGCCTCGGGACGTGACGACATTGACGGAGGAACGACCGAGGAGGCGGCCAATCGGTCGGAACTGTCGCCCGAAAGGCTGAGAGCCGCGATGGCGTCCACCAGCCGGCGTCGGTGACCAATGGCGATGACGCCGATCTCCTTAAGGTCGTCGGCCGTCAGCTTGGGCAGGATCGCGCCATCGACCGCGTTATCACGAAACGCGGCTTCATACTGCCCTAGACCCAATTCTCGCAGCCAAGCGCCGATGTCCATCGCGTTATCCGCTTTCCCCGCGCGCTATTGACGATGAATCTCGCACGCCCGCTGTGCCCACCGCGTCCATCAAGCGCCGGCGACGTTGAGGGCCTTGAGGTGGCGAGCTTGTTTCGGTCATTGCGCCCGCGCTGGGCGACTACCCTAACACGAGGCAACCCAGAATGAACGGCGGTTTTGTCGAGAGCCACGCCCCGCCCGTGCGCAACACCGAATGTCCTCTTTCGCTTAGTGTTCGTCCGAAAGCCGCCGTTCCGGTTTCGGCCAGTATGGCTAGGTCGACATCGCGCCCATGTCGGTTGTTCAGCCGAGGCGGTCCGGCACCCAAAAGCAGACATGAATGTCGGCGACATTCCGTCGGCGGTCATGAGTGGTGGAGCTGACAGGATTAATCGGCTGAGTCTGACCCCGGAACGAACCTACCTATGTCACGTCGCCGGTTACAGCAGAGCCTCGTTCAGGCAGAAAATCGCCGAGCGCTCATCCCTTCGGCACCCCTGCCTTTCGGAGGCCATCGAGGATGCGTTCGCGCTGTGCCAGGTAAATCGGATTGTCGCTCAATGCGGCAACGCGGAAGCGGCGGATGGTGAAGCTCGGATCAAGCGCCAATCCGGCCTGAGCGGCTGCCCGCGCTTCATCCAATCGGCCGAGCAGCCCCAGTCCGGCGGCGAGAAAGAAATGCGCGAGAGGATAATTTCGGTTGTCCTGGATGGACCGGCGGTGCCCAGCGACAGCTTCCTCATCCCTCCCGAGAAACAGCATGGCGGCGGCGGCGTTGCTCATCCAATTATAGGCCATAACATCTCGTGGACTAAGGCGCAGCGCTTCAAGGGCATGGGCTTCGGTTTCCTCGGCGCGCCCAAACGCAATTTTTGCGAGGCCGATCATGTGGTGGGCGTACGCCAGGTTCTGATCCAGGGCCAGCGCATGCTCACACTCGGCAATGCCTTGTGGGATCCGGTTGGAGAGAACGAGGACCGAGCCCAACGCGAGATGGGCGAGGGCATGGTTCGGCGCGAAGGAGAGCGCCTTGGTCGCCGCTGCCTCCGCCGCGGCGAGGCGCGCCGCCGGGTCGTCGGTCATGCCCGTGGCGGCGACCCGCAGGTCGCCGTACGCCTCGCTCACTAATGCCTCGACATTATTGGGATCGAGCGCCAGGGCGCGTTCGAAAAAGCCCCGCGCTTGCGCAAAATTCTCGGGGGTCGCCCCCTTGTTCAAGCAAGCCCTCCCTTGAAAATAGAAGTCCATCGAATCGGGATGCAGCGACCTTTCCGCGCGCCGCGCCTCCGCCTCCACCAATTGGGTCCCCAACCGACTCGCCAGCCGGGCGACGATCTCGTCCTGCATGTCGAAGAGATCGGCCACGGGCTTGTCGAAGCGCTCGGCCCACAGGTGATTGCCGGTTTCGGCGTCGATGAGCTGGACATTGACGCGCAGCCGGTTGCCGCCGCGCTGAACGCTACCTTCGATCACGCAGCGCACGTTCAGCTCGCGCCCGATCTTCTTCACTTCGACGGGCTTGCCCTTGTAGGTGAAAGCCGTGTTGCGCGCGATCACGAAGGAGCCGGAGATGCGCGAGAGGTCGGTCGTGAGGCTCTCGGTCACGCCGTCGACGAAATACTCCTGCTCGGGGTCGCCGCCGATATTGGCGAAGGGCAACACCACGATCGAGAGCCGCGGCGGAGGCACCGCGGCCGGCGTCGCCTGCGCCTGCCCGCCGACCGCAAGCGAATAGGCCCGGATCGGCTCGGCGATGTTCTTGAGGCGCTGCTCGCCGAGATCGGTGACCGCGAGATCGAGCCGCGCCTTGACCTGGCGGTAGGCGTCCTCGGATAGGCAGATGGCGCCGGGCTGGGCGATGCCTTCCAAGCGCGCCGCGATGTTGACGCCGTCGCCCATCAGGTCGCCGTCGCTCTCCTCGACGACATCGCCCAGATGAATCCCGATGCGGAACTCGATGCGCCGCTCGGGCGGCACGCCGGCATTGCGCTCGACCATGCCGTTCTGCACCTCGATGGCGCAGCGCACGGCATCGACGACGCTGCGGAACTCGACCAGGGCGCCGTCGCCCGTGCGCTTCACCACCCGTCCACTGTGCACGGCAATGATGGGGTCGATCAGGTCGCTGCGGAGCGCCCTGAGCCGGGCCAGGATGCGGTCCTCGTCCGCGCCGGCGAGGCGGCTGTAGCCCACGACATCGGCGACGAGGATCGCGACGATCTTGCGCTGCATCTGACTGCCTGCCATCGCCCGTGGTCGCCGGCCGGGACCGCCGCACGACGCACAAAATTACGGCAAGTTCAGCGAGAAAGCCATGCCCCACAGAGCTCCTCGATGCAGTCGATTGGAGATCGGCAGGGTCGCGTCGGTAGGATTGGAATCACCGACGGAAAATCATCCGGAGCGTCATGATCCGTAGTCGGTCCAATTTCCGGTTCTGTTAAGGGTTCTCGGACGCCTGCCGCCCGAGCATGTGGCGCCGTCCCTGCCGCGGCAGGCATCCGAGAACCCTTAACATTTACCGCCCAAAGCTGTCCAACCGCTTTCGGCCAGTCGCTGCTCTTTCGCGCCTCATGCCGGTCACCGGGGTACCGCGGTCGACTTCCCGAAAGCGGACAAAGCATCCCAGGGCCTGGTCGGCCGGGATGGGTGGTGAGCGGACACTCTGGGCTGTCTCCATTTGCCGAGGGTGACCCGTTCCTTTGGCTCGGCTTAGTACTTATATAAATCCTGGGTCGTCCGGGGAATGTCGCCTTAGGCCTCTGCTCTTCGGGGGGAGGGCCGAGCATCGCCGGCGGCTTAGGTCTTGTCGTAACCGACTCAACTGCACGAAACGCAGGTCCGATCCATCCCATCCAGATAGCGAAGCCCGCTGCGGGCAAGACCAGCTTAGAGATGGCGCGAGCTTGGAACCAAGACAGGAGCACGAACATGTACAAGGCAATAGGGCTAGCGGCCGCGGTCGAGAAAATTCCCGACGGTGCGTCGCTCATGATCGGCGGCTTCATGGGCGTTGGCTCGCCGCATCGGCTGATTGGCGAGCTCGTGCGCCAGGGCCGCAAGAATTTGACGGTCATCGCTAACGATACGGCGCGTCCTGGTTTCGGCATCGGTCGCTTGATCGACGTCAAAGCCGTGAAGCGGCTCGTGGTTTCGCATATCGGGACCAATCCGGAGACCCAGCGCCAGATGATTGCAGGGGAGACCGCGGTTGAGCTGTGCCCGCAAGGGACGCTTGCCGAGCGCATCCGGGCCGCGGGTTACGGTCTGGGCGGCGTTCTGACGCCCACGGGAGTCGGCACCACCGTCGCGGAGAACAAGCGGGAGATCGACATCGCGGGCAAGTCATTCCTGCTTGAATTGCCGATCTCGGCGGATTTCGCGCTGGTCGCCGCGCACCGCGCGGACTATAGCGGGAATCTCGACTACGCGCTCACCGCGCGCAACTTCAATCCGATCATGGCAATGGCGGGCGCTACAGTGATCGCCGAAGCCGCGGAAATCGTTCCCGTCGGCGTAATCCCGCCGGACGAGGTGGTGACCCCGGCCGTTTTGGTGGACCATTTGGTGGGAAGGGAGAAGGTCAATGGACGCTAAGGAACTCATCGCGCGGCGAATCGCGCTCGAGCTGAAAAGCGGCAACCTCGTCAATCTCGGCATCGGCTTGCCCACCATGGTCACTAATTATCTTCCGGCCGGTGTCGACGTCTTCTTTCAGTCGGAGAATGGGCTTATCGGCATGGAGCCTCTGCCGGAGGCGGGGCTGGAGGACGAGTATTTGGCAGACGCGGGCGGCAGCTTTATCGGCGCTGTTCCGGGCGCTTGCAGCTTCGACAGCTGCGTTTCGTTCGGCTTGATCCGCGGCGGGCATCTCGACGTCACCGTCCTCGGCGGTTTGGAGATCGACGAGCGAGGGCTTCTCGCCAACTGGACGATCCCGGGCAAGATGGTCCCGGGCATGGGCGGCGCCATGGATCTCGTGACCGGCACCAAGCGCGTCATCATCGCCATGACCCACACGGTCAAAGGCAAGCCAAAGATCCTGAAGAAATGCACGTTGCCGCTGACCTCGGTTCGGCCGGTGAGCCTCGTGGTCACGGAGCTCGCGGTGATCGAGCCGACCGCCGAAGGCCTTGTCCTCAAGGAGCTGGCGCCGGGCGTCACGGTAGAAAAAGTCATCGCCGCGACCGAGGCGAAGTTGATCGTTCCGCCCCAAGTGCCCGCAATGCAAATCGCTGCGTAAATAAAAAGTCGAGTAATAAAATTAAGAGAGCGAAACCGTGTCTCCTGGGCACCGAGCGGCGGTAGATCGAACTTCCGCGTGGGGTGGAACCCAGCCCTTCGCAGCAACGACCGCCAGCGGCGAGGTTGCGCCGAGAGCAGTCGTTCGCTCGACCACGGGCCGTCGCCTGGATTGTCCCGATGCGAGGGGCTAGGATAGCGATCAGGCGGTCAGCGAGGAGGAATCATGAAGCTCGCAGGCAAAAAGGCTCTCATTACCGGAGCCAACAGCGGCATCGCCCTGGCCACAGCCCGCCTTTTCATCTCTGAAGGCGCGGAAGTCGCAATTTCGGGTCGCGACCAACAGACACTGGATGAAGCGGTCGCCGACCTGGGATCGAAAGCGCACGGCTATCGCGCTGACGTT
>JBKQTR010000449.1:0-16024 GCA_052143095.1 Allostellaceae bacterium
CTCAACGGCGCTCCTTGTCGGTCGACTTCGGGCGCTCGGCTCCAAGCCCGAAGCACGAGGCCTTCATCTCAATGATTTCGTCGAACCGGCACAATTTCCTGTGCTGGCAGCCGGCACACATCGGGACAGCGCTGTGTCCGCCCCCGCCATGCCCACCCCCGTGACCCCTGCCGAAGGCAGGCGCCGCCGCGAACACGAAGAAGATCGCGAGAAGGGTCCACCACTTCATGACGGTTTCCGTGCGAGCATGATCGTTGCCGCTGCGACCGGTCCCCCGGTCCGTTCCAAAGGGCGGCGCCATAGTCCTCTTGGCGCCTGACGATGACCTTACACGTCGCGCCGTCCGAGATGGACCACGCCGACCAAAGCGTCGTACGCTTCACGCCCCGTCAAACAGGCGCTGGCCGATGAACTCGCCTTCCGCCGCCCCGCCGGCGCAGGCGAAGAGCCCGCCGCCGACATGGGTGACGAACTGGTTCATCATGTCGAATCTCGACATCTTGTCGAAGATCCTAACGAACCCGCTGCGCGGGTCGCGCTGATAGCAGACGAAGAACAGCCCCGCATCATATTCCATCCCCTGTCGCCAGGGCGGCCAGCGCTCGGTGGTAAAGTTCACGCCGTCATTGTAGGAATAGCCGCGCCGTAGAACCCGCGCACCGTCATTCTGCGCCGCGGCAGCTAGTCGTATGTGCGCGTTCTCGGCGATGACCGGATTGCCCTCCCCGTCGGTCTTGTCCAGGCCCACCGGGTCCAACTCGCGCTTTGCGCCCAGCGGCGCCCCGGAATATTTTTTCCGTCCGACCGTCTGCTCCTGGAAATCGACCTTCATGCGATCCCAATGCTCGAGCGCGATGCGGATGCGGCGGACGACCGCGTAGCTGCCGCCGCGCATCCAGTCGGGCCCGTCATGGCCGACCCACACGATCTCTGCCATCGCCTTGGCGTCGGCGATCGGCGGATTGTTCGTGCCGTCCTTGAAGCCCATCAGGTTGCGCGGCGTCTCCCTGGCGGTGACCTTCGGCAGGAACCCGCTCTGCGTCCAGCGGATCTGCGCCGCGTCGTACGCCAGCCGCGCCAGCTGGCGAACCGCATGGAAGGCGGCCTGGGGATCATCGGCGCAGGCCTGCACCGACAGATCGCCGCCGGTGCGGGCTTCCACCAGCTGGTCGCCGGGGAATCTCGGCAAGTCGATGAGCGCGTCGGGCCGACGCGCCGCAAGTCCGTAGCGGTCCTGTCCGTCCCTGACGAAGAGCCCCGCGCCAAAGCCGATCGTCAGCGTGAGGCGCGCCGGCGCGAGACCGATCGCCTCGCCGGAATCGGCGGCGGGGATGGCCAGATCCTCGCCCAGCGGCGCCGCGGATTGACCGCCGGCCATCCGGGCGGCGGCCATCGTCCACCGCCGCAACAGCGTCACGACCTCGTCCCGCTTGCCGGTCGTGAGGTCGAGCGCGGCAAAATAGGTGTGGCTTTGCGCCGGTGTCACGATGCCGCCCTGATGCTTTCCCCAGAAGGGTTCGATGCGATGCGCGCCCGGATCCGTCGTCGCTGCCGCTGCGGCTTGCGTCGCGGTGCCCGCGCCTGCGGCGGCGATCAGCCCCACCGTCTTGGCGAGAAAGCCGCGCCGGGTCGGACGCTGCTGCTCCTGCTCTTCGCCGCTCATCGCACGGCCTCCATCAGCGTGTTCACGTCATCCTCTACATAGTAGAAGCCTTTGCCGTCGGGCTTCATGGCGATGCCGAAGAGATCGCCGTTCCCCGGGGGCGTCTGGGCCTGATCGGAGTCGATCCATTGCGCATAGATCTGCTTGCCGGCGATCGGGTCGACTTCGACCACCTGGCCGTTTCGGCCGTTGCAGACCAAGAGATGTCCCTGCGGCGTGGTGGTCATCGCCAACGGCCAGGCCAGCAACCCGCCCTCGGTCACCAGCCTGCCGGTGCCGGCGCTGTCGCCGCGGGTGGCCGCATCCGGTATCGCCGTGATCTGGTTGTCCATCCCGTCCGTGACATAGAGCGTATTGTCCGCACCGAGCGCGAGGCCGGTGGGACCGAACAGGAAATTGTCGCGATCGGCGCGCCCGGAGAAGCCGTTGGCGATGACGGTCTGGCTCACGAGCTCCGGCGGCTTGCCCTCGGGGATCGAGATCTCGAGCCGCAGGACCGTCGCCTTGTGGACGGTGACGGGATAGCCGGTCTCGGGATCGCGGACATCCGGGCCGGGCAGGTCGAAGCCTGCCATGCTGATGAACAGCGTGGCGCTGGCGCCGCGGTCGATCACCGCCATGTTGCCCCAGGGGTCGTTGATCGTCGGCCCGGACCAGGTGGCGACGAGCTGGCCATTGGGATCGAGCACTAGCAGGCAGCCATCGCCCTTGGTGCGGGTCGTGCCGTCGGTGCTCGGCGTGCTGCCGACGATCACCCAGCCGGTTTTCAGCATCGTCATCGCCGTGGTGAGGCCGACGCCGCCCGGACATTGCGGCAATTTCTTCGGCAGGCGCGCGAACAGGCTGGTCTGCCTGGTGGTGGGGTTGTAGTCGATGATGGTGGTGCCGGTGCCTTGCAGGTTGGAGACGTCGTTGAAATTATCGACCAGCACATCGTCCTTGTGGATCTTGCCCGCCGTGACCGGCGCCACCACCACCGCGTAGGGGTTGAGATCGCCATTGTCCGTGACCGACGAGGTCAAGGTGGCGTGCCGGCGGATGCTCTCCAGCAATCCCTTGGGCTCCTCGGCCCGCGCCGTGCTGAGCGTCGCCAGCAGCAGCGCGGCGAGCAGCGGGATCATCCGCGGCCGGTGGATATCTCTGATGGTCATTGAGCTCACCCGTCTCAGAACAGGATGTTGGTGCGCACGCCGAGAACCAGCTCGTTCCCGACCCGCTGCGTCGGCGCGGTCGGATTGGCGACGCCGGCACCGGGGTTGAAGACGTACTGGACATCCGGTTGCACTTGCCACCATGGCGTGGCCTGGTACTGGTACGTCGCCTCGATATAGGTCTCGCCGCTCCGCACGGGCGTGAAGACCCCGGTGAAGGCGGAATTGTCCCGGTCCAGCGCGGCGGCCTGGCTGCTGACATGCGCGTAGCCCATGCCGATCCCGAAGGTATCGTCGTTGCGGTAGCGCAGCGGCTGATGCAGCACGAACCCGGCATTCGCGCTGAAATCGATGAGATTGCGGTCCGCCGCCGGCGTTCCCATGACCCGGCCGAAGACGCTGAGATTGCGGTTGGTGTCCTTGTCATAGACCCAGACCATCTGGTCGGCCACGGCATAGAAGGCATAGTCGCCGTGATGCTGCAGCGGGTTGCCGTTGCTGTTGGTATTGGCGAGCGACACGCCGTTGGTGTCGAAGCGCCGATCGGCGAAATCTTCGGTGTCGTACCAGGCGCCGATGCGATAGATGCCCGCCAGGGCCTGGGCCTCGCCGGGATAGACCACGCTGCCGAGCGCGGGGTACGAGTATTGCAGCTCCGCGATGGCGAGCGCGCCGCCATTGAGCGGAAAGCTGGTGCCGGACGGGTTTTGCTGTTGCGGGTCGCCCTGGTTGCTGGCGACGGGGCTGCCGTTGAAGACGCCGGCCAGGATCGTCACCGCGTTGATCGGCCGCGCCCTGAGCCGCAGGCCGGGCGCCGAGAGCGGATAGGCGGGCCCGCCCCCCGGCAGATCGGCCGAGGGCAGCATCGGCCAGCCGAACATCGTGTTGACGAACAGCAGCGCGTTCTCGCTCACCATGAATTCCTGGTCGAGGCTCTGCTCGCCGATCTTGATGTCGAGCCGGTCCTCGTCGAGGAATTTCTGCTGATACCACAGCTCCCACAAGCGCAGCGCGCGGTCCGCCTCGATGCCGCTCGCCGTCTGCAAGGTCTGCAGAGTGTCGGCGCTGAGATTGCGGCCGTGGATCTCGAGCGCGCTGACATTGAACAATCCGCCATAGAGGCCAAAGGCGCGGTTGGTATCGAGCTGCAGCACCATCTGGGTCAGCCCGTCATACTCGAACCCGGTCCTGCTCCCGCCGGTTGCATTGCCCAGCACCTCGCTGGTCTCTAGCAGGGCGAGCGACATGCCGTATCGGCTCAAGAAGGTGCGCAGCCCCCACATGTCGCCGAGCAGGAAATTGCTGCGCTCCAGCGTGCTCAGGAAGGCGAACGGCCCCGCTGGATTGGTCTGGAAGCTCTCCGGCTCGACCGGGATGGAAATCGGCGGCGGCGCGGCGGCGGCAGACCCGGCCCATAAGGCGACGGCGACCGAAGCCGCCGCGAGGCCAAAACGACGCGGGGTCGCCTCTGGAACGCGAGAAAGTAACCTCGGATTCACAAAACCGAAGCAGCGTCGCGACATCATTGCACCCCTCAGCGTCTTGGCCCGGCCCTGCCGGCG
Source organism: Allostellaceae bacterium (assembly GCA_052143095.1). Classification (GTDB taxonomy): domain Bacteria; phylum Pseudomonadota; class Alphaproteobacteria; order ATCC43930; family CGMCC-115725; genus DAHUYF01. Next base: position 4,377 of record JBKQTR010000449.1, read on the forward strand.
ACGATGAATATGAGTGCGGATGATATTGCGACCTATTCGCATTTGCAACGCAAATGCGACGCTTTCGCATTAACCAGGCGGGCCGCCTGTCCGGCATCGGGGCCTCATCCCGGTTGTGTTCCGCAGACGGGGCCACCGGCAATCTGTTCGTGCAGATCGTCTCCGCCCGCTTGCGCTACACTTTCTGAGCGCGCATTCCCAACGCCGGCGTGAGCCACGCTTGCGTCATCCGGCGGTTCCCGCGGCGCGGCGGCGCAGCGATCGCTTGACGTCGCCGATGGAGTCCCGCAGCAGCTTTGCCATGTGGGCGTAGGCGTCGTCAGCCTTGCGCGCGCGGATCGCTTCCAGCACGGCGCGATGCTGCCGCAGACGATTGTTCTGCATGATCGCCGGTCCTTCCCAGCCGAGCTGGAAGGAGCCGACAAGCGCCGTGCGGATGAGGCTGCCGAGAGCGGCGACGAAATGGTTGCCCGTCGCCTCGAGGATGGCCTGGTGGAACCTGAGATCGGCGCCGATCAAATCGCCCGAGCAGTCGCGGAAGCGCTCCATATCGTCATAGGCGCTGCTGATCCCTGCCAAGGTCTTCGCGCTGCGCAGCCGCGCGGCCTGAGCGGCCGCCTGCGGCTCGACCATCTGGCGCAGCTCGAAGAGCTGCGCGACGAAGGCTTCGCTCGGCGCGGCGTGGAGCAGCCAGGCGAGGACGTCCGGGTCGAGCATGTTCCAATCGGCCTTGGGACGCACCCGCGTGCCGACCTTCGGCCGCGGTACGATGAGGCCTTTGGCCGCGACGATCCGGAACGCCTCGCGCAGCGCCGTGCGCGAGACTCGGAAGCGCTTGCGCAAGTCGTTTTCATTGGGCAGCAGCGCCCCCGGCGGGTGGAGTCCGCCGACGATCTCAGTGCCGATCTCGTGGGCGAGGAAATCGTGAACGTTGCGGCCGAGCGGGCGGCTTCTGGCACCGCTGCGCTTCACCTCTCCCGGCGAAGTCGCAGCGCTGCCTGGGAGGTCGCGGGCTCTTTTGCGGGCTGCCTGGGTCACGATGGGAGCGGGCCGGTCAAGCGGTTTCAAGCGACGCGACGGAACGCGGCGAAGGAGCCGACAATAGACTGTTGCAAGACGATGAACAGAAACAAAAGGGCGCCGATGGCGATTTTGGTCCACCAGCTCGTCAGGCTGCCGTCGAAGGCGATGAGGGTCTGGATGACGCCTTGAATGAGGCCGCCGAATAGGGTGCCGGCGACGAAGCCGACGCCGCCCGTCAGCAGCGTGCCGCCGAGCACCACCGCGGCGATCGCGTCGAGCTCGTCGCCGGTGCCGGCAAGCGGGTAGCCCGAGGCAGTATAGAAAGCATAGATGACGCCGCCGAGCGCGCTGTAGATCCCGCCGAGGGCATAGATCGACATCATGGTGCGGCGGATCGGAACGCCCATCAGCGCGGCTGAGCCGCGGTCGCCGCCGATGGCATAGACATTGGTGCCGAACCGCGTCTGATGCGCGATGATGATCCCCGCTCCCAGGAGGACGAGCATCGCCACGGCCGAAGCGGACAGGCGCCCCCCCGCCCCCAGCGGGATATGCCAATCGGCGAAGGCATCGACGAAGGGATGGTGGATCGGCACGGAATCGAGGCTGACAATGAAGCACAGGCCGCGCAGCAGGAACATCCCGGCGAGTGTCACCATGAAAGGCTGGATCTCGCAGAAATCGATCATGAAGCCCATGCCGGCGCCGAAGACCGCGCCGAAGACGACCGACACTGCGGCGGCCGCCAGCGGGTGCCAGCCGGCGGCGATGAGGCTCGCCATCACGACGCCGACGAAGCCGATCATCGCGCCGACCGACAGGTCGATGCCGCCGGAGAGGATGACGAAGGTCGTTCCGATCGCCGCAATGATGATGAAGGCGTTGTCGGTGAGCAGATTGCCGAACACCAGCGGCGACAGGAAGTGGCGATAGAGCAGCGCTCCGGCGAGGCAGAGCACGAGGAAGACCGAGATCGTCGCGACAATCGGCAGGTAGCGCTCTCTCATGACGCTCTCCGCCGCGCGAGCTGGACGAGGGCTTGGCGCACCCGTCGCGCCTGGAGCAGCAGGACGACAAGCACCACCATGGCCTTGACGATGAGGTTGTATTCCGGCGGCAGGCCGCTCACCAGGATCGACGTCGTGAGACTCTGGATGATGAGGACGCCGACGATGGTGAGGCCGAGGAAGAAGCGGCCGCCCGCGAGGGAAGCGCCGCCGAGCACCACGGCGAGAATGGCGTCGAGCTCGACCCAGAGCCCGGCGTTGTTGGCGTCGGAGCCGCGGATGTCGGCGGTGATCAGAATTCCGGCGCAGGCCGAGCAGACCCCGGATATGCCATAGGCAGCGAGCTTGATCAGGGACGCGTTGACGCCGGCAAGCTCGGCCGCCGCGGCATTGCCGCCGGCCGCTTCGATGAAGAGGCCGAGCGCGGTTCGTCGCAGCAACAGCCACAGGGCGAGAAAGAGCCCTGCGGCCTCGATGAGGCGGCACGGGATCGTAGCGAAGTGGCCGGTGCTGATCAGCGAGAAGAAATCGCTGCGGAAGGTGATGATGAGGCCGCTGTCGATCATCTGCGCGATGCCTCGGCCGGCGACCATCAGGATCAAGGTGGCGATGATCGGCTGGATATCGAGAAAGGCGACGAGGGCGCCGTTCCAGAACCCGCAGAGAAGCCCGGTTCCGACGGTCAGCGCCAGGACGAGCGGCGCTGCAAGGTCCTGATGGATGAGCCAGGTCATCACCGCCCCACAGATGGCGATGATGGCGCCGACCGAGAGATCGATGCCGCGCGTGCCGATCACGACGGCCATGCCGAGCGCGACGAACGCGGTCGGCGTGCCGCGATAGAGCACGTCGATGAGGCTGCCGTAGAGCCGACCCTCGACGACCCGGATCGAGAAGAAACCCGGCGAGAGGACGCCGTCGACCAGAAGGATGAGCAGGAGAGCCGCGAACGGCCACGCGCCTCGCGTCCCGGCGATGGCGCCGAGGCCGGCGCGCGACGCTTTGACTGTGGGCGTGCCGGCCTGCGGCTTGATGGTCATCCGCCGGCGATCGCCCGTATGATGGTGTCGCGGGTCAGCGCTTCGCCGCCGATTTCCGCGACCTTGCGGCGGTCGCGCAGCACGGCGACGCGCGTGCACATGGCGACGAGCTCGTCGAGTTCCGACGAGGCAACCAGCAGGGCGAGCCCCTCGGCGCAGAGGCGGCGGATCAAGGCGATGATCTCGGCATGCGCGCCGACATCGATGCCGCGCGTCGGCTCGTCGAGAATGAGCAGGCGCGGTTGGGACGCCAGCCAGCGCGCCAGGATGACCTTCTGCTGGTTCCCGCCCGAGAGCTGTCCGACCGGCGTCTCGCCGTCCCGCGTGACGATGCCGAGGGCGGCGATCATTTCCTCGGCAAGACGCCGCTGCGCCTCGCGCGGCAGCAGCCGGAACGGGCCGCGTTTGCTCTGCAGCGCCAGCACGATGTTCTCGCGCACCGTCAGCTCGGCGACGAGGCCCTCCCGCTTGCGGTCCTCCGGACAAAATCCGATCCCGAGACGAACCGCATGCCGCGGCGAGCGTATCGTTACCGGCCGGCCATCCATGCGCAGCACTCCCGACTCCGCCTTGAGCGCGCCATAGAGCAGCTTCGCGGTCTCGGTGCGCCCCGAGCCCAGCAGCCCGGCAAGCCCGACGACCTCGCCGGCGCCGAGCGTCAGATCGAACGGGGCCATGTAGCGGCGCGCCCCGAGGCCGCTTGCCGCCAGAACCGGCTCGCGGCCGGCCGCTTGCGGCGCGGTCACCCGTGCCGCTTCGGCCAGGGCAAGCTCGCGGCCGAGCATCAGCGAGATCAGTTTCAGCCGCGGCATCTCCGCGACCGGCGCGGTGCCGACCAGCCTGCCGTTGCGCAGCACCGAGATGCGATCGGCGACTTCGTAGACCTGGTCGATGAAGTGCGTGATGAAGAGGATGGCGATCCCGCGTCCCCTCAGCTCGCGCATGATCCCGAACAGCTGCTCGACCTCGCTCCGGTCGAGGCTCGCCGTCGGCTCGTCGAGGACGAGCACCTTCGTCTCGCTGTCGATCGCGCGAGCGAGCGCCACCAATTGCTGCAAGGCTACCGAATAGGATGCGAGCGGCCGCTCGACATCGATGTCGAGATTGAGCCGCGCCAGGGCCGCGCGCGCCCGCTCGCGCGCCTTGCGCCAGGAAATCAGGCCCCAGCGCCGCGGCTGGCGTCCGAGCGTCAGATTTTGCGCGACCGAAAGGCTCGGGACCAGGTTGATCTCCTGGTAGACCGTGCCGATGCCGAGCGCCTGAGCGATCGCCGCGCTGTCGATCTCGACCGGCTTGCCCTCGAAGTGGACAAGTCCGGCATCGCGCGCCAACGCGCCGGTCATGATCTTGACGAGGGTTGATTTTCCCGCGCCGTTCTCACCCATCAGCGCATGGATCTCGCCGCTCTCGAGCCGGAAGTCGACGCCGTCCAGCGCCTGAACGCCGGCAAAGCTCTTGGCGATGCCGCTCAGCTCGATGGTCGGAACCGCCAACACCCTCTCCTGCCCCCGTTCTCCGCGCCTATTCGCCCATCTCGATCAGCGGCCCTTCTTCCCCTTTCCGCCCCCAGGGGAGCGGAGAGGACGGAAGAGGTGCGGGCGCTTTGCGGTCGCAATCCGCTCAGCCGGATTTCTTCTTCAGCGTCGCCGCGGCGTCGGCCGGCGTGTGCAGATCGCCGGGGATCACCACCCATTTCGGGTAATCGTGCTTGCCGCCGAGATAACCCTGCACGACCTCGAAAATATACTTGCCGATGTCGGATTTGAGCTCGACCGAGGCGTTCGATTCGCCGGCCAGCATCGCCTTGAAGATGTCGGGCACGCCGTCGACCGAGACCATCAGCTGGTCCGTGCCGGGATGGAGGCCGGCTTCCTTCATCGCCTGGATGGCGCCGAGAATCATGTTGTCGTTATGCGCCCATACGGCGCAGATGCCCTTGAGGCCGTCAGTCGCCTTTATGAAGCTTTCCATCACCTCCTTGCCGCCGCTCGTCGTGAAATCGCCGCTCTGCGACTTGACGATCTTCATGTTCGGGAAGAGCGACGTCACCGCCTCGAAGCCTTTCTTGCGCTCGATCGCCGGCGCCGAGCCGACCGTGCCCTGCAGCTCCACAATGTTGCAGCTGCCCTTGCTCGCTTGCGCGAGCCACGCGCCGGCAAGCCGGCCTTCGAGATTGAAATCGGCGGCGATGCGCGCCACGAACAGCGACGGATCGGCGTCGACGGCCCGATCGGCGATGAACACGGGAATGTCGGCCGCTTTCGCTTCCTTGAGGACCTGATCCCAGCCGGTCACCACCACCGGCGCGATGATGATGGCGTCGACTTTCTGAGCGATGAACGAGCGGACCGCCTTCAGCTGGTTCTCTTCCTTTTGCTGAGCGTCGGAGAATTTGAGATCGATGCCGCGCTTCTGCGCCTCGGCCTTCATGTCCGCGGAGAAGGCGGTACGCCAATCGCTTTCCGAACCCACTTGCGAGAAACCGATGGTGACCGCCGACGCTGCCGGTGCCGCGAGCAACATCGCGGCGGCGACGAGCAGTCCGCTGAGCCATGTCGAATGACGCATTTTCTTCCTCCCAGCCTCTGTTGTTTTCCTCGGGTGCCCCGGGACCCGCGACTATGTCATATTGTACGATGATTGAAAAGTTGGGATTTCCAGGACCGCGCTTCGCCCGGAGCCCGAAGTCTCGTCGACGCGCTGGCGCCGGTCGCGATCTCCGGCGACAATCGCCGGGGAGGCCGGGATGAGTGGCACCGAGGCGATCGAGGTCTATTGCGACATCCGCTGCACCTTGGGCGAAGGGCCGGCGGCGCATCCCGGCCTCGCGTCGCTCTTCTGGGTCGACATCCTGCGCCGACGCCTGCTCGAGCGGCGTTTTGACCGGGCCGGCACGGTCGTGCACGAGCTTCCGGTCATGGCTTCGATGGTGGCGGTCATCGACGATGGCCGCCAGCTCATCGCCGCTGATACCGGCCTCCACATCCGCGACGTCAAGAGCGGCGCCTTGACGCTGCTGGCCCCGCTCGAAGCCGACAATCCCGCGACCCGATCGAATGACGGACGCGTCCATCCCTCGGGCGCGCTCTGGATCGGCACCATGGGCCGCGAGGCCGAGCGCGGGGCGGGCACGCTCTATTGGTTCTTCAAGGGCGAGCTCAGAGCGCTCTTCGGGGGCATCACCGTCATCAATTCGATCGCCTTTGCTCCGGACGGCAGCTACGCCTATCTCGCCGATACCGGGCTCGGCACGATCTGGCGCATCGACACGGATCCCGCGACCGGCCTCCCGCTCGGGGAGCGCCGGGTGTTCCACGATTTCGGCGGCGAGGAAGGCGGCCCCGACGGGTCGGTCGTCGACGCCGACGGCATCTTGTGGAACGCGCGCTGGGGCGGCGGCGCGCTCGACGCCTATGCGCCGGACGGACGCCGGCTGCGCTCGCTGGCGCTGCCGACACCGCGCACGACCTGTCCCGCTTTCGTCGGCAAGAACGCCGACCGGCTGGTCGTCACGACGGCGATCAGCGGTTCCGATCCGCACGCGGTCTCGGACGATCCTGTCGCCGGCCAGACCTTGCTCATCGACCTCCCGGTGCGCGGCCGTTTCGATCCGCCGGTACGTATCGCCTAGCGCCGGCGTTCGGGCATTGAGCGCCGGCGTTTATCCCGGTTGTCTTCCGCAGGCCTCCCGGCTAAGCCGCGCTGTCCGGGAGCTGCGGCTTTGCGAGAGGCGCGCCGCGCTGGCGGCGCGAGGAAGGTGGTGCGGTGAGGGTCTGCATTGTCGGCGCCGGCGCGATCGGCGGCCTCATCGGCACGTTGCTGGCCGGTGCCGGCGAGACGGAAGTGAGCGCGCTCGCCCGCGGCGAGACCTTGCAGGCGCTGCGTGACCAGGGCTGGCGGCTGCGCCAGGGCGATCGCCTGGTGCGCAACCCCGTCCGCGCCGCCGCCGATGCCGCAGCGCTCGGCGTCCAGGATCTCGTCGTCATCGCCGTCAAGGCGCCGGCCATGGCAGCGGTCGCGGGCGCGATCGCGCCGCTGCTCGGCCCCGCGACGATCGTGCTGCCGGCGATGAACGGCGTCCCCTGGTGGTTCGGCGACGGGCTGGCGGCGCTCGGTCCAGCACCGCTGGCGAGCGTCGATCCCGGCGGCGCGATCGCCGCCGCCATTCCGCTGCGCCACGTCGTCGGCTGCGTCGTCCATGCCAGTGCCGCGACATCCGAGCCGGGCATGGTGCTGCACAAGATGGGCAACGGCCTCATCATCGGCGAGCCCGGCGGCGAGGACAGCGCGCGCCTGCGCGCGCTGCGCGATCTCCTCGTCGAGGCCGGCTTCGCGGTCACGCTGTCGCCGTCCATCCGCCGCGACATCTGGTACAAGCTCTGGGGCAATCTCACCATCAACCCGGTCTCGGCGATCACCGGCGCCACCGCCGATCGCATTCTCGACGATCCCCTGGTGCGCGGCTTCTGCTCGGCGGTGATGACCGAAGCGGCGGCGATCGGCGCCCGCATCGGCTGCGCCGTCGAGCAGAGCCCCGAGGCGCGCCACAAGGTCACGCGCGAGCTCGGCGCCTTCAAATCATCGATGCTGCAGGATGCCGAGCGCGGCCGGCCGATCGAGCTCGACGCCATCGTCGCCGCCGTGCGCGAGATCGGCGAGCGCGTCGCCGTCGCCACGCCGAACATCGACGCGCTGCTCGGCCTCGCGCGGCTCTATGGTCGCGTCCACGGACTCTATCGCGACGCGCCGTAGCGCGCGGCATCATGGTTAATCCGCGTTAACGGATGCAACCCCTCTTGGCTAGAACCGTGCTCAACTTTGCCACATAACCTTTACACCATCGGCCGCCATACTCGCCGCGTTGTACAGCGGGAGCGGATATGCAGCGCATTCTCTTCGTCGATGATGATTCCGCGATGCGCGATCTCGTGCGCCGCGTGCTCGAGCGCGAAGGCTATTTCGTTCAGGCGGTGCCGTCGGCGGAAGTGGCGCTGATGCTGCTCGCGGAGCGGATCCAATTTGATCTGCTGATCACCGACATCGTGATGCCGGGCGGCATGAACGGCTTCGAGCTGGCCGACCGCGCGAAGGCCATGCTGCCGGGGCTGCGCATCATCTATCTCACCGGCTACGTCAACCTGCCGCGGCGCAAGCTCGCGGAACTCAGCGGCAAGCTCGTCGGCAAGCCGGTGGTGCCGGGCGCGCTCGAGCGCGAGGTGCGCAGCATGCTCGCCCGCAGAGGCGAGCCTGCGGAAAGAAAACGACGCGGGCATATGACGATGTCCGAGTGACCTCCCCTGCCGTCGCCCTTGCTCCTCGCCCGTCCAACGGCGTAGGAAGGAGGGCGGCGGCGGGAGACGCGTCATGGCGGTGCATCGCAACATCCTCGACTCCATCGGCAACACGCCGCTGGTCGAGCTCACGCGCTTCGATACCGGGCCCTGCCAGCTCTTCGTCAAGCTCGAGAACCAGAACCCCGCCGGCTCGATCAAGGACCGCATCGGCCTGTCGCTGATCGAGGCGGCCGAGCGCGACGGCAAGATCGGTCCCGGCGGCACGCTGATCGAGGCCACCGCCGGCAATACCGGGCTCGGCCTGGCGCTGGTCGCGGCGCAGAAGGGCTACCGGCTCATCCTCGTCATCCCGGACAAGATGAGCCAGGAGAAAGTCTTGCACCTCAAGGCATTGGGCGCCGAGATCCGGATCACGCGCTCGGATGTCGGCAAGGGCCATCCCGACTACTACCAGGACTTCGCCGAGCACCTCGCGCGCGAACTGGGCGCCTTCTACGTCAACCAGTTCGCCAACCCCGCCAATCCGCTGGCGCACGAGACCACGACCGGGCCGGAGATCTGGCAGCAGATGGCGCACCGCCTCGACGCGGTGGTGGTGGGCGTCGGCTCCGGCGGCACGCTCACCGGGCTCGCGCGCTTCTTCGCCCGCGTCGCGCCGGAGATCGAGATGGTGCTCGCCGATCCCGAGGGCTCGATCCTGGCGCCGCTGGTCGAGACCGGGCGCAAGGTCGAGGCCGGCTCGTGGCTGATCGAAGGCATCGGCGAGGATTTCGTGCCGCCCATTTGCGAGCTCGATCGCGTCCGTCGCGCCTATTCCGTCAGCGACGCCGACAGCTTCGCCGCCGCGCGCGAGCTGCTGCGGCGCGAGGGCATTCTCGGCGGCTCCTCGACCGGCACGTTGCTCGCGGCGGCGCTGCGCTATTGCCGCGAGCAGAGCACGGCAAAGCGCGTTGTCACGCTGGTTTGCGACAGCGGCAACAAATACCTCTCGAAGATGTACAACGATTTCTGGATGTTCGATCAGGGCCTGCTGGCGCGCCCGACGCAAGGCGATCTCACCGACCTCATCGCGCGGCGCCACGCCGAAGGCAGCGTCGTCACCGTCACGCCCGAGGATACGCTCGCCACCGTCTATCGCCGCATGAAGCTCTACGAGGTCTCGCAGCTGCCGGTGATCGAAGACGAGACGCTCGTCGGCATCATCGACGAGAGCGATCTGCTGGTGGCGCTCACCAGCGATCCCGAGGCCTTCGCCGAGCCGGTGCGCCGCGCCATGGTGACGAAGCTCGAGACCATCGCGCCGACCGCGCCGGTCGAGGCGCTACTGCCGATCTTCGCCAAAGACCATGTGGCGGTGGTGGAGCGCGACGGCAAGTTCCTCGGCCTCATCACCCGCATCGACTTCATCAACCATCTGCGCCGCCGGCTGCGCTAGGACCCCTCATGGCCCAGAAGAAAAAGAACCGGCGCGGCTTTTCCACCCGCGGCATCCATGCCGGCCAGGAGCCCGATCCCGCCACCGGCGCGATCATGACGCCGATCTACGCGACCTCGACCTACGTCCAGTCGAGCCCCGGCGTACACAAGGGCTACGAGTATTCGCGCACGCAGAACCCGACGCGCATGGCCTATGAGCGCTGCATCGCCGATCTCGAGAGCGGCACGCGCGGCTTCGCCTTCGCCTCGGGTATGGCGGCGACCGCCACCGTGCTCGAGCTGCTCGACCACGGCGCGCATGTGGTGGCCTCCGACGATCTCTATGGCGGCACCTACCGCCTCCTCACCCGCGTGCGCGAGCGCTCGGCCGGACTCGGCGCGAGCTATGTCGATCTCGGCGACATCGGCGCGCTGGCGGCGGCGATCCGGCCTGAGACGCGGATGATCTGGATCGAGACGCCGTCGAACCCGATGCTGAAGCTGGTCGATCTCGCCGCGGTCGCCGCTCTCGGCCGCGCGCGCGGCCTGCTCACCGTCGCCGACAACACCTTTGCCAGCCCCTATGTGCAGCGCCCGCTCGAGCTCGGCTTCGACATCGTCATGCATTCGGCGACGAAGTATCTGAACGGTCATTCCGACATGGTGGGCGGCATTCTCGTGGTCGGCGACGACCAGGCGCTCGGCGACCGCCTCGCCTTCCTGCAGAACGCCATCGGCGCGGTGGCCGGTCCCTTCGACAGCTTCCTCGCGCTGCGCGGCCTCAAGACCCTGGCGCTGCGCATGGAGCGGCACTGCGCCAACGCGCTGGCGGTGGCCGAGCATCTCGAGCGCCACCCCAAGGTCGCGCGCGTCCATTATCCCGGCCTCGCCAGCCATCCGCAGCACGCTCTGGCGCGGCGCCAGATGCAGGCCTATGGCGGCATGGTGACGATCGAGCTCGCGGGCGATCTCGCCGCCGCGCGGCGCTTCCTCGAGCGCGTCGAGATCTTCGCGCTGGCCGAGAGCCTCGGCGGGGTCGAGAGCCTGATCGAGCACCCTGCCATCATGACCCACGCCTCGCTGCCGCCGGCGCAGCGCCAGGCGCTCGGCATCGGCGACGCGCTGGTCCGGCTCTCGGTCGGCATCGAGGATGTCGAGGACCTCATCGCCGATCTCGACCAGGCGCTCGGCTGATCCCCGCCCCCCCCGGCGCCGCTTCAGGCCGTGGAACGGGCCGGGAACATGACGCTCCGGCAAGGGAATCTTAACGTAAATCCGCGACCTTACCGTCCGCTAGAAAGGCCGGCTGCCCCGTCATGTTCTTCATCATCGGATCGGTCGTCGTCATCGCCTGCGTCATCGGCGGCTACGTCCTCAATGGCGGGCACCTGGTGGTGCTGTTCCAGCCGTTCGAGGTGCTGATCATCGCCGGCGCCGCGATCGGCGCCTTCATCACCTCGAACCGCAAGCCGGTGCTGACGGGGACGGGCACGGCCGTGGCCGCGCTGCTCAAGGCCGAGCGTTACGACAAGGAAGCCTATCTCGAGCTGCTGAGCCTGCTCTATTCGATCTTCAAGCTGGCCAAGACCAAGGGCGCGCTGGCGCTCGAGCAGCATGTCGAGAACCCCGCCGAAAGCTCGCTCTTCCAACGCTTCCCGAAATTCAACAGCGACCATCACGCGGTGGTGTTCGTCTGTGACTATCTGCGCCTCCTCACCCTCGGCACCGACAACCCTCACGAGATGGAGACGCTGATGGACGAGGACATCGAGACCCATCACGAGGAGCACGCCGCGGTGGTGACCGCGGTGCAGACCATGGCCGACGGCCTGCCCGCGCTCGGCATCGTCGCCGCCGTGCTGGGCGTG
>JBKQTR010000450.1:0-10791 GCA_052143095.1 Allostellaceae bacterium
CGCCATCCCTCGCGGGAGGGCGGCGCCGAGAACGACGTATCCGATCGTCTCAATGCGTGACGAGACCAGGCCGATCCTCGGCGGGCTTCGTCGGCACCCGTTGCGCTTCGGTCTCTTCGTTCCACTCGATCGGCTCGGGCGGACGCACGAGCGCGTGCTTCAGCAACTCATCGGACGTTGCCACCGGAATGATGGTGAGGCCGCGTTTGACGTTGTCGGGAATCTCGGCGAGATCCTTCTCGTTCTCCTTGGGGATCAGCACCGTCGTCAAGCCGCCGCGCAACGCGGCGAGCAGCTTCTCCTTGAGCCCGCCGATCGGCAGCACGCGGCCGCGCAGCGTGATCTCGCCGGTCATGGCGATGTCCTTGCGCACCGGGATGCCGGTGAGCACCGAGACGATCGAAGTCACCATCGCGACGCCGGCCGACGGCCCGTCCTTGGGCGTGGCGCCCTCCGGCACGTGAACGTGGATGTCCTTCTTTTCGAAGATGGTGGGCAGGATGCCGAAGGCGTAGCTGCGCGACTTGACGTAGCTCTCCGCCGCCTGCACCGATTCCCGCATGACGTCGCCGAGCTTGCCGGTCGCCGTCACCTTGCCCTTGCCGGGCACCGTCACCGCCTCGATCGACAGCAGCTCGCCGCCGACCTCGGTCCAGGCGAGGCCGGTGGTGACGCCGACGAGATCGGTCTCCTCGACCTCGCCGTAGCGGAAGCGCCGGACACCGGCGAACTTCTCGAGATTGCGCCGCGTCACCGTGACCTTGGCGAGCTTCTTCATCAGGATGTCTTTGATCGCCTTGCGCGTCAGGTTGGCGATCTCGCGCTCGAGATTGCGCACGCCGGCCTCGCGCGTGTAGTAGCGGATGAGGTCGCGCAAGGCATCGTCGGTGACGTTCCACTCGGTCTTCTTGAGCCCGTGCGCCTTGATCTGCTTGGGGATGAGATGGCGCTTGGCGATCTCGACCTTCTCGTCCTCGGTATAGCCGGGAAGCCGGATGATCTCCATGCGGTCGAGCAGCGGCTGCGGCATGCGCAGCGTATTCGCCGTGGTCACGAACATCACGTCCGACAGATCGTAATCGACCTCGAGGTAGTGATCGCTGAACGTCGCGTTCTGCTCGGGATCGAGCACTTCCAGCAAGGCCGAGGACGGATCGCCGCGCCAGTCGGCGCCGAGCTTGTCGACCTCGTCGAGCAGGAAGAGCGGGTTCGACGACTTGGCCTTCTTCATACCCTGGACGACCTTGCCGGGCATCGAGCCGATATATGTCCGGCGATGGCCGCGGATCTCGGCCTCATCGCGCACGCCGCCCAGCGACATGCGCACAAAGTTTCGGCCCGTGGCGCGCGCCACCGACTTGCCGAGCGAGGTCTTGCCGACGCCGGGCGGGCCGACGAGGCAGAGGATCGGCCCCTTCACCTTGCGCATGCGTTGCTGCACCGCGAGGTATTCGAGGATGCGCTCCTTCACCTTCTCCAGACCGAAATGATCGGCGTTCAGCACCTTCTCGGCGCTCTTGATGTCGCGCTTCACCTTGGTGCGATGCTGCCAGGGAATCGACAGCAGCCAGTCGAGATAGTTGCGCACCACCGTGGCTTCGGCCGACATCGGGCTCATGGTGCGAAGCTTCTTCACCTCGGCCTGCGCCTTGTCGCGCGCCTCTTTGGACAGCTTGGTCTTGTTGATGCGCTCCTCGAGCTCGGCGAGCTCGTCGCGCCCGTCCTCGCCCTCGCCGAGCTCCTTCTGGATCGCCTTGAGCTGCTCGTTGAGGTAATACTCGCGCTGCGTCTTCTCCATCTGGCGCTTGACGCGCGAGCGGATGCGCTTTTCGACCTGGAGCACGCCGATCTCGCTCTCCATGTAGCCGAAGACCTTCTCCAGGCGCTCGGAGACGGTCTCGGTCTCCAGCAGCTCCTGCTTCTCCGGGATCTTGAGCGCGAGATGCGAGGCGAGCGTGTCGGCCAGCTTGCTGGGATCCTCGATCTGGTTGATCGACACCAGCACCTCGGGCGGGATCTTCTTGTTGAGCTTGATGTACTGCTCGAACTGCGACACCGCCGTGCGCGCCAGCGCTTCGAGCTCCTGCTGCTCGCCGGGCTTCTCCTCGATGGTCTCGGCATAGGCCTGGAAGAAGCTCTCGTTCTCGGCAAAGCGGACGATGCGCGCGCGCTGGCCGCCCTCGACCAGCACCTTGACCGTGCCGTCCGGGAGCTTCAGCAGCTGCAGCACCGTGCCGATCGTGCCGACGGAATAGATGTCCGCCGAGGTCGGGTCGTCCTGGGCGGCGTTCTTCTGGGTGACCAGCAGGATCTGCTTGTCATCCTTCATCACGTCCTCGAGCGCGCGCACCGACTTCTCGCGACCGACGAAAAGCGGCACGATCATGTGCGGGAAGACGACGATGTCGCGCAGCGGCAGGACAGGATAAAGTGCACCGCGGGAAATTTCGAACATGACTCCTCTTTCTACAGGGGTCGAAAGGGGGAGAACCGCTTCCGGCGCCGCGGCGGCCGAGACGCCGCCGGGTGATCGCCTGTGCTAAAATGGCCCGTACGAGGAGACAGTCAAGAGGCGCTTGCCCGTCGGCCGGGTTCGCCCGGCCCGGGGCGGCAGGGAACCGTCACGCTCCCTGCCCCACATCCCCACGCCGGTCGGAGTAGATGTGGAGCGGCTGAGCGCGCCCTTCCACCACCTCCTTATTGATGACCATGCCGCTCACCCCATCGAGGCCGGGCAGCTCGAACATCGGTTCGAGCAGGATCGCCTCCATGATGGAGCGCAGGCCGCGGGCGCCGGTCTTGCGGTTGATCGCCTTGTGCGCGATGGCGCGCAGCGCCTCCTCATTGAACTCGAGGCGGACATCCTCCATCTCGAAGAGACGCTGATACTGCTTGACCAGCGCGTTCTTCGGCTTGGTGAGGATGTCGACCAGCGCGCCCTCGTCGAGGTCGTCGAGCGTCGCCACCACCGGCAGGCGGCCGACGAATTCGGGGATGAGGCCGAATTTCAGCAGATCCTCCGGCTCGAGATCCTTGAGGATCTCGCCGGTCTTGCGCTCCTCCGGGCCGCGCACCTCGGCGCCGAAGCCGATCGAGGTGCCCTGGCGCCGCTGGGCGATGAGCTTCTCCAGCCCGGCAAAGGCGCCGCCGCAGATGAACAGGATGTTGGTGGTGTCGACCTGCAGGAACTCCTGCTGCGGATGCTTGCGCCCGCCCTGCGGCGGCACGGAGGCGATGGTGCCCTCCATGATCTTGAGCAGCGCCTGCTGCACGCCCTCGCCCGAGACGTCGCGGGTGATCGAGGGGTTGTCCGATTTGCGGCTGATCTTGTCGACCTCGTCGATATAGACGATGCCGCGCTGGGCGCGCTCGACATTGTAGTCGGCCGCCTGCAGCAGCTTCAGGATGATGTTCTCGACATCCTCGCCGACATAGCCCGCCTCGGTCAGCGTGGTCGCGTCGGCCATGGTGAAGGGCACGTCGATGATGCGCGCCAGCGTCTGGGCGAGCAGCGTCTTGCCCGAGCCGGTCGGCCCCACCAGCAGGATGTTCGACTTGGCGAGCTCGACGTCGTTGTTCTTGGCGCCATGGGCGAGGCGCTTGTAGTGGTTGTGCACCGCTACCGACAGCACGCGTTTGGCGTGGTCCTGTCCGATGACGTAGTCGTCGAGCACCTTGCAGATGTCGCGCGGGGTAGGCACGCCGTCGCGCGACTTGACCAGCGTGGTCTTGTGCTCCTCACGGATGATGTCCATGCAGAGCTCGACGCACTCGTCGCAGATAAAGACCGTCGGGCCCGCGATGAGCTTTCTCACCTCATGCTGGCTCTTCCCGCAGAAAGAGCAGTAGAGGGTGTTCTTGGCGTCACCGCCAGTGGCTTTGCTCATGGGCACTCCGTCACCAACCGATCAACCAACTCGGCGCCACGCCGTAACCCGGTACCCCGGGGCGGACGGCAGGGCAGACCCGCCGGACGCCCCTATAATTCAACAATATTAGCCACCCGGCGATCAATAACTAGTTAAAGATAGGATACGATTCGGAAACAACAACACCGTCCGCCGTGGCAGGAAGGTCACGGTTTCGGGCCTCATGTCCGCGTCTTGTTCTCCTCGTCGCGCACCGGCCGGCTGGTCATGACGTCGTCGATGAGGCCGAACTCCTTGGCTTCCATCGGCGACATGAACTTGTCCCGCTCGACCGCCTGGGCGATGACCTCGATCGGCTGCCCGGTATGCTTAACGTACATTTCGTTCAGTCGTGCCCGCAGCTGGAGAATTTCGCGTGCCTGGATCTCGATATCGGTGGCCTGGCCCTGGGCGCCGCCCGAAGGCTGGTGGATCATGATGCGGGCATTGGGCAGCGAGATGCGCTTGCCCTTTGCCCCGGCACAGAGCAGCAGCGAGCCCATCGAGGCCGCCTGGCCGATACAGACGGTGGCCACCGCCGAGCGGATGTACTGCATCGTGTCGTAGATCGCCAGACCCGAGGTGACGATGCCCCCCGGGGAGTTGATGTAGAAGGCGATGTCCTTGTTCGGGTTCTCTGATTCGAGAAACAGCAGCTGCGCGCAGATGAGGCTGGCAACGGGGTCGTTGACCGGTCCTACCAGGAAGATGATCCGCTCCTTGAGCAGGCGCGAATAGATGTCATAAGCGCGCTCGCCCCGATTGGTCTGCTCGACCACCATCGGTACCAGCGTATTCATGTATATCTCGTGGGGATCGCGATCCATCTTTTGCCACCTCTGGGGTCTGCCGACGCCGCTCAGCCATCCTTTTTGCGTGCCGCGCGCTTCCTGGGATTTCCGCCTTAACCGCCGCCTGCCGCCGCGGTCTCCGCCTCCGTCTCTTCCTCGTCCTCTTCCTTCAGCAGATCGGCGATCGCCACGGTGCGGTCGGTCACCTCGGCGATCTCCAGGATGTAGTCGATCACCTTGTTCTCGAAAATAGGCGCGCGCAGATTGTCGATCGCGCCGGCCTGGTTGCGATAGTATTCGATCACCTGGCGCTCATGGCCGGGGAAGCGGCGCGCCTCCTCGGCCAGCGCGCGGTTGATCTCATCTTGGGTCACCTGGATATTGTTGCTCCGCCCGACTTCGGACAGGAGCAGGCCCAGGCGCACCCGCCGCTCGGCGATGGCGCGGTACTCGGCCTTGATCTCCTCGTCGCTCTTGCCCTCGTCGGCCTCGGCGGTGCCCTGCTGCTTGGCGCGCTCGCGCTCGGCCTCGAACTGCTTCCAGATGACGTCGAGCTCGATATCGACCATGCCCTGCGGCACCGCGAATTTGTGCCGCTCGGCCAGCCGGTCGAGCAGCTCGCGCTTCAAGCGTTGACGGGCGATGCCGCCATAGTCGCGCTCGATCTGCTGGCGCACGGCGTCGCGCAGCGCCTGCAGATTCTCCATGCCGACCGCCTCGGCCAGCGATTCGTCGATCGGCTGCGGCTTGATCTCGCGCACTTCCTTGACCTCGACGGCGAAGGACGCCTCCTTGCCGGCGAGGTCGGCAGCGCCGTAATCGGCGGGAAAGGTCACCTTGATGGTGGGCTGCTCGCCGGCCTTTGCGCCGATGAGCTGATCCTCGAAGCCCGGGATGAACTGGCCCGAGCCGATCTCCAGCCGGTGGCCCTTGGCGCTGCCGCCGGGGAACTCCTGGCCGTCCACCGAGCCCACGAAGTCGATGATGACGATATCGCCGGACGCGGCCGGGCGGTCGACTGTCTCGTCCTTGCGCTGCTGCTTGGCGACGCGCTCCAGCGCCTGGTCGACTTCGGCGTCGGGCACGTCCGGACGCAGCCGCTCGAGCTTGAGCTCGGCGAAATTCATCGGCGCGACCTCGGGCAGCACCTCGACGGCGAGCTTGTATTCGAGGTCGGTGCCCTCATTGAAGGAGACGATCTCGATCTTGGGCTGCAGCGCCGGGCGCAGCTTGTGCTCGCGCATCGCCTCGCTCGAGCTGTCGTTGACGGCGCGCTCCAGCACCTCGCCCATCACCGAGGAGCCGTAGCGCTGGCGCAGCACGGTGATCGGCACCTTACCCGGACGGAAGCCGGGGAGCTTCACCTGGCGGCCGATCTCCTGCAGCCGTGTCTCGACGCGCTGCTTGATGTCGTCGGCGCCGACGGTCACCTTGAATTCGTGCTTCAGCCCGTCAGTGCTGGTCTCGGTGATCTGCATGGTGCGCGCCTGTTGGTGTCTCCAAGGGGCTGGGTGGTGCGGGCGGAGGGACTTGAACCCCCACGACTTGCGTCGCTGGAACCTAAATCCAGTGCGTCTGCCAATTCCGCCACGCCCGCCCGCCGCCGGCAAGGGCGGCTTCATAGCACAGCGCGGCGGCGAGGCAAGAGGCGGACGACAGGAGCGCCGGCGCCGGGTCCCGACCGCGCACGGCAAGAGAGCACAGAGATAAAGACCGCGGGCCGCTTCGACAAGGTGCCGGCGTCGCTGCCGCAGCGAAAGCCGCGGCCGCGAGGCCGCGCCGCGGCAAGGAGCGCCTCGCTGCACGCGATAAGACATGGACTCAAAAATTTGCGCGTTAAGGGTGCAAATCGACTTTGGCGCGCGACCGCCGCCGCCTCGCCGCTAGCGTCGCTCCAGGCAGGCGCGCGCCGCGGCGTCGAGGATGGCGTCCGCGTCGATGCCGTAGACACGATAGAGGTCCGGGATGTCGCCGGACTGGCCGAAATGCTCGACCCCCAGCGGATGAATGCGGTGCTGCGCCACCGCGCCGAGCCAGGACAGGCTGGCGGGGTGCCCGTCGATCACGGTCACCAGCGCCGCATCGGGCGCGAGCGGCGCCAGGAGCCGGCCGACATGGCTGCCCGCGCCGCTGCGCAGGCCCTGCAGCCAATCGGCATGGAGCCGGTCGGCGGAGGTGACGGCAAGCAGCCCGGCGCCGGGAATGTCCTCGAGCAGCGCCTGCTGCGCGGCGATCGCCTCCGGCGCGATCGCGCCGGCATAGCAGATCGCGAGCTCGGCGCCGGGCGCGGGCGGCTGCAGCCAATAGCCGCCGGCGATGATGTCCGCGGCGAGCGGCTCGATGGCGCGCCGCGGCTGCTCCAACGGGCGGGTCGAGAGGCGCAGATAGACCGAGCCGCCCGCCTCGGCCTGAAGATGCGCGAAACCCCAGCGCATCAGCACCGCGAGCTCGTCGACGAAACCCGGCTCGAAGGCGGCGAGCCCGTCCTGCGCCAGGCCGATGAGCGGCGTGCCGATGGATTGATGCGCGCCGCCTTCCGGCGCCAGCGTGATGCCGGAGGGCGTCGCCACCACCATGAAGCGCGCATCCTGGTAGCAGGCGTAGTTGAGCGCATCGAGCCCGCGGTTGATGAAGGGATCGTAGAGCGTGCCGATCGGCAGCAGCCGCGCACCGAACAGTGGCGCCGACAGACCGAGCGCGGCGAGCAGCAGGAACAAATTGTGCTCGGCGATGCCGAGCTCGATATGCTGGCCCTGCGGCGACATCTGCCAGCGCTGCGCCGAGATCACCTTCTCGTCGCGGAACACGTCGGCGCGCTCGCGCCGGTCGAAGACGCCGCGCCGGTTGACCCAGCCGCCGAGATTGGTCGAGACGGTGACGTCCGGCGAGCAGGTGACGATGCGGCTCGCCAGCGCGCTGTCGCCGCCGGCGAGGTCGTTGAGGATGCGGCCGAAGCCCTCCTGGGTGGAAAGCCGCGCCGCCTGCGGTACCGGCAGCGCCGCGGGCACCGGCACCGGCGGCGCGACACGCTGCCGCTGGCGCTCGGCGGCGAAGGGCACGCCGGCGAGAAAGCGCTCGAGCGCTTCGACCGGCAGCTGGAGCCCGGCAAAGCGGTCCCATTCCTGCCCTTCGGGTACCGCCATCACCTGCTGGAAGACGGCCATCTGCGCCTCGTTCATGAGGCCGGCATGGTTGTCCTTGTGGCCGGCAAACGGCAGGCCGAAGCCCTTGATGGTATAGGCGATGAAGCAGGTCGGCAGATCGTCCTCGACGGCATGGAAGGCCTCGAGCACGGTCGCCATGTCGTGACCGGCGAGGTTGGTCATCACCGCCTGCAGGCCGGCATCGTCGTGGGCGGCGAGGAAGGCGGCGATGCCCGGGAGATGCCCGAGATCGCCCTCGAGATGTCTGCGCCAGCCTTCGCCGCCCTTGAACACCAGCGCCGAATAGAGCGAGTTCGGGCAGGCATCGATCCACTCGCGCAGCGCCACGCCGTCGGGCCCGGCAAAGGCCGCTTCGAGCTTCTTGCCGTATTTCAGCGTGACGACGCGCCAGCCCATGGTGCTGAACAGCGAATCGATGCGGCTGAACAGCCGGTCGCTGACCACGGCATCGAGGCTCTGGCGGTTGTAGTCGATCACCCACCAGAGGTTGCGGACATCGTGCTTCCAGCCTTCGAGCATGGCCTCGAAGACATTGCCCTCATCGAGCTCGGCATCGCCCACCACCGCCACCATCCGGCCGGGCGGCAGGGTCTCCGGCAGCAGGCCTTTGAGCCGAACGTAATCCTGCACCAGCGCCGCGAAGCTGGTGAGCGCGACGCCGAGGCCGACGGAGCCGGTGGAGAAATCGACGTCGCCGCCATCCTTGGTCCGGGACGGGTAGGATTGCGCGCCGCCCAGCGCCCGGAACGCCTGCAGCTTGGCCAGCGACTGCCGGCCCAGCAGGTATTCGAGGGCGTGATAGACCGGGCTGGCATGCGGCTTCACCGCGACCCGGTCCTGCGTCCGCAGCACGTCGAGATAGAGCGCGGTCATCAAGGTCACCACGGAGGCGCTCGAGGCCTGATGGCCGCCAACCTTGAGCCCGTCGCGGCTCGGACGCAGGTGGTTGGCGTTGTGGATCATCCAGGAGGAGAGCCACAGCACCTTGCGCTCCAGCGCCTGCAGCAGGGCGAGCCGGTCGGTTTCGGCCTCAGCGGCCGGTCCGGATGGGGTGGGCGACAGTGCGGGCCGGGACGAGGGTGCGGCCATACCGGCCTCCTGAGCGGGCCAACGGTAAGGCTCACACTATAGGGACAATGGCGGCGGTGGAGAACTAGGCGAGCGCGCTTTGCACGTTCGTCTATGCCACGCGCTCGGGATAGGCGTCGACGAAGGTGCGCAGCGCCAGGACGCGCAAACCCTCATAGACCGAGCCGTGCGAGGGTTGTTCGAAGGCGAGGGTGAAATGGACGTGCGGGATGCCGAAGGGATCGGCGCGAAGCTCGAGCACCGTCGCGGTTTCTGTGACGTGGTCGCGGCGCCGCCTGCAGAACCGATTACCGGGTTCGACAGTCGCTTGGCCTTCTGCCTTGCCCCAGATTTTGAAGATCGACATCGCTGCCCTGTGCGATCACTTGATGCAACTTAGTCACGCTACGCCGCAAAAGTTAATCAAGAACGAAAAACCGGCCTTTTGCCTTGCATTTTATCCTTTTCTTTGAAGAAGCTCCGGCGAATCGCGGAGCCAAAAGGGAAATCAGGTTTTGGCCAGCTTGAGCAGGGCCGCCGAGGCAGCAATGCGTCCTTCGCCGGTATAAGCCTCGTGGTTGTCCTCGATCTCCTCAAGGCGATAAAGGTAGTTAATCATGATGCCGGCGGATTGCTGCACCCCTTTGGGGGAGAGGTCGGCCAGCCAGTTGAGCCGCTCCATGCGCGCGCCGTTGGTGAGATGGAAATGCGCCACCGGGTCGAGAACGCGCCCGCGCGGCGTCCGTTCCGTCAGCAGATACCGCGCGGCGAGCCGCAGCAGCGGCAGGCGCAGCGCCTGGGCCACCGGCTCCTCGGCATGCCAGCGCGGCCGCGCCAGCAGGTCGCCCACCCCCTGTGTCGCGAGATCGGCGGGGAGCAGCTGCACCATCCCCTTGCGCTCGCTGGGGGTGAGCAGCGCCTCGCCCTCCTCGGGGATGCGCTTGTCGAGCCAGGCGCGGAAGCCCGGGATGGGCGACAGCGTCGCATAGGTCTTGAGATGCGGCAGCTCAGCCGCCAGGCCGTCGACGACGCGCTTGATCAGAAAGTCGCCGAAGCTGATGCCGGCAAGGCCGCGCTGGCAGTTGGAGATCGAGTAGAAGATGGCCGTATCCGCCGCGGCGGGATCGCCCACCGGCGCGGTCTCGTCGAGCAGCGACTGGACGTTGTCGGCCATGCCCTGGACCAGCGCCACCTCGACGAAGATCAGCGGCTCCTCCGGCATGCGCGGGTGGAAATAGCCGAAGCAGCGGCGGTCGGCCTCGAGCCGGTTCTTGAGGTCGGTCCAGCTGCGGATCTCGTGCACCGCCTCATAGACGATGAGCTTTTCCAGCAGCGCCGCCGGCGCGTCCCAGGTGATGCGCGTGAGCTCGAGGAAGCCGACGTCGAACCAGCTCGCCAGCAGCACTTTGAGGTCGAGCTCCAGCCCGGCCAGCGCGGGGTCGCCCGGCGCCAGCTTGAGCAGCTCGGCGCGCATGTCGACGAGAAACTTGACCCCTTCGGGCAGGGCGTTGAACTGGGTGAGCAGCGTGATGCGCGGCGGCTCGAGCGCGGCACGCAGCTCGCGCTCCACTTGTCGCCGCTCCTCGTCGCCGGCGGCGCGCACCAGGCGCTCGCCCAGCGCCGCCACCGCCGCCTGATCGATGTCGAACTCCTGCGCCAGCAGCTTGAGGAAGCGCTCGCGCCCGGTGTCGTTGAGCGCGAGATAGGTTCGGCCGAGATCGGCGGCTCGCGCACGGGCCGAGACGGCGCCGCCGCGTGCCGCCAGGCACTCGCGCAGCTGCTCGCGCAGATGCTCGGCATCGTCGCGCGACAGGTCCGGGCGCGGCGCGCGGCTCCGCGCGCCGCGCGCCGGGGCGGGGA
>JBKQTR010000451.1:0-23620 GCA_052143095.1 Allostellaceae bacterium
GGCGGCAACGGCGGCAACGGCGGCAATGCCGGCAACGGCGGCAATGCCGGTTATGCCGGCGACGGCGGCAACGGCGGCACCGGGTCCGGCGGCGGCCTTTACGTCGGATCCGGCTCTTTGAGCTTGACCAATTCCACCCTCTTCTCTAACTTCGCAAACGGCGGCTACGGCGGCACCGGCGGCACCGGCGGCCATGGCGGCTATGGCGGCTATGGCGGCGACGGTGGCCACGGCGGTTACGGCGGCCACGGCGGCCATGGATTCAGTGCCGCTGGCACAACCGAAGGTTTCTTCACAACCACCTCTGATGGCGGTACCACTTTCGTCACCACCGGCTACGTCATCAACGGCGGCAACGGTGGTGCTGGCGGCGCTGGCGGTGCCGGCGGCGGCGGCGGCGCTCTACCTCGCGCTCGGCGCGCCGGGGGTGCCGGACCAACCTTATGCCGCGCGTGAGCACGAGCGTGCGCTCGCCGCCGAGCACGATCACGGCGACATGGAGAAGAAGGCGGCGGCGCTCGAGCAGCGGCTCAAGGCCAATCCCGACAGCGCCGACGATTGGCGGCTGCTGGCGCGCACCGAGGAAGCGCTGGGATTGTGGCAGAAGAGCGCCGAGGCCTATCGCCAGGCGCTACGGCTGACGCGGGACCGACCCGATGTCGCGGCGGAGTACGGCGAGATGCTGGTGATGGCGGCCGACGGCATCGTCACGCCCGAGGCGCGCGCGGCGCTCGCCACCGCCATCGCCGGCGATCCCGGCAATGCGGCGGCGCGGTATTACCTGGCGCTGGGCGAGGCGCAGGAAGGCCATGCGGCGACGGCGATCGCCGCCTGGCAACAGCTCGCCGCCGAGCAGCCGGCGGACTCGCCGCTGCGCGCCGAGCTCAAGACGCGCATCGAGGAGGCCGCGCGCACCGCCGGCCTTGCGGTGCCCGAGCTCGCCGCGCCGGCGCCGGGGCCGAGCAAGGCACAGCAGGAGGCGGCGGCGCGCATGACCCCCGAGGCGCGCCAGCAGATGATCCGCGGCATGGTCGAGGGGCTTGCCGCCAAGCTGCAGGCCGATCCCGGCGATGCCGAGGGCTGGCTGCGCCTCGGCCGCGCCTATGGCGTGCTCGGCGAGCGGGACAAATCGGCCGAGGCCTATGAGCACGCGGCGAAGCTGCGGCCTGACGATGCGCAGATCCTGCTCGCCGAAGCCGAGGCGCTGCTGCCCGACGGCAAGCCCGAGACGCCGCTGCCGGAGCGGGCGGTGAGCCTGCTGAAGCGCGTCGAGACGCTCGACCCGAAGCAGCCGGCGGCGCTGTGGTATCTCGGCCTCGCCGCCGCGCAGCAGCGCAATTTCGCCGAGGCAAGCCGCTATTGGCAGCGCCTCCTGGCGCTGCTGCCGCCGGGCGGCGAGCAGCACCAGGCGGTGGCCGACGCAATCGAGGCGATCAAAAGCAAGTGATCCCTGCGCGAGCCGGTTCTTAATGGAAAATCAATGAGTTCGGTACGATTATAGGGGGTGCTCGGCTTCGACATGACGGGGAAGGAGCTCGACAGCCTCCCCAATGGCGAGTATCGCGCCCTCATTCATGAGCATCACACCCAGGTGATCCGGCGGCGCCGGCCGGTGTATGTCATGCGCGAGCATCGCTTCTCCGATCACGGCTGCTGGAAATGCGAAGCGCTGTCGCTGCCGCTCGCCAGCGACGGCGCGGCGATCGACATGCTGATGAGCGCCGTGATGTGGGAGGAACGACGGTCTGGCCGGCGTTCGTTGCGGGGTTAAATCCCTTTTCACCTCCGTGCTTTAGCGTCCCCTTGTCGGTTGCCGGGCAGAATGAATGATAGTAACCTCCGATTTACCAACATCAGGGTGTGGCGGGACCATGGAGCTGCCCGGCGCCGGTCCGAGCGCTGCACGCTATGATTTTCGCGCCGACCGCGTGCTGCGCTTGGCGTTCGATTATTGGCAGGCGAAGCGCGCTGGCCGCGGCATGCCGCAGCGGCGCGACATCGAGCCGGTGGAGCTGCGCGACGTGCTGCCGCATCTGCAGATCACCGAGGCGATCGGCGGCGGCCATCGCTTCCGCTACCGCCTGATCGGCACCGCTATCGTCGAGGCCTTCGGCGCCGAGTTCACCGGCAAATATGTCGATGAGCTCGTCTCGGGCGAGCGCGACAGTTTCGTCCATGCCTGCTACCGCGCGGTCTGCGCGTCGCGGCGGCCGGCCTTCGTGCGCAGCAAATACGTCACCACCCGGAACATCGACCTGACCGCCAACCGCGTGCTGCTGCCGCTGTCGGAGGATGGCGAGGCGGTGAACCAGATCCTCGGCGCGCTCACCTTCGAGTTCACCCGCCCCTTCCGCACCGGCATCGGCCATGAGGCGCAGATCGACCTCAGCGCCAGCTATGTCGACCTGCTGGAGTGAGCGCGCCGCCATGACGCCGTCACCCCGGGATCTCGACGACATCGGCACGCTGTGCGAGGCCGGCCGCTTTGCCGAGGCGCTGCGGCGGTGCGGCGAGTTCGTCGCCGATCATCCCGACCATCCGCACGGCTATCACCTGCGCGCGGTGGTGCGCGTGCTGATGGGCGAGGCAAGGCTGGCGCTCCCCGACCGCGACAAGGTAGTCTCGCTCTGTCCGCGGCTGCCCGGCGCCTATATGGCGCGCGCCGAGGATCAGCTGCGGCTCGGCGATTTCGCCGCCGCCGCCGCCGATCTCGACCGCGCCGAGAAACTCGATGACGGCCACTACTGGCCGATGATCCCGCTGCTGCGCGCGCATTGCCGCGCCCGGCTCGGCCGCTTCGCCGAGGCCGAGGCGGATTGCGCCAAGGTGCCGGAGGATTACCTGCTGCCGGGCTTCGGCAGCGCCGTGCCGGCGCAAGCCCGCGCGCTCCGGGCGGAGATCGCGGCGCTGCAGGCGGCGCGCGAGAACGGCGCGGATGAAGCGCCGGAAGAGCCCTAGCCCCGGGTCGTCGCCCGTCGTGCCCGAGAAGCGTCAGCCGCCGTCATCCTCCGGGTCTACGAGGTGAGGCCAAAGACCTTGTCGAGCCGCATGGCGATGCGGATGTCGCCCCGCAATCGCATCCGTCCGGTCATGAGCGCGAGCTTGGGATTGAGCTGGCCATCGATGATCCGCTCGAAATTCGCCATCGACACAGAGATGGTGATGTCCGCTTCCTGATCGGCGTTGTGCACTTGATTGGGCGTCGACTTGCCGTCGATGAACAGCAGGCCGTCGTCGCCGAACTTGAACTTGATCCGGGCGTCGACGCCGGAATCGTCGCCGACGGCTTTGCGCACCCGCTCGGTAATCCCGCCTAGGCTGGGCATGCTCTACCTCCTGTTGGTCTGGAGCTTGGGATCAACGGCGCCGAGATCCGCCCAGACCCTGCCGTCGCGGATGGCGACGGGATAGATCGCAATCGGCCGCTCGCAGGGCCGCGCCACGGCGACGCCGCTGCGGATGTCGAAGGCGCCGCCATGCCAAGGGCACTCGACCACGCCGCCGGCGATGAAGCCTTCGGCCAGCGAAGCAAAGCCGTGGGTACAGGTATCGTCGGTGACAAAGAACGCGCCGTCGAGATTGAAGACCGCCAGCGCGCGGGTTGCGACGACAACGCGCTTGGCGCTCCCCGGCGGCACCTCGTCGACCGCGCAGAGCGGATGATCGTTGCGCATCGCCGTCGTTTGCGCCGGCCCGCCGCCGCCCATCCGGCCCAACGTCACTCGGCGGCTTGGGCGAAGGCGATGGTCGCCCGCGCGAAATCGGCGGGATGCTCCATCATCGCCCAGTGGCCGCAATCCGGGATGATGTATCCCCAGGAGTTCGCGATGAGCTCCAGAAACCGATAGGCATTGGCGAGCGGCACCACCTTGTCCTGCTTGCCGTTCACCACCAGCGTCGGGCAGCGCACCTTGGCGATGAAGTCGGGGGCGTAGAACAGGCCGCCTTGATCGCGGATCCACCGCATCGTGGCGCCGTAGGCGGCCCGCGTGTCGGGATCGAGCGAGCGGCCATGGCGATAGGTGACCAGCGCCTCGTCGATGGTGAAGCGGTCATTCACCAGCGCCCGGATGAGCCGCGCCATGCCCTCGCGGGTGAAGTCGTAGTTGATCACGGGGAGCAGATCCTCGTGGATCTTGGTGTTGAGCCCGGCGCTGCCCATCAGCACAAGCCGCTTCACGCAAGACGGATGGAGCGCCGCCACGCCCAAGGCCGTGGCACCGCCCATCGAGTTTCCGACCAGGATGGCGGAAGTGAGTCCGAGAGCCTGCATGAAGCCACGGAGATGATCGACCCGAGCGGCCTGCGAATACGGGAAGCGCTGTGGATCCGGCTTGTCGGTGGCGCCGAAGCCGACCATGTCCATGGCGATGGTGCGGAAATATTTCGCCAGCACGGGGATCGTCGCGCGCCAATTGCCCTGGCTGTCGGCGCCGGCGCCGCCGCCATGCAGCAGGATCAGCGGCTCGCCGCTGCCCGCTTCAAGATAGTGGGTGCGAAGGCCGCCGGCATCGACAAAGCGGGAGTCGAAGCTGCTCATGATCTCACTGTCTCCCAGGCGACGTCATCACATCGAGAAGGCGAGGCCGCCCATGCCGGTGAACCATTCCGGCATCGGCTCGTAATAGACCACCTCGCCGCGGCGCTCGCCGGACACCGCGCCGGCCATCATCCAATTCATCACCTCGAGCCCGCCATTGCCGCCGCGTTCGACGATCTCGGACGCGCTGAGCTTGGCGAGATCGCGGGCGCGCCCTTCGGTCAAAGCGCGCATCACGAAGCGATCGAATTCTTCGGCAACCTCGCCGTGCCGCGGAATGTTGAGCCAATGCGACAGCCCGCCGGTGGCGACGACGGCGACGCGCTCGCCCGCGGGACGATCCTCGGCGATGGTGTCGCGCAGCACCTCGCCCAACGCGTAGCAGCGCGCCGGCTCGGGCGGCGGGTCCATGTTGATGTTGACGAGGAGCGGAACGATCGGAATGCGCCGCGCCGGGTCGATCGCCATCAGCGGCAGCGCCACCCCGTGATCGGGACGTATCTCCTCCGCCTTGGCGAGGTCGAAGCCGCTGCGCGCGGCGCGGCGCACGAAGGCCTGGCCGAAATCGCGCGCTCCCGGCCGCGGCTCCTGCGGTATGCCCATATCGCCGAACGGCACATACGCATCCGAGACGCCGACGCAGAAAGGCGGTTGCAGCGACAGGTTGACGTTGAACATGTGATCGCTGCTGATGACAATGATGATGTCAGGCTGCGCCGCGCGCACGCGCCGCCCGATCTCCTTCATGCCCTCGACGATGTGGCGCGCCCGGTCCTCGACCCCCGCCGGCGACATCAGGATGTGCGACGTGGCAACCGTGGCAACAATGATTCCCATCACGCACCTCCCCATTGATCGGCATAGGCCTTGATGCTGATCGCCTCGGCGATCTGCGGGTTGAAGGCGAGCAGGCAATGCATCTGCAGGATCGGGTGAATGCCGATCGCCGAGAGCGCCGGCGGGCTGCCGTCGCGCAACGCCGCCTGCTCCTCTTCCGTCAGGCCGTAGGCGCAAAACACCGGCGTCGGATCGGCGCGCAACCGGTCGAGCAGTCCGGGCTCGCGGAACAGATTCTGGATGAGCTGATGGACGACGTAGCGCGCCATGATGCTTCCCTCCTCAGAGGTTCTCGGGGCGTTGAATGCCGCGATTGTGCCGGCTGGCCAGCCGGCGCCACTCAACGATGGCCATGTCGGTTTCGAACAGCCGCTCCTCGACCCAGCCGCGGTCGTCGCCGTAGAACTCCTCCATCGCCTCGCGCGCCCAGACGTCGTCGTCGTTGAAGCCGTCGAGCGCGAGATCGATCCACTTCTCCTCGACCTCCTGGCGGAAGGCGGCGGCTTCCGCCGCGCCGGCGGTCATGCGGCCCAGGGTCTGGAGGTAGCAGTGGGTATCGGCGTCGACGGGGACATACCATTCGAATTGGTTCATGCCCTCCTGCGGCCAGGGATCGACCTTGAGCACGCCGGGCAGCCAGATCGAGATGTTGTCCGCCACCTTCTTCTCGCCGAAATGCCCCTCGATCACCGGCTCGCCGGCGATCGATCCCTCGAACACCGGGATCGATTTCTCGCCGAGCAGATCGTAAAGCCCCTTGGGCCCGGGATCGTCGAGCACGGCGCGCGTGCTGTCGCCGGCCGTCAGCGGCGCGAAACCCAGCGGCAGGGCGATGTCATTGCCGGCGACGAGCCTCGAGCGCTTGTGAATGAAGATATGGCCGGCGTCGAAGCCGTTCTCGACGCCGAGGCGCCAATTGCTCTTGACCATGCGGCGCTTGCCATGGACCGCCATGCCGGCGGCGAGAAAGCCCGGCGGAACGTCGGTGGAGAGATCGGGCGGATCGATGTCGCCGATGAAAATGAAGATCAGCCCCTTGGCTTCGCGCACCGGATAGGTCTTGATCCGCTGCTTGCCGATGAGCGCGCTGCTGGGATTGGTGATGATGTCGACGAGCGCTCCATCTTTCCAATCATAAGTCCAGGCGTGATACCAGCAGGTGATCGTGCCCTTCTTGTAGCATTCGAGATGCCTAGAGAAGCGTACGCCGCGGTGCAAGCAACGGTTGCGGATGGCATAGGCAACACCATCGAGGCGATTGACCAGAACGGGCTCGCCCAGCAGCGTCACCTCAATCGGCCTGTTCTCCGCCAGCTCATGCGCGAAGAGCGCGGGGTACCAGTGATTGCGGAAGCCGAGCTTGGCCTCGACATAAGAGCGCCATCCCCGGACCTTCTCGAGCACTGCCGGATCGACCGATGCATCTGGCATCAACAACTCCCCTTGCCACCGCGACCGGCATCCTCGCGCCGCGCCATCGAACAGGCTTGGCAGCGAGCGCAAGCGGCCATGGCGTCGCGCGCAAAACAACGCCTTTTCCCCGGCATGCGCGCTCGGATTGGTTGACGCCTCGGGGCGAGCCGGTATGCTTTTGCGTAGCATTTGCGCGAGGCCGCCCATGGATTCGACCTGGTGCAGCGACGTCATCGCCGAAAGAGATCAATTCGCCAGCTGGCGCGACGCTTGCTGCCGCCATGTCTACGCGATCACGCCGGAGCGTCCGTCGCGCGGCCCCTTTCGCGGGCGGATCGAGGCGCGCCGCTTCGGCGAGCTCGACGTCGTCGCGCTCTCCTGCGAAGGTCATCGCGTGTCGCGCAGCCGCGAGGACATCGCGCGCGTCGCGACCGACACCTACTATCTCTATTGTCAAGGCGCCGACAGCGCCTGGTTCCAGCAACGCGACCGCGAGCTCGTGGTTCACCGCGGCGATATCGTCGTCGCCGATCCCAACATTCCCTTCTCGACCGGCGCCGCGCGCGATTTCGACTTTCGCATCTGGCGCGTGCCGCGCCGCGCGATGGACCCGCTGATCGCCAATTCCGGCAATTTGCCGATGACCTCGTTGTCGCACTGTGACGGCATGGGCGCGCTGGTGTCGAGCTATCTGACCGCGCTTGCCGGTCAGCTTGGCCGCATCGATCGCGGCGCCGAGGACGCGATCGCGCAGAACGTCGTGCGCCTCGTGGCCTTGGCCGTGGGCATGGCGCCAGGGATGCACGATGCCGGGCGCGAGGCCGTGCGCAGCGCAAAGCTGCTCCGCGTGCTGCAGCATATCGATCGGCACCTGGCCGAGCCCAATCTCACGCCGAGCCGGGTCGCCACCGCCACCGGGATATCGCTCCGGCAACTCCACCAGCTGTTCGAGCCGAAGGGGACGAGCTTTTCCCGCTGGGTCCAGCGACGTCGGCTCGAGGAGATCCACGCGCTCCTCGCCACCCCGGCGAGCCGGGGACGCACGATCACCGAGATCGCCTTTGCCTGGGGCTTCAACGATCTCTCGACCTTCTACCGCGCCTTCCGCGGCGCCTATGGCGCGCATCCGGGCGATGTCCGCGCCGCTGCCTTTCCTGGCCATCGCCAGCAGGACTCACGGGCGGGCTAATGTCCCTCTCCACGCGGGGGAGGGGCTACGAGATCATGGCAGGCATCGCGCGATGGCGAACGCCCTGCCGATGCTCGCGCCGACAGGGCGTTGCCCCGGCCGGCCGTTCCCTCAAACCGCCGGCAAGGGCGCGAAACCTCGCATTGCTGCGCCGGTGGGGCGTTGATCTAGATCATGGCGCTCAACCGCCCGGCGATGCCGCCGGCGCGTGCTTGGCGAGCTCCTCGGCGACGAGCTCCTTCTTGGAGAGCTTGCCGACCGGCGTCTTGGGCAGGCTGGCGCGGAACTCGATGGCGACCGGCATCTCGTATTTGGCAAGCTTGTCGGCGAGGAAGGATTTGAGCTCGTCGAAGCTGAATTCCGCGCTTCCGGGCTTCAACGCGATGAAGGCCTTGGCGGACTGGCCGCGATAGGCGTCGGGAATGCCGATCACCGTCACCTCGGCCACCGCCGGATGCTCGTAGATCGCCTCCTCGATGTTGCGCGGGAAGACGTTGAAGCCGCCGGAGAGGATCATGTCCTTCTTGCGGTCGACCAGCGTGACGTAGCCGTCGGCGTCGATGAAGCCGATATCGCCGGTGTGGAAGCGGCCGCCGCGGAAGGCCTCGGCGGTGGCCTCGGGCCTCTTCCAATAGCCCTTCATCACGGAAGGGCCGCGGATGCAGATCTCGCCCTTCTCGCCCGTCGCCAGCAGCGTCATCCCGGTGTCGAGATCGACCACCTCGATGATGGTGTGCGGCGCGGGCAGGCCCACCGTCCCCGGGCGCGGGCCGATGCTCATCGCCTGCATCGTGCCCAGCGGCGCGGTCTCGGTGAGACCGTAGCCTTCCGACGGCGTGACGCCGGTGAGCTGCTTGAAGCGGCTCAGCACCTCGACCGGCAGCGGCGCGCCGCCCGAGGCGCAGATCGCGAGCGAGGAGAGATCGGTCTCGGCGATGCGGGGATGGTTGACCAGCGCCGTGTACATCGTCGGCACGCCGGCGAAGATGGTGATCTTCTTGCGCGCGATGTCCTGCAGCACGCGGTCGCCATCGAAGCGGATATGCATCACCATCTCGGTACCGGTGGCGATCGACAGCAGCAGGATGAAGGAGAGGCCGAAGATGTGGAAGAGCGGCAGCACCACCAGCGTCTTGTCGCCGCCGCCGGCGGTGCTGCTGGCGACCCAGCGGTTCCTGGCATTGACCACGGCGGAGAAATTGGCGTGCGTCAGCATCGCGCCTTTGGGATCGCCGGTGGTGCCGCCGGTATATTGCAGCACCGCCACCTCTTCCTCGAGCGCGGCATGGGGATGGCGCCGATAGGCGCCGTCATTGGCGACGAGCGCGGCGAAATCGAGCTCCTGGCCCGGCCCGGCGATGCGCTCGGCGCCGGGACCGAAGCCGCCGCGCGCCACCGCCAGCGGCAGGAAATCCTCGATCGCGCACACCACCACCGCCTTGAGCCGCGCCGTGCCCTTGAGCGCGGCGATCTGCGGATAGAGCAGCGGCAGCCCCAAGGTCACCATGATCTCGGCATCGCTGTCGGCGAGCTGGTATTTGAGCTCGCGCGGCGCCGCCAGCGGGCTGAAATTGACGACGCGGCCGCCGGCCATCAGCACGGCGAAGAAGCAGACGGCATAATGCGGCGTGTTCGGCAGATGCAGACCGACGTTGACGCCGGGGCCGACGCCGAGCGCCTGCAAGCCCTTGGCGGCGCGCCGGGCGAGATCGAAGAGCTCGCTGTAGCTGATCTTGCGGTCGTAGAAGTCGATCGCGGTCTTGTCCGGCCATTGCTGCTCGGCGGTCTCGAGAAAGCTCTCGAGCGGCACCGGCGCGGGCAGCGCTTCGCCCCAGCTGATGCCGGGCGGATAGGATTTCTCCCAGAGATGCGCCATGCCCGTGCTCCCGATATCACGCCGCTCCGTTAGGGGCGACAGCCTGGTTTCCGGCTTTGCCGCCACCATAAGCGAGGAACGCGGCGGAGGCCAGCCCCCGGGGGACATTCACGCGTCGCCGCGATGGCGCTCGATCTCGCGCGCCGTCTCCTCAAGCTCGCGGCCGAGCCGCTCGAGCATCGCCACCACTTCGTGATTGTTGACGGTGCGGGCGAGGCGGAAACAGCGTTCCGCCTGCCGACGCAAATCGTCGGGTTCGAGCATCGCCGCTCCCCATAAGTACAAGTGGGAGCATGCATACGCTTCCACGACAGAGGGATTGTGCCGGCGGCGCGATCTGATCTCGCCGTCGCCGGCGAGGGGTTATCTGGTGATCGCCTGGGCCGCCGGCAAGTCTGCGGCGCGCCCGACCGGCTTCCTGACATAACCGTAATGCAGCGTGCGGCACTCGGCGCCGGCGCGGGGAAGGACGCGTCCTCGGCGGGCAGCGGCCCGTCGGGCTCCCGTCAGACGTCGAGGCGCGGCGGCATGTCGAGAAAGCTGTGCGCGACATGCCAGAGCTGCGCGCGGTTCATGCCGAGACCGATGGCATGGGCGGCGCCGGCGAGAATGGCGAACTGCCGGTCGGGATTGGGCAGCCTGGCGAAGAAGGCGAGGAGATCCTCTACCGTTGCGATGCCGTCATACTCGCCGCGCACGATCAGCACCGGCGCGGCCAGCTTGGTCGGATCGACCAGCGGCAGATTGGCGGTCATGTCGAGATATGTCCCGGTCGGGATCGTGTCGCCGAATTGGAGCTCGGCATCGGCGAGCGCTTCGGGCACGCGCGGATCCGAGGTGCCGGGCTTGTCGCGGGTGAAGATGCTGCGGATCATGTCGCGGTCGCGCTTGCGCCGGTTGTGCGTGCGATAATAGTCGAGCTGCTCGCCGCGCTTGGCCAAGGTCGGCGAGCCCTCGCCGGTCCAGACGAAGGCCTCGAGCACCAGCCGGTCGACGCGGTCGGGCCGCGCCATGGCGAAGGCACCGGCGCGCAGCGCGCCCGAGGATTCACCGAGGAAATGGAATTTGGCGAGGCGGGTCTCGCGCGCCACCACCTCGGTGCCGGCCGCCAAATCTGCAACGCCGCTCTTGATGTCGGAATTGCCGGCGGTCACGGTCGAGCGGCCATAGCCCTCATGATCCATCGTCCAGACGTCGTAGCCGTAGCGCGCGAAGACGTTCATCAGCGAATACTCGCCGGCGCCGGGCACGGTGAGATCGAAGGAGGAGCGGCTCGAGATCGAGGAGCCATGCACCAGGAACAGCACTGGCAGCGGCTTCTCGCCCGGACGCGGCGCGCGCGCCCGCTTGCGGTAGAGGGCGAGCGAAACGTCGCCCTTCTTCGCCCAATACTCGCCGCTCCAGAGGGTTTCCGGCGCCTCATCGGCCGCAGCTGGCGGCACGAGCCCGGCGCCTTCCGCCAGCGCCGCCCCGAGCCCCAGCCCCGCCGCCATCACCGTTCGCCGCGTCGGTTCCCGCACCTCGCCCGTCATCCGGCCTCTCCCTTGCGTCCCCGCGATCATGATGACTCCGGGAGCGCGCGAAGGGAATGGCGCGGCGCGGCGGCGTTGTACGCTGCGGCAGGCTCGCCGGCGCGAGATCAGAAGCGGGCGCGGCTGCGCGCCTCGCGCTCCAGCAGGGCGCGCAGATCGCTCCAGCCATAGCCCAGCGCATCGACCGGGTGGCCGCCGACCGGGATCGGCCGGTGCAGCGTCAACTTGCCGCCGAGGCGCTCGTAGAAAAAGCGCGCCGGGTTGGCGCGCACTACCCAGACCAGCGCCGAGCGATGGCCGCAATCGAGCAGCCGCGCGAAGAGCGCCAGCAGCAGCTGCCGGCCGAGGCCGGCGCCCTGCGCGTCGGGCAGGACGTAAAGCGTATAGACCTCGCCGCCGAAGGCGAAAGCGGGGTCGCGCTGCGGCCCGCAATTGCCGAAGCCCAGGAGGCGCCCGTCGCCATTCTCGGCCTCGGCGACATAGACATCGCCCGGCCGATGGCGCAGGAAGCCCGCCCAGGAAGCGGTCTGGCGCTGCTCCGACATACGCAGGAGCACGCGGTCGGGGAGTATTCCGGCATAGGCAGCACGCCAGGTCTCGACCTCGATCCGGCCGATCGCCCGCGCATCGCCTATCCTTGCCTGCCTGATCGCGCTCACCCCGAACTCCATGGCGGCGCTATCATAATACGAAGCGGTTAAAGTTTCGACGCCGCGGCGGCGAGGCCGGGTAATCGGATTGCGCATACCATAGGGTCACCCGATCGCCCCGGCGGCCGGGCGCCCCCGATCACCGCGCCGGCACCACCTGCCACGGCACCGGGCAACTCGCGACATAAGGGTAATAGGTCTGCGCCGGCGGGCAGTAATACCAGGCCGGCGCGCCCGCGGCGGCGTAAGGCGGCACGTAGGGACTGGGATAGGGATAGACCGCGCGGGGGTAGTAGTACCAGTCCGGCCCGACGATCCACCACCAGCCGAGCCGGCCGTCATGCCAGGAATGGACCCAGCGGCCGCCGCGCCAGCGGGCGAAATCGTGGTCGTTGAAGCGATGAATGTCGCGGTCGTGCCAGCCTTCGTCGTGACGCTGGGCGAGCACCGGCGACACCACGCCAAGCGCCAGCGCCAGCGCGACCACCATGCCAAATCCGCGGCGACCCATGCTCACCTCCACCGACCCCAGCCGCAGCCCCAGCAGCCGCCGACACCGACCGCGACGGGCGGCCCGTAATAATAGCCCGGCGCGTAGGCGTAGCCCGGCGCGTAGCCGTAGCCATAGCCTGGCGGTGGGGCGGCGGGCGCGACGACGCAGCCGCCCAGCCCCGCCAGCATCAGTGCCACCGCGGTGGCACGAAGAATACCGCTCATCTGCACCTCCCTGAACTCGTCATCGGGTGCTCCCCCGATGGTAAGGGCGGGACCGGGTCTTCATCCCCGGGTATGAACGATCTGTAATCTCTATTGCCGCGGAGGTTTCCGTACCGGCAGTTAACCAACCTATGGTTTTACGTTCAACGAACCGTCAGCACCACCTTGCCGGTGGATTTGCGCGTCTTGAGCAGCTCCAGCGCCTGCGCCACCTCGGCCAGCGGCAGGCGATGCGAGATGTGCGGCTTGAGCTTGCCCTCCTCGAACCAGCGGAAGAGCTGCTGATAGGATTGCGCCATGAGCTCCGGCTTGTGGCGGCGATAGGAGCCCCAGAAGAAGCCGATGACGTCGATGTTCTTGACCAGCACGAGATTGGCCGGGATCTGCGGGATGCGGCCGCCGGCGAAGCCGATGACGATGAGCCTTCCCTCCCAGGCGATCGAGCGCAGGCTCTGATCGAAGGCATCGCCGCCGACGGGATCGTAGACCACGTCGACGCCGCGCCCGCCGCTGATCTCTTTGACGCGCTCGCGCAGATCCTCGCGCGTGTAGTCGATGAGATGATCGGCGCCGGCGCGCCGGGCGACGGCGAGCTTCTCGGCGCCGCCCGCGGCGGCGATGACGCTGGCGCCCATCGCCTTGGCGATCTCCACCGCGGTGAGGCCGACGCCGCCCGAGGCGCCCAGCACCAGCACGCTCTCGCCGGGTTTGAGCCGGGCGCGCCACTCGAAGGCGCCGTGGGAGGTGCTATAGGCGACGGGAAAGCCGGCGGCGGTGGCGAAATCCATGGCGTCGGGAATGCGGCGCACGATCTCCGCCTCGGCCACCACCTCCTCGGCATAGCCGCCGCGCCCGACCGAGGCGAGCACGCGGTCGCCGGGCTTGAGATGGCTGACGCCGGCGCCGACCTCGCGCACGATGCCGCCGACCTCCATGCCGGGGATGAAGGGCAGCGGCGGACGGTCCTGATACTGGCCGGCGATCAGCAGCGTGTCGGCGAAATTGACGCCGGCGGCGTGGATCTCGATGCGCACGGTGCGGTCGGCGAGCGGCGGCGCCGGCACCTCCGCCATCACCAGCTTCTCCGGCCCGCCCAGCTCCTTGCACAGCACCGCGCGCATTGCTTGTCTCCTTGAAAGCTGTCAGCTGTCAGCTATCAGCCGTCAGCTAGAAGCTGGGAGTTGTCAGTTTTCAGTCGTCCGTTGTCAATCGCCGGTGCGGCGACCGGCGCTGATAGCTGATAGCTGATAGCTGATAGCTGACGGCTTCCTCTTGGCATCCCGCCGCCTCTTTGGCTAAGTTGGCGCCATGCAAATTTTCGCGTTTTTGCTCGCCGCCTGCCTGCTGCTGTCGCCGCTCGCAGCACGCGCGGCAGAAGGAGCCGCGACGCCCGGCCAGGGCGTCAACCGGATCGGCGGCGCACAAGGCTGGGATGCCTATGCCGATACGGTGAAGGGCGCCAAGATCTGCTACCTCATCGGCAAGCCGAGCAAGAGCGAGCCGGCCGGCGCCAAGCGCTCCGCCATCTTCGCCAGCGTCACCCATCGGCCGGGCGAGAAGCGCGTCAACGAGGTGAGCTTCACCTCGGGCTATCTGTTCAAGGAGGGCTCCGACGCCGAGCTCGCGGTCGATGGCAAGAAATTCTCGCTGTTCACCGACAAGGAAGGCGCCTGGACGCGCGATGCCGCCACCGACAAGGCGGTGGTCGAGGCGCTGGCCAAGGGCAAGCAGGCGATCATCAAAGGCACGTCCGCGCGCGGCACCGCCACCACCGACAGCTATGCGCTGGACGGCTTCGGCAAAGCGCTGGCCGAGATCGACAAGGCCTGCGGGGTCAAGCGCTAGGCAGCGAACACCCGCCGCAGCAGCGCCGCCGATTGCGCGATGGCGCGGTCGGCGGCGGCGATCGCGCCGCCCATGGTGAAGAAGCCGTGGATCATGCCGGGATAGAGGTGGAACGCCGCCTCGTTGCCGGCAGCGCGCAACGCCGTGGCGTAGTCGCGGCTCTCGTCGCGCAAGGGATCGCACTCGCCGACGATGACGATGGCCGGCGGCAGGCGCGCGAGATCGGGCGCCAGGATCGGCGAGGCACGCCAATCCCGGTGGTCTTCCGGCTTGATGTAGTTGCCGCCGAACCAGTCCATCGATTCGCCGGTGAGCAGGAAGCCCTCGGCATAATCCTCATGCGACGGCCGATCGCGGCTGAAATCGGTGGCGGGATAGATCAGAACCTGGCCCTTGAGCGCGATTCCGGCATCGCGCGCCACGATCGCCGCGACCGCAGCGAGATTGCCGCCGGCGCTGTCGCCGCCGACCGCGATGCGCTGGGGATCGAGACCGAGGCCGCCGCCCTCGGCCGCCAGGAACCGCACTACCGCAAAGCAATCCTCGACCGCGGCGGGAAACGCGTTCTCCGGCGCCAGACGATAGTCGACCGCGAGCACGGCGCAGCCCGCCTCCACCGCCAACTGCCGCAGCGCCGCGTCGTGGGTGTCGAGATCGCCGATGCACCAGCCGCCGCCATGGAAGAAGGCGAGCACCGGCAGCGGCGCGCCGGCGGCGGCGCGCGGCACGACGAGGCGGGTGCGGAGGTCGCCGGCGGGGCCGGGCAGCGCATGGTCGGCGACGCTGACCGGGAATTCCGCTTGCTTGCGCGTGCGCCGGCAGAGCTCGGCGAATTGCGCGCGCGCCAGCGGCGGGGTGATCTGGCTGTAGGGGATGCGGCCGGCCAGCGCGATCATGTCGAGCAGCGCCTTGGCTTGCGGGTCGAGGTTAACCTTAGCGGGGTCGAGGGCCATGGGGTCGCGCTCGGGTTGGTTAAGGCGAAAGGCAGCTTGGCCCGCGGCGTGGTCGGGCGCAACACGCCTTTTCCTTTGCGCCGCTGCCCGGCCCCGCCTATATCTTGCGCCATCATGGAAAGCGCCACCCCCGCGCCGGAGACCCGCAAGGACCTCGTCGGGCTGAGCCGCGCCGAGCTGCTCGCCGAGATGAATGCGATGGGCGCCGAGCCCTTCCGCGTGCGCCAGCTCTGGCATTGGATCTACAACCGCGGCGTCACCGATATCGGCGCGATGACGACGCTGTCGAAGGCCTTCCGCGCCGAGCTCGCCCAGCGCTATGTCGTCGGCCGGCCGGCGGTGGCGCAGGCGCTCATCTCGCTCGACGGCACGCGCAAATGGCTGCTGCGCTTTGCCGACGGGCAGGAGGTGGAGAGCGTCCACATCCCCGAGGAGGATCGCGGCACGCTCTGCGTCTCCTCGCAGGTCGGCTGCACCCTCACTTGCAAGTTCTGCCATACCGGCACGCAGCGCCTGGTGCGCAATCTCGGCGCGGCCGAGATCGTCGGCCAGGTGATGCTGGCGCGCGACGCGCTCGGCGAATGGCCCTCGCCGCAGGACGACCGCCAGCTCACCAACATCGTGCTGATGGGCATGGGCGAGCCGCTCTACAATTACGACAATGTGGCGCAGGCGCTGAAGATCGTCATGGATCACGAGGGGCTGTCGCTGTCGCGGCGCAAGATCACGCTCTCGACCTCGGGCATCGTGCCGATGATCCCGCGCTGCGGCGCCGAGCTCGGCGTCAACCTCGCGATCTCGCTGCATGCGGTGACCGACGAGCTGCGTGACGAGCTGGTGCCGATCAACAAGAAATACCCGCTGGCCGAGTTGCTCGAGGCGTGCCGGACATATCCGGGATCGAGCAATGCGCGGCGCATCACCTTCGAATACGTCATGCTGAAGGGGGTCAATGACAGCCCGGCCGAGGCGCGCGAGCTGGTGCGCCTGCTCGCCGGCATTCCCGCCAAGGTCAATCTGATCCCGTTCAATCCCTGGCCGGGCGCGCCTTACGAGCGCTCGAGCGCGGCAGCGATCCAGGAATTCTCCGACATCGTCAACGCCGCCGGCTATTCCTCGCCGGTGCGCACGCCGCGCGGCGAGGACATCATGGCCGCCTGCGGCCAGCTCAAATCCGCCAGCGTCAAGCAGCGCAAGAGCGAGCGGCTGAAAGAACCGAGCGCGGCGGGAGCGGCTTAGAACAAATTCCGTTGGATCGACGCGGTGCGTCCTTCGACTGCTCGCTACGCTCGCGCTCAGGATGAGGCGATTTTCTTTGTGCCATCAACAACGTTCCTCATCCTGAGCTGGCGCGCGCAGCGCGCCTCTCGAAGGACGCACCGGCGCCCATGCAGCGGAAAACACGCGCTTAAATCATTCCGACTTGATCACGTCGCCGAAGAGCTGCCAGATCTTGCCGTCGAAGCGGGCGAGCTGCATCTCGCGGATCGGGTAGAACTGCGTCGGTCCAGTGCTGACCTTCACGCCCGGCAGCAGCATGGGCAGTGGGAGGTCGAGACTGGCCGCCTGCTTCATGATGTTCTCGCGGGTGAGCTGGTCGCCGCATTGCTTCAGCACCTGCACCATCCCCTGCGCCGCGTTGTAGCCATAGACGTTGGAGGCGTCGCTCAAATCGCCGTCGGGATAATACTGCTTCATCCAGGCGAGCCAGTCGAGATAGGCCTTGTCTTGGTGCCATTGTGGATCGGTCGGGTCCTTGAAATAGGCCAGCGAGATGATGCCGATCGATTTCTCGAGGCCCGCCGGTTGCAGCGTCGCCGAGACCGAGTTTGAGACCGAATTCATCAGCTGCAGCGGCTTCCAGCCGATGTCGTAGGTCTTGCGGATTGCCTGCGCGGCGAATTTCGGGATGGTCACGTTGTAGAAGACGTCGGCGCCGGAGGATTGCAGCGACACGATCTGCGAATCGATGGTGGGATCGGTGACCTCGTAGCTCGCCTCGAGCACGATCAGCTTCTTGGCCTGGTCGCCGAGCCCGTCCTTGAGGCCCTTCACGTAGTCCTTGCCGTAATCGTCGTTCTGATAGAGCACGCCGATACGGGCGTCGGGCTTGTGCTCGAGGATGTATTTGGCGAAGATGTGGCCCTCGATCTGGTAGGTCGGCTGCCAGCCGATCGTCCAGGGGAAATGCTCGGGATCGCCCCATTTGGTGGCGCCGGTGGCGACGAAGAGCTGCGGCACCTGCTTGTCGTTGAGGTATTTCTGGATCGCGGTGTTGGGCGGCGTGCCCAGCGGGCCGAAGTCGAGCAGCACGCCCTCCTGCTCCACCAGCCGGCGGGTCTGCTCCACCGTCTTGGGCGGGCTATAGCCGTCATCGAGCGAGATCAGCTTGATCTTGCGCCCGTTAACGCCGCCCTGCTGGTTGATCATCGCGAAATAGGCCGCCTCGGCCTTGCCGATGGTGCCGTAGGACGAGGCCGGGCCGCTATAGGGCATGGTCTGTCCGATCGTGATCTCGCTGTCGCTGACGCCAGGTCCGTAACTCTTCTCCGCCGCTGAAGCCGGGACGAGCCCGACCACCAGCGCAAGCGCCGGCACTGCCAACCAATAGCGTTGCATCGTTTTTCTCCCTGTTCCATTGCGTCGGCCGCAAACACTCCCGGTTAACGCCCCGCGAGACGCGGAACGCCCGGCAAATGGTTTCTTGTTGTGCGACCGAACCCGACGATGGTCCTACGGGACCGCTTCGCCGTCAATGATTGCCTGGGAGGGCCAATGCACGCTTTTGCTGCAGGGGCGCCCGTGCAGCGGAACCGCGCGCTACAGGATCTTCAGCACCGCTTCGGGCGGGCGGCCGAGCGCGGCGCGGCTGCCGGCGACAACGATCGGCCGCTCGATGACGATGGGATGCTCGACCATGCCGGCAATGATCGCGTCGTCGGAGAGGCCGGGTTTGTCGAGGCCCGCCGCCTTCGCCTCCTTGGCGCGCAGCAGCTGGCGCGGCGTAAGGCCGAGCAGCTTCAGCAGCCGCTTCAGCTCGGCCTGATCGGGCGGCGTCTTGAGGTACTCGACGACGCGCGGCCTCAGCCCCTTCTTCTGCAGCAGCGCCAGGGTGGCGCGCGACTTGCCGCAGCGCGGGTTGTGGTAGATGGTGACGCTCATGGCCTCTCTCGATCGCCGCTCGCCTGCCGGGCATGATAGGCAGGAGCGGCGCGGAGGAACAAGCGATGCGGCTCTGCTTCATCGGCGACAGCCTCGTCAACGGCACCGGCGATCCCACCGGCCTCGGCTGGGTCGGCCGCGCTTGCGCCGCCGCGCGACGGCGCGGCCACGACGTCACCAGCTATAATCTCGGCATCCGCCGCGACACCAGCGCCGACATCGCGCAACGCTGGCGCGAGGAGGCGGCGCGCCGGCTGCCTGCCGGCGTGGACGGCCGCCTCGTCTTCTCCTTCGGCGGCGATGAGTGCGTACGCGAGAACGAGGCGCCGCGGGTCGCCCAGGACGCATCGCTCGCCAATGCCCGCGCCATTCTCGGCGGCGCCAAGGCGCGCCACAAGACGCTGATGGCGGGGCCGCCGCCGCTGCCGCTGGACGACGCCGATGCGCGCGTCGCGGCGCTGTCGCGCGCGTTGGCGAAGCTCTGCGGCGAGCTGGCCATCCCCTATCTCGACCTCTACACGCCGCTCGCGGCGATCGGGCTGTGGCGGCTCGAGCTCGCCATCGGCGACGGCGCCCATCCCGGCGCCGCCGGCTATGCGCTGATCGCGGATATCGTGGAGGGCTGGCCGCCATGGCGCGACTGGGTCCCGTGAGCGACCCCGGGGGCGCCAGCGGCTTCGCCAAAGCGATCTGCCGGGCGCAGCCGCGCACGGCGCTGGAGCTGCGGCCGGGGCTGGCGGAAGCCGCGGTCAATCTCGGGATCTGCCTGCAGCAGACCGGCGACATGGCGGCGGCGAAAGCGGCATATCGCGGCGCGTTGCGCCTGCGCCACGACACCTTCGGCCGCATCGCGCACCGCGACATCGCAGGCCAGCGGCATGATGAAGCCATAGGCCATGGCGTCGACGAAGGGCGGGCATTGCTTGACGGTGCGCACCTCCTGCCCATGGGTCTCGGAAAACGCGGCGGCGGGCATGCGCCGCAGCCACTCCGGCAGCGCGCTGCGGGCGAGAACCGGCCGTGGCAGACGATCGTAGAGCGCGGGATCGCAACGGAAGACGATACGCATGCCGCTATTCGCCGGGGTCGAGGAGTGCGCGCGCGACCGCGTCGCGCCAGCCGCGGCAGCGCTGCCGGCGCTCGGCATCCGGCATCGCCGGCCGGAAGCTGCGGTCGAGGCGCCAGGACTGCGCGAAGCTTTCCGGCCCGGCATAGAGGCCGGCCTGCCAGCCGGCCGCGAGTGCGACGCCGAGCGCCGTCGTCTCGCGGATCGTCGGCCGGTCGACCGGCGCGTCGAGGATGTCGGCGAGAAACTGCATCGTCCAATCGCTCGCGGACCTGCCGCCCTCGACGCGGATGACGGGCTTGGTCTCGCGCTGCCAGGCATTGCCGACATCGGCATACATCGCCGTCAGCAGGTCGCGCGTCTGATAGCCGACGCTCTCGAGCGCGGCGCGCGCCAGCTCCTTGCGCGTCGTCCCGCGCGTCAGGCCGGTGATGGTGCCGCGCGCCGTGCTGCTCCAATGAGGCGCGCCGAGCCCGGCAAAGGCCGGGACGAGATAGACGGCCTGCTCCTGGTCGGCCACGGCGGCGAGCTCGCCGGCCTCGGCCGAAGACAGCACCAGCCCGAGCGCATCGCGCAGCCACTGCACCGTCGCGCCGGCGGCGAAGATCGAGCCTTCCAGCGCATAGTGGCGGCGGCCGCGCCATTGATAGGCGATGGTCGTCAGCAGGCGATGCGTCGACCGCACCAGCGCCGGCCCGGTGTTGAGCAGCACGAAGCCGCCGGTGCCGAAGGTCGCCTTTACCATGCCGGGCTCGAAGCAGGCCTGGCCGATCAGCGCCGCCTGCTGGTCGCCGGCGACGGCGCGGATCGGCACCGCCGCACCGAGATGCTCGGGTGCGACCGTGCCGAACTCGGCGGCGGTGTCCTTCACCTCCGGGAGCAGCGAGGCCGGCACGCGGAAGAGGCGCAGCAGCTCCGCATCCCAGGTACCGGAGCGGATGTCGAGGAGCAGCGTGCGCGCCGCATTCGTCGCATCGGTCGCATGCACCGCGCCCCGCGTGAGCCGCCACAGGAGATAGGTGTCGACGGTGCCGAAGGCCAACTCGCCGGAATCGGCGCGGGCGCGCGCGCCGGGAACATGGTCGAGCAGCCAGGCGATCTTGGTCGCGGAGAAATAGGGATCGAGCAGCAGGCCGGTGCGCTCGGCGACGAGCGCGCCGCTGCCTTCCGCCTCGAGGCGCGCGCAGAGATCGGCGGTCCGGCGATCCTGCCAGACGATCGCGTTGTGGATGGGCTCGCCGGTCTTGCGGCTCCAGACGAGGGCGGTCTCGCGCTGATTGGCGATGCCGAGCGCGGCCAGATCGCCCGGCTGCAGCGCCGCCTTGCGCAAGGCCTCGCGCATGGTCGCCAGCGTCGTCTGCCAGAGATCCTCCGGCTCATGCTCGATCCAGCCGGGATGCGGGTAGATCTGCTTGAACTCCTGCTGCGCGGTCGCGACCGGCGCGGCATCGGCGCCGAAGACGATCGACCGCGTCGAGGTGGTTCCCTGGTCGACGACCAGGACGCAACGCCGCGCGCTCATGAGAGCTCCCGGTAGAGGCCGAAATTGAAGGCGATCGAGATGCGCAACCCGGTGCCGCGATATGGCCGCACCGCGTGCAGCAGAAACGACGGGAAGATGAACATCAGCCCCGGACGCGGACGGATGGTCTCGGCGCTGCCCGCCGACAGCCCGTCCTCGCCGCCGTATTTCAGCGCCGGAGCGTGCATCATCGGCGCCGGACCGCGCGGGTCGAAGATCTCGAATTCGCCGCCCAGCGACGGATCGTCGGCGCAGCCGCCATCGGCGACATAATAGCTTCCCGACCAGAACGATCCCGGATGGTAGTGGCACGAATTCGAATCGCCGGGCCCGTTGACATTGGCCCACGCTTCCACGTTCCAGTCCGGCCGCACCGCGCGGCCTTCCCGATCGCTGGTCAATTGCGTCACCGTCGAGCGCGCGAAGGCCAGCAGCTCCTCAGCCCGCTTGCCGCCCCAGGCGGCGAAATCGCGCGTCGAATGCGAGCCGCCAATGTTCGACGCGCCGACGGTCGGGAAGTCGGTGCGCCGGCGCAGAATGATGTCTGCCAGCTCCGCATTGCGCGCCTCGGCGTCGGGCAGCAGCACGGCTGCGACCGGCGTGGCAAACAGGCCCTTCACCTGGATCTCGATGCGCGACATGCTGGGCGTCTCCTCCCCCGGCCGGCGGCGACAGGTTGCTCCTGACTTACCGCTTCGGTCGCCTAAACTCAAACCTCGGCGGCGGCGATGACGCCTGCGCCAGGCGCCGCCAAGGCCTCATC
Source organism: Allostellaceae bacterium (assembly GCA_052143095.1). Classification (GTDB taxonomy): domain Bacteria; phylum Pseudomonadota; class Alphaproteobacteria; order ATCC43930; family CGMCC-115725; genus DAHUYF01. Next base: position 22,066 of record JBKQTR010000451.1, read on the forward strand.
CCGCGACGAACAACCCGCGGCGCTCCGCCATGAAGGTCTCGAGCGCCGCCACCTGGTCCGGCGACAGGCGCAGGCCGAGCTTCGAGCGGCGCCAGCCGATGTCGGCCGCCTCCTCCGCCCATTCCTGCCGCATCAGATGGAGCACTTCGGCCTCGGTCAGCCCGCCGCCGAAATCGCGGCCGAGATCCGACGGGCCGGTCGCGTCGCCGAGGATCGCCCGCGCCCTTGTGCCATAAGCGCGGGCGAGGCGGCGGCAGTGCCGCGCGTCGAGCCAGGGGTAGTCGCGCGCGATCTCGGCCACCAAAGTCTCGAAGCCCTGGACCGGAAAGTCGCCGCCAGGCAGCGGCACCTTGCCCGACCAGTCGCGCCGCGCGCGCGACGCGGCCGGCAGATGCGGCTCGAGCTTCTCGAGCGCATGCTGGGCGAGGCGCCGATATGTGGTGATCTTGCCGCCGAAGATCGAGAGCAGCGGCGCGCCACGGACATCGAGCTCGAGCACGTAGTCGCGCGTCGCGGCCTGCGCCTCGGTCGCCCCGTCATCATAGAGCGGGCGGACGCCGGAATAGGTCCAGACCACGTCCGCCGGGGTGAGCGTGGCGGCGAAATACTCGCTCGCCGCGGCGCAGAGATACTCGATCTCCTCCGCCGTCGCCTTCGCCTGGCCGGGATCGCCGGCATAATCGCTGTCCGTGGTGCCGATCAGCGTGAAATCGCCCTCGAACGGAATGACGAAGATGATCCGGTCGTCGGCGTTCTGGAAGATGTAGCAGCGGTCATGCGCGTAGAGCCGGCGGACGACGATGTGCGAGCCCTGGACGAGCCGGACATGCGCCGGCGCGTTCCGCCCCTGGGTCACCGCGAGCACGTCGCCGACCCACGGGCCGGCGGCGTTGACCAGCACCCTGGCCGCGACCGTCGCGGCCTTGCCGCCGCGGCGGCGGTCCTGCACGGTCAGTCGCCAGGCCGAGGCGTAGCGCTCGGCGGCAACGACCTTGGTGCGGGTGCGGATGGTGGCGCCGCGCTCCATCGCGTCGCGGGCGTTGAGCGTCACCAGCCGGGCATCCTCCACCCAGCAATCGGAATATTCGAATCCCAGCGTGTATTGCCCGGGCTTGAGCGGCTTGCCCGCGCTGTCGGTGGTGAGATCGAGCGTGCGGCTTGGCGGCAGCAGCTTGCGGCCGCCGAGATGATCATAGAGGAAGAGGCCGAGGCGCAGCAGCCAGGCCGGACGCAGACGCTTGTGGTAGGGCAGCACGAAGCGCAGCGGCCAGATGATGTGCGGTGCCATGCGCCACAGCACCTCGCGCTCCATCAGCGCCTCCCGCACCAGGCGGAACTCGTAATATTCGAGATAGCGCAGCCCGCCATGGATCAGCTTGGTCGCCGCCGAGGAGGTGCCGCTGGCGAGATCCGACTGCTCGCAGAGATAGACGGAGAGGCCGCGCCCCGCCGCGTCGCGCGCGATACCGCAGCCGTTGATCCCGCCGCCGATGATCGCGAGGTCATAAGTCCCGTCCAACACTGTCTCCTGAGGCGCCCCGGTACATTTCGTTAT
>JBKQTR010000452.1:0-3903 GCA_052143095.1 Allostellaceae bacterium
GCCCACCCCGGCCGACCGCTTCGCGGTCGGCCCCGGAGGGTTCGATCGCAGAGCGATCGAACGGGTTGTCCGAAGGACGCACGGGCGCCGGTGCAGCGGAAACTTGCTCTAGCGCGCGGCATGCGCGGTCTGGGCCGGCGGCGGGCCGAGGCCGACGGTGCGGCCGGGAAATCCCGCGGCGTCGAAATAACGCGTCGATCCCACCAGCTGCTCTTCCACCACCGTCTGCAACCCGTCGGCGGTGCGTGCCGAGGCGACGCGGCGCGCGGTCACCTGCGGCAGCGCGCCGCCGGGCAGTGCCTCGGTCATGACGCGGCCCACGAGCGTGCCCTTGGCCTTGATGTCGAGGCGCAGCAGATAGGCGAGCGTCTTGCCGATATCGGCGTTGCTCACCGGCGCGGGATCGGCGAAGCCGGCTTTGAAATCGGGGCCGGCCGCCGCCATGAAGTTCATGGTCTCGGCGCGCGAGAAGCTGCCATGCATGCCTTGGCCCTGCTGCAGCCCGGTATCGGCGATCTCGGCCGTGCAGCGCAGCGGCGCGTCGCAGCCCGTGGCGAAGCTGCGGAAATTCACCGCGATCGCCGGCATCGGCGTCAGCGCCGAGCCCCTAAGGTTGATCGCCGCCAGCGGCAAGGCGCCGGCGAAGCGGCCGAGCGCTGGGTCGATGAAGAGGCCGCTGACATAATCCTCGGCCAGGAGCGCCGCGACGACGCGCCGGGCGAGCGTCTTGTCCTTGCCCGGGAGATAGACCAGATCGGAGCCGCCATTGGCCGCCACCACCACGTCCGGATGGACGGGATCGGCACCGATGAGGCCGTTGCTGATCTTGCCGTGATGGCCGGGCTCGACGCGCGCGCCATGCGCGTCGGGATCCCACAGCGGCAGGCCCAGCGCGGTCGCTACGTCGATGGCGAGAAAGCCCGGCGGCAGCAGGCCCTCCGGCACGTCGGCATAGTGCGCGCGCGCCGCGGCGCTGGTCTTGCTTTCCTTCGCGATGGTGGTGAAGCCGTGATCGGCGGCGACGATGATGTCGGTGGTCTCGGCCAAGCCCAGCGTCGCGAGCGCCGCCTCGAGCTTGGCGAGATCATCGTCGGCGTTGCGGATCGCGGCGAGCGAGGTCGGGCCGTTGATGCCGGGGCTGAGCCGGCCGAGGCTGTCACCTTGATTGTGCTGCGTGCCGTCGGGATCGCGCGACCAGAACACCATCACGAAGGGTTGGCGCCGCGCCTTGAGCAGCGGCAGCACCACCTTGGTCGCGACCTCCGCGAACCAGTTCTGCTGCACGATATTGGCCACCAGGGTGCCGGGCGTCGTCGCGTCGCCGGCACGGCCGTTCTCGCCGCGCGACGGCGCGGCGAGCGGCAAGCCGGCCGCCTGCAGCGCGTCCGCCACCGCCGGCGCCAGCGGGATGCCGCGCGGGCTGCCGGTCGAGTCATCGACGATGATGGTCGGCGCGCCGCTGCGGTCGGTGTGGTCGAAGATCAGCGTCGGGCCGAGCTTGCCGATGGCGGCGGTGCCCAAGCCTTTGGCCCGCGCCGCCTTCAGCACCGTCGTCTCGTCGAGATAGTCGCCGGCGTAATGCTCGTCGACATCGCCCAGCACCGGGTCGCTCTCCATGAAGGGGGTCAGGCTGTCGCCGGCTCCGGGCACGGGGAAGCCGCTGTAGATGGTGTTGCCGAACTCGCCCGTATCGCCGAGGTAGTGGCCGGTGGCCATGGCCGAGGCGTTGGGGGTGGTGAAGGTCGGGAACAGCGCGTGCGGGTTCCTGAAATCGACGCCGCGCGCGCGCAGCGCCGCCATGGTCGGCGCGGTCTCCGGGCTCACCATCGCTGCGCGCAACCCGTCGGGGACGAAGAGGATGACATTGTGCGGCGCGTCCGCCGCCGCTGCCGGCACGGCGCCGGCAAGGGCGATCAACAGCAGCGCCAGCGCGCCCAGGGCACAGCGCATCGTCACCTCCGCAGAGTTCCGTGCCGGACCATAGCAAATGCCGTTGGACGGATTTGTTACAGCGGCGCGGCGCCGTTTTGGCGGCACTCGGGCGCTGCTGTAGGCTTGCGTTAACCTATCCCTCTTAGCATATGCTAAAGCCTGCTAAGGGGGCTTGCGACCAATGAATACCGTGCAGACCAATGTGCGCGTCGCCGAAAGCGACCGGCAGCTCATTGTCCAGGTGGCGCAGAAGCTGCGCAGCGACGCCGATTTCCGCGAGCGGCTCGCGGCCTTGCTCGCCGACCAGCCGGGTATTCTCCTGGACGAGCGCATCAAGAAGCTCGAGCAGCAGGTTAGCTGGCTGCTATCGGGCGCTATCGTGGTCCCGCGCGCCACCACCCGCCCGGCGCCGCCGGCGCCGGCGCTGCCGAAAATGGCGCCGCCCAAGGCGCCGCCCAGCGTCGGGCCGCGCCGCCTCTCCGCCGACCACGACTAGTACCTCTGCACAGGGATTATGACTCTTTGTCGTGTGGGTAAGCGCGAGCCAATTTGGCTCGGGCGCGGTCGGTAGTGAACATCCATTTGATGCGAGCACCTTGGGTGTTGCGCTGATGCTCCCAGGCGGCGATTTCGGAGACCAGTCGCTCGCGCTCGTCGATGCGCCGATCGAGACATTGACCGCGGAGCACACCAATCTCGATTTCCACCATGTTTAGCCAGCTGGCGTGCTTGGGAGTGTAGTGGAACTCCAGGCGGCTCAGCACCCGGTGCGCTTCGGGCGCGGGGAAGGCTTCGTAGAGCGACCCGGCGGAATGGGTAGAGAGGTTGTCCATTACGACACGGACCCGGTCTGCCTGCGGGTAGTGAAGATCGACGAGATCGCGCATGCATTCTGCAAAGTCGCGTGACGTGCGCTGGTCGGTAACCTTCACCTTGCGCCAGGGCTGGTGCGCGTCGAGGAAGACGAACAAATTAACGGTGCCGTTGCGGCGATACTCGCAGTCGTAGCGCTCGAGCTGCCCCGGTTCGGCCGGGATCGGTTGGCGCACCTCGCCGATGAGCTGGGTCGGGCTCTCGTCGAAGCACACCACCGGCCGCTTGGGATCGGGCGCCTCGGCGTAGAGGTCGAGGACGTCCTCCATGCGGGCGACATAGCTGCCGTCGACCTGGGGGATGCACCACATGTCCTTGCGCCATGGCTTGAGATCGTTCTCGCCCAGGCGTCGGCGCACCGTCTCGCGGGACAGGTCCGTATGCTCGGTCAGCTTGACCATTGCGCCGGCCAGCAACGCCAGCGTCCAGCGCGCGCGGCCCTCGGGCGGAGTGGAACAGGCGGTCGCGACCAGGAGGGCTTCCTCCTTGCCCGAGAGCTTGCGGGCGGCGCCGGGGCGCAGCTCCTCGCTCAACGCAGCATCCAGATTGCCTTCGACGAAGCGGCGTTTGGTCCGGTAGACCGTCGAACCGCCAACGCCGACGTTCCTCGCTATCTCCTCATCGCCCGCACCCGCATCGGCGGCCAGCAGGATCTGCGCCCGCTTGAGCTTGCGCGCGGCATGCTTGCCGCCGCTCAGCAGCCCCGTCAACTGCTCGCGCTCGCTCTGGCTCAGGTCGACCCGGTAACGTACATTCATCGGTGCCCCCAAATGGCTGAGGGCACAACAGATGAATCAGATGCCGGACGTTTGTCTTCCCCCTTCCGCGCCTCGGTTCACGCCCAAGCAGGGGCAATACCTAGCTTTTATCCATGCCTATACGCTGGTCCTCGGCCGCCCACCAGCCGAAGCCGACCTGCAACGCCACTTCGGCGTTACGCCGCCTTCGGTCCACCAGATGGTACTCACGCTCGAGCGCGCACGCTTGATCCGACGCAAGCCAGGCGTCGCCCGCAGCATCGAAGTGCTGATCGAGCCAACCGCCCTCCCACCCCTACAACCCGGCCAAACTGTCAACTTCTCTGTGCAGAGGTACTAG
>JBKQTR010000453.1:0-6590 GCA_052143095.1 Allostellaceae bacterium
CTGAAATCTTTATTCAATGATAAGCTTGCCGAGGATTATCTCGAACGGCTCGCCCAGCTGCAGGATCTCATGGGCCGGCTGAACGATGCGCGAGTCGGCAGCGAGCTCATGCGCACGCTGACGCCGCCGGCGCCGGCGCAGCATCTGCTGGCCGGCTGGATGGCGCGCGAGATCGCCACCTGCCGCGAGCGCTTCCCCGCCCGCGCCCGCGCCTTCCGCCGCACCGATCCGTTCTGGGAACGCTAGGCAAACTCCCGCAGGGAGTTTGTCCCCCCGCGAGCGCTCTTGCGCTCGTCGGGGCGGCGCCAGCGGTTGCAAAGCAACCGCGAGAGCCGCACCGGGCAGGGCAGTTTAGCCCTGCTCACCAACCAGCCGCGCAGGCCGTATCCCGGCATACCGGCGGCCGCTTGAGCCAATTGATCAGCCAGTTGTCACTGTCATTGTCGGCCTGCGGCGTTGGCTGCGGTTGCGCCGCTTGCGGTGCCGCCGCTTGCGGCGACGCTGCTACAGGCGGCGCTGCCGGCGGCGGCGCTACTTGCGGCACCGGAACCACGACCTGCGGCGGCGCCACGGCCTGCAGCGATGCCGCGGGCGCGCCGCGATCATATTCCGATTGCGCACAGCGCGCGAATTCCATCGTCCCCGGCGTGTAGCCGAAATCGCGGCACAAACCGCGCGCGCGCTCGAGCGCCTGCTGCTGCGCCTGCGCCTGGTCGGCCTGCGCGTGTTTGCCGGCGCAGCCCGCCAGCAGAACCGCGCCGCCCATGCACAGCGCCACAAGTGCCACGCGCTGGCCGCGACGGACGCTTCCCTTTGCCTCAGACGTCATGCGTCGACTTCCCCTGCCGGCTGCCTTCGCTCTCTGTCGCGAAAGCTAACATAGGGTCCGGGCGAAGGCGAGGTGCCGCCGGCTTAGACGGTCAGCCCGCTTCGGCGGCGATGAGGTAATCGGGATTGCTCTCGGCGAGCTTCTGCGCCGTCATCGCCCAGAGCAGGCGGCGCAGCGCCGTGCGCGTGGCACCCGGCGCATCGGCGGCGCCGGCGCGGATCTCGGCGGCAAGCCGGCACAGCAGGCTGTCGATCCCGCCTTCGCCATAGCGCTCCGCCAGCGCCAGCCGGAAGCGCTCGACGGGAGCGTCGCCGGCGGCGCGCTCGCGCCGGGCGATGGCGATGGCGCGGGCGATGAGCTCGGCGCTGTCGCCTTGCGCTTGCGCCTCGCCGGCGAGCGCGAGCAAGAGCGCGGCGTCGGGACGGTCGCGCATCACGCCGCCTCGGTCAGCTTCAGGATCTCGATCTCGCATTCCGCGGGGCGGCGGCCGGTCAGCGCGAGGTCGAGCGAGCGCTCGCCGCCGATCAGGCAGCGGTCGCGCTGGCGCAGCGCGATCACCAGCCAGCGCAGCGCCGCCATCACCTCCCACCAGCGCACGCGCCCGGCACTGACGGCACGGCCGGAGGCCGCCTCATAGGCGCGATAGAGCGCGGCACGCCCGGCGATGCCGCCGGCCTCGCGGCGATACGCGCCGAAGCGCCAGGGGCCGAGGCAGAACCAGCCGAGATCCTCGTCGGGGTCGCTCCAGCCAGCGAACTCCCAATCGAGCAGCGCGGTGAAGCCTTGCGCGTCGGCGAGAAAATTGCCGGTGCGGAAATCGCCGTGGCAAAGCACCGGCGCCACCGGCGCCGGGGCATGGCGGACGAGCCAGCGCAAGCCCCACTCCGCCACCGGATGCGGCGCGCCGTCGGCGGCGAGCAGCCGCGCGCATTCCTCGAGCCGCGCCGCAGCGGCATCGGCCGGCGGCGGCGCGAGGCAGGCAAGGCCGGCCTGCGGCGGCGTGATCCCATGCAGCCGCGCCAGCTCGTGGGCCAGCCGCGCGATCAGCGCCTCGCGCCCACCGCCGAGCTCGCCCGCGACGATACGCCCGCCATCCGAAGCACCGGCGACGAAATCCATGAGAAAGAACGGCCGGCCGATGACGCTGCGCTCCTCGCACAGCAGCAGCGGCTGCGGCACGCCGACACCGGCGGCATGGACCGCGCGCAGCACCTGGAACTCGGCGGCGCGGCCGAGGCCGATGCCGAGCTGGGTCTGGGCATCCCTGCGCAACACCAGCCGCCGACTGCCGGCGAGACTGCCGCCCTCGAGCCGGGCGGCGACGAGCCAATTCTCCTGCACCGCGCCACCCGGCAGGCGGCGCAGCGGGTCGATCTCCGCCCCGCGCGCGCCCGTGGCCCGGGCAAGATAGCGCTCGAGCGCGGCGGCGTTCACACGCTCGCCACGGCATGGCCGCCATCGACCGGCAGCACCGCGCCGGTGATGTAGGCGCCGGCGTCGGAGACCAGCAGCAGCAGCGCGCCGTCGAGATCGCGCGCCTCGCCCGAGCGGCCCATCGGGATGCGCGCGACCAGCGCCTGGCCGACCTCGCTGCGCAGGAAGCCGCGATTCATGTCAGTCTCGAAATAGCCGGGCGCGATGGCGTTGACGGTGATGCCCTTGCGCGCCAGCTCCATCGCCATGGTGTGGGTGAGATGCACCAGCCCTGCCTTGGCCGCGCAATAGCTCGGCACATGCCGGATCGTCCGCAGCGCCAGCAGCGAGGCGATGTTGACGATGCGGCCGCCGCGCCCGGCAGCGACCCAGCGCTCGGCGAGAGCGCGCGACAGTAGCCAGGCGCCTTTGAGGTTGGTGTCGACGACCTGGTCCCATTCCGCCTCGCTGTGCTCCAGCATCGGCTTGGAGATGGCGATGCCGGCATTGTTGACGAGGATGTCGATGGGACCGAGCGCCGCCTCCGCCGCGCTCACCGCCGCGCGCACGCTCTGGGCGTCGGCGACGTCGCAGGCCACCGCCGCCGCCCGCCCGCCCGAAGCGGCGATCTCGCGCACGGCCTCGTCGAGCTTCTCGCGCCGGCGCGCCACCAGCGCCACCGCCGCGCCGGCGCCCGCCAGGACACCGGCGAAATGCCGGCCGAGGCCGCCCGATGCGCCGGTCACCAGCGCCGCTCGCCCGGCAAGATCGAAAACCGCCATGACGCCCTACCCGCCTCCCCCGTTCCGTCGCGCGCCATCCTTGTCGCCGCGGGAACGAGCGTCAAGGCCGCCGGCGTGCTATGAAAGGCGATCCCCGCGCGCCGCAGAGAGGCCGAGCCATGCATATCGACATCGTCTCCGACGTGGTCTGCCCCTGGTGCTTCATCGGCAAGCGCCGGCTGGAGAAAGCGCTCGCCTTGCGCCCGGAGATCGAGGCGGAGATCACTTGGCGGCCGTTCCAGCTCAACCCGGACCTGCCGCTCGAGGGGGTCGAGCGCAAAGCCTATCTCGCGGCGAAATTCGGCGGCAACGCCCATGCCGAGCGCATCTATGCCAACGTCACCGAGGCCGGGGCAACGGTCGACATTCCCTTCGCCTTCGACCGCATCCGCCGCACCCCCAATACGCGCGACGCCCATCGCCTGTTGCGCTACGCCGCGGCCGAAGGCAGCGCCGATGCGATGGTAGAGGCGCTGTTCCGCGGCTATTTCATCGACGGCCGCGATATCGGCGACCGCGCGGTGCTGGCGGAGATCGCGGGCGAGGTCGGGCTCGACGCCGCCGAGGCCGGCGCGTGGCTCGCCAGCCCGGCCGAGCTCGAGGAGGTGCTGGCCGAGGACCGCGGCGCGCGCCGGCTCGGCATCAACGCGGTGCCGTGCTTCATCTTCGAGCGGCACTACGCGGTCTCGGGCGCGCAGGAGCCGGAATTCTTCCTGCCGGTCTTCGACCTCGTGAAGAATGGCGGCCCGCCGAGCCCCTAGCCCGGATCCGTGCGCCCAGACGGCGCACGGAGAAATCCGGGCTCGCCTGCGTCAAGGCACCAGCGTCCACCTTCCGTCGGGCTGGCGGCACACGGTGCCGGTGGCGAGCACGCGCGCGCCGTCGATGAGGACGCTCTGCTTGATCACGTTGCAGACGTTGCCGCGCGCATTCCTGAAGCGCGAGACGATCCGCACGTGCTGGGTCGGCGCCGCCGCCGGCAGCGCATGGGTTGCCACCGGGCTGCGCAGGAAAGCCTCGATCGCCGTGGCTGCGCCATAGGAAAGACCGCCACCGGCACCGCCACCACCTGCACCGCCACCACCTGCACCGGCACCACCGCCGCCCGCACCTGCGCCGGCTCCAGCGCCGGCACCGCCACCACCTGCACCGCCGCCACCTGCACCGGCGCCGCCACCACCTGCGCCGGCACCGCCGCCACCCGCGCCTGCGCCGCCACCACCTGCGCCTGCGCCGGCACCGCCACCACCACCGCCGCCATGGGCGTAAACCTTCTTGGCCAGCAACATGCCCCCGCCGTCGGTCGACAGCGGTAGTGTGACGAGCAACGCAGCCGCGGCCGCAATGGCGACCCGGAGCGACGTCCTGGAGCCGGTTCGAGCGCGCATTCGATTCCCCGCCCGCGCATGGGAACGGCGTTCAGCAAACCGGGGGTTCGACAATCTGGTTCCGCGCTGGCCGGAGATCACGCGCCGCGGTTCAACGGCGCTCGGCGCGCCCTACCGTGGATCGGGTCAGCGGCGCTGCGCCGTGCCGCCAGTGCGTCTGGCCGGCGGCTGCGTCGTTTGCGCCGCCGGCGGCGGCGCGGCGGCGATGTCGGCGAGGCTGCGCAGCAGCGCGTTGACGCCGCGCAGCCGCTCGCGCGTATCCTCCCAGTCGCGCATGATGACGAGGCGCTGATCCGGGCGCAGCTTGGCGGTGCCGGCCTGGCGCTGCAGGAAATCGACCAGACCCGCCGGGTTGGCGAAACGCTCGTGATGGAAGGCGAGCACGGCGCCTTTGGGCCCGGCCTCGACCTTCTCGATCCCGGCATCCCGGCACAGCCGCTTGATGGCGATGATCTCCAGCAGATTGTCGACCTCCTGCGGCAGCGGGCCGAAGCGGTCGATGAGCTCGGCGGCGAAAGCGTCGATCTCGCGCCGATCGACCAGCGCCGCGATGCGGCGATAAAGCCCGAGCCGGACGTTGAGATCGCCGACATAGCTCTCTGGGATCAGCACCGGCGTGCCGATGGTGATCTGCGGCGTCCATTCCTCTTTGGCCTCGCCGAGCTCGCCGACGCCGCTGCGCGAGGCGGCGATCGCCTCTTCCAGCATGTGCTGATAGAGCTCGACGCCGACCTCGCGGATATGGCCGGACTGCTCCTCGCCGAGCAGATTGCCGGCGCCGCGGATGTCGAGGTCGTGGCTCGCCAGCGTGAAGCCGGCGCCGAGCTGGTCGAGGGTCTGCATCACCTCGAGCCGGCGCTGCGCGGTCGGCGTCAGGCTCTTGCCTTGCGGCAGGGTGAGATAGGCGTAGGCGCGCAGCTTGCTGCGGCCGATGCGGCCGCGCAGCTGGTAGAGCTGCGCCAGGCCGAACCGGTCGGCGCGGTGGATGACGAGCGTATTGGCGGTGGGAATGTCGAGGCCGCTCTCGATGATGTTGGTGGAGAGCAGCAGGTCGTAGCCGTGATCGTCGAAGGCGGCCATCACCGCCTCGAGCTCGCTCGCCGCCATTTTGCCATGCGCCACCGCCACCTTGATCTCGGGCACCAGCTCCTGCAGCTGCTGGCGCACCTCGCCGAGATCGCCGATGCGCGGCGCGACATAGAAGACCTGGCCGCCGCGATGCCGCTCGCGCAAGATCGCCTCGCGCAGCACCACGCCGTCCCACGGCATGACGAAGGTGCGCACCGCCAGGCGATCGACCGGCGGCGTCGCGATGATGCTCATCTCGCGCACGCCGGCGAGCGCCAGCTGCAAGGTGCGCGGGATCGGCGTCGCCGTCAGCGTCAGCACATGCACATTGGCCTTGAGCTGCTTCAGCCGCTCCTTCTGTGCCACGCCGAAATGCTGCTCCTCGTCGATGACCAGCAGGCCGAGATGACGCAGCCTCACCCCCTTGCCCAGCAGCGCATGCGTGCCGATGACGATCTCGATGCGGCCCTCGTCGAGATCCTTCTTGATCTGCGCCGCGTCGCGCGGCGCGACCAGGCGCGAGAGCTGCGCGACGCGCACCGGCAATCCTGCGAAGCGCTGGGCGAAGGTGCGGTAATGCTGGCGCGCCAGCAGCGTGGTCGGCACCACGACCGCGACCTGCGTGCCCGCCATGACGGCGACGAAGGCGGCGCGCAGCGCCACTTCGGTCTTGCCGAAGCCGACATCGCCGCAGATGAGCCGGTCCATCGGCCGCCCCGAGGCCATGTCGGTGAGCGTGTCGAGGATCGCCTTCTGCTGATCCTCGGTCTCGGGATAGGGAAAGCGCGCCGCGAACTCCTCATAGAGCCCTTCCGGCGCGGGCATCGTCTCGCCGTTCCTAAGCTGGCGCTCGGCCGCCACCGCGATGAGTTGGCCGGCGATGTCCTTGATGCGCTGCTTGACGCGCGCCTTGCGCGACTGCCAGGCGACGCCGCCCAGCCGGTCGAGCTGGACTTCGCTTTCCTCCGAGCCGTAGCGCGACAGCACCTCGATGTTCTCGACCGGCACATAGAGCTTGTCGCCGCCGTCGTAGATCACCAGCAGGCAATCATGCGGCGCGTCGGATATCTGCAGGGTCTGCAGGCCCTCGTAGCGGCCGATGCCGTGATC
>JBKQTR010000454.1:0-4715 GCA_052143095.1 Allostellaceae bacterium
CTGCTGATCCAGGAGAACGCCGCGCCCGAGGTGCGCGCCGACCTCGAGGATTTCCTGCGCGCGCTCGCCCCGGAGGATCCGCGGCGCTATCGCCACGATGACGAAGGGCCTGACGACATGCCGGCGCATATTCGCGCCGCGCTGCTGCCGACGCAGCTCTCGGTCCCGCTGGAGGACGGGCGGCTCGCGCTCGGCACCTGGCAGGGGATATTTCTCGTCGAGCATCGCCGCGCGCCGCACCGGCGCACGCTCATCCTGCAGCTTCTGGGCGATTGAGCGGGTCTGGCGCGCGCGCCAGGTCGACTGTCCGCTAAAATTTTTCACATCGCCAATTCTGAAATCACCCGGATTTGCGGCGCTCCGGCTTGGTCAAAAGTTGAACCTGAGTCGCGTCATGACGGCCGCATCTTTCGCTCCGGCCACGTTGCCGTAGTCGTTCTTGAACGACAGGGCTAGGCTTCCGGTCATGCCCGTGAGCAGTGGCTTAGAGTAGGCAATGCCGAGATCCGTCTCGTTGCCCGATGGCACCAAGCTCACGCGTTGGGTCTGCACGATTGGTGCGCCGCTCATGTCCGTGCCGGCCCCGTAGGCGACACTCGCGCCGCCGCTGTAGACGCGCAACGGCTTCTTCGCCGTAATTCCAACCGTGTCCTTTTCCTCCAGGACGCCGTCCTTTGAGAAGGCGGCCGCGAGGGCGTAGGAGGTGAGCGCCGAGGTGCCGGTGATCATGCTGTTGGCGTTTTTCGTGGCATCCGTGACGGCCCACGCCATGTCGAAGCCGAGCTTATATCCTCTTCCGAGATCGAAGGCGTTGCCGAGGCCCATCCCCCGCGTCCCCGCTGACGGCCCGCCGAGTTGGAGCGGCCCGTTCGACAGGGTGCCCAAGAGTTGGTTCTGCTCGTTGAGCTCAGAAGCGGTGAGCGAGATCTGCCAGACTTTCCCAGCCAGAGGCGAGAAGGTGTAGCCGACGGCGACCCCGTGGGATGACGCCGTCGGCGCTTGAATTCCGGCGAGCATGTCGTCGGAGGTGGTCGTCACCGCCATCGAGACGCGCGACGCCTTGCCGACGTCGAGTCCGACGGCGGCGAAGCCGAGGCTCTTTTGAGAGACCCCGAGGAGCGCGCCCGAAGCGTCGGCATCAGTGTTGAAGAAGGCAGTGCGGCCGTCCCAACGTGCGTCGGAGAAGGAGAGCGCGGCGTTCGAGCCTTGGCCGACACCGACGTATGACCCGCGCTGGGAGAACCCCACCGACCAGTCGTTGATCCCGGGATGGTTGGGATCCTGGATCAGGCCCGGATTCGGCCGGTCGGACCCCGGAATGAGTGGCATCCCCTGGATACCGGTGAAGGATAAGGCGATGTATTGGCCGTTCCCGAGGTCGACAAGACTGCGCGCCGCCGCCCCCGTCGCCCCCTGTACCGTCGTCGCCGCGCTCGTTGCCTTCGATGCCGTCGCCGCCACGATCGGAACCGAGATCTGGACCGTGTAGTTGCGCATGTAGGCGTCGTAGGCCTGCACGTCCTCAAGCGATTTCGAAACCGCCGGCAGGTTGCCGACCGCGTTCGAAGCGACGATCGTGCCGCCGAGGCTCGAGACGGGGACCATCTTGCCGCCGACCGGTTCCGTCAGCGTGCCGGTCGGCTGGAACGCGTTCGCGACGTTGATGAATCCTTCGCCGTAGATGGATTTGGCGCCGAGATCCTGGCCCGTCCCCAACAGGATGGCCGTCACGGTTTCCGGCTGCAGCGTGAGAAACGACCAGCGCGCCATGAGGAGGCCGGATGCCGCGGAGCCCTGCGGCGCGGCCATGGAGGTGCCTGACATCTGGGTGTACCAGGCGTAGCCCGTGCTCGGGGTCGAATAGTTCGAGGCGCCCCAGATGTTCTCGCCGTCCGCGAAGAGGGTGCGCGAGGCGAAGGAGTAAAACCTCCCAGTGGTCGAGACGAATCCGGCCGTGCCCGGCGTGTTCGAGAAGGAACTCTTCTGCTGCGAGGCACTGGTCGAGCCCATCAGGATGATCGACTGGATGGCCTGGTCTGTGAGCCCGGTTATGTTCTGGCCGCCGTTGAAGGCCGCGTTCGAATTGTCGAGCGCGAAGACCATGACGCCGTCGTGGGCCGCGAAATTGTTGATGGCCGACGCGAATCCTGAGTACATGCTGAACGACAGCGACATGTTGGCGACGTTCGCCTTGCCGGCTAGGTAGTTTAGCCCGGTAGCGAGGTCGGTCATCAAGCCGGAGCCGTTGTTCCCGAGCACCTTGACCGCAAGCAGCGTGCCCTGCGGGGCCTCTCCAACGACCCCATTGTTCATGTTTGCGCCGACCATCTGCGCCGCCGTGAATGTCCCGTGGCCGTTGCCGTCTAGATCGCTCGTGCAGCGTGCGATGACGCAGGTGCTGAGGGGGCTGATGCGGCCTGTGAGCCCGGACCAATTCACCACGCCGGTGTCGAGATCGCCGAAGACGACGCCCCTGCCGTAGTTCGCGGTCGCCTGGAGCGCGTCCGTCACCCCGGACAGAGTGAGCTGTGGCGAGTAGGCGAATTCGCTGACGCCGGATTGGGCCTGCGCATCGGCGGCGGCGAACCCGCCGGCGGAGACGAAGGCGGCTGTGACGAGACTTCGCGCGGTCCTCCGGATGCTTGTGAACATTCTGCCCCCCCGTGTCGCCCTGTGATCTTTGGTTTGTGGCTTCCGGCCTCGCTCGAAATTAGTGTCGCCGCTACTGAATGACGGCGTTCCATGAGGCTCGCGTTGAGATTGCGAAAAATCCAGTGTCTTTATCGATGACCTGAACTCAGCGTTGTTTTCCGGGAAGCGGTGTGGCAGCCCGGCCACGGATAGGCTGCACTGAGCGGCCCGCGGCCGAGGCGCCGCGCGTCTTGTCGTGCAGCACGCAAGCGTTCTCGGACGTGCGAAGGAGAGGCCGTAATCGGGAAAGACGCAGAGAATCCTCGTCGGTTGCCGGCCATCGGCGGCATCGCACCCTGCCTCCCCGTCTGTCGAGGGCGGTCGCCGGGATGAAACGCCGGCGATGCGCGCGGTCTCGCGGCGGCGGCAGCGGCGCACGCTCTTTCGCCGCCCGTGCGCGCCCTGCTAGGCTCGCGCCGGCTGGTCGAGGGATCGCCTAATGCGCATGGCATGCCACCGTCTGGAGATCGCCACATCGGGGCAGGGCCTGCACGAGATCACCGAGCCCGTGGCTCGCTGGGCCGCGGCGCAAGGCATGGCCGCCGGGCTCCTCATGGGCGATCCATCGTTCTAGATATCCGCCTATGACGAATTCTAGAACCAAGCCCTACCGCGGCGTCAGCCGCAAGGCGTGCTCACCGAGTGGTTACTGAAGCCGAAGAGAACGACGATTTGGTGGCGGGCCTAGATCTACTATTCGATTACGGTCTAACAGCCCGAAATTTCAGGATGTACGTTGACGAGGACCCAGAGGGCGCATTTAGAAAGCCGTCTGATCGCCCATGCGCCGATTAAGATCACCGCGGCTGTTTGGATCGTACCGTGCCGACCGTGGCCCCGGCGACATCCGACTAGGTCTTGACGGGAGCCGTCACCCTCACTTCAGCGCTGCGTTGAGCATCGCCGCCAGCCTCACCCCGGCCTTCTCTAGCTGCACGTTCACCACCGGAAGAAAGTCCTCTTCGTAGAAGAGTTGCAGCGCTCTCGCCTCGTGAGAGCCGCCGTAGATCAACCGGGCGATGCCGTAGCTCTCGTTCCCCCAATCGGCGGTCGTGCCGCCGCGCCATTGGACGAGGCGCGCTGGCGGTATGGACTTGACCAGCCGTAACGCATAGGCGCGCTCATCGCCGATCCCAGCCACGGCGAGCATACCGCTGTCCCATAGCGCGTGTAGGTTCGTCTGTTGCCCAAGGAAGGTTACGCGGATGTCGTTGCCGCCCCGATCGCCGTCATCGGCGCAGTCGAGCGGTTGATGGATGTCGGCTACAAGGTTTATGACGAACTTGAGGGCCTCGAGCCGCTCGCGGGCTGGCGCCGTCTTGTCGCGCAGCACCGCGGCGAGCCCGTCGATCTTGGCGACCACGCACTCGCCCTGCGGGCAGTCGCGCGCCGCGTCGTAGCCGGCCGGCGTGCGCGCTGGCGGGTGGATCGGGATATTGACGTAGTGCCAGCGCGCCGTCTCGCGCCGCTGACCGCGGATTTCGTCAGCCCAGGTCGACACCTCGGCAAGGGTGGTAGCGTTCTCGATTGCGAGGAGATCGCGTACCTGGCGCGCCGTCTCCGGCTCGAGGTATTGCTCGGCGATCTCGGCGGCGATGCGGTGGCCCTCGTCGCCCCAGGCCGCCGCATGACTGGACGCAGTGGCGAGCAGGAGCATCGCAACGAGAGAAGCTGACCTCGCTCGGATCGGCCGGCAAGCGCCCTGCGTCATCATGGCATCATATTACAAGAGCCTTGCCTTGGCACATGCCCGAAAAGCTCGATCAGCCCATGCTCATCATTCTTCACGCTCTTGACCCTGCCGCTGACCGCATAGCGGCTTCGCGCTTGTGGCTACGCGCTGCGATCATTTGCGAATGACATCCAAGCCCTCTATCTGCCACACACCTCCGCCTCGCTGCTGATCCAGGAGAACGCCGCGCCCGAGGTGCGCGCCGACCTCGAGGATTTCCTGCGCGCGCTCGCCCCGGAGGATCCGCGGCGCTATCGCCACGATGACGAAGGGCCTGACGACATGCCGGCGC
>JBKQTR010000455.1:0-7163 GCA_052143095.1 Allostellaceae bacterium
GGGTGGTTCGCGCAGTATTACGATGACACCCGCTTGGCGCCGGTGTCAGGCCCCCATTTTGGCGGCAACCTGCTGTGGAACGTCACGCAGCAGACATCGATCCGCGGAATCCTCACGCGCGATGTCGAAGAAACGATCGTCGTCGGGGCTTCGAGCTACGTACAAACATTCGCCACCGTAAAAGTTGAATACGAACTCCTGCGAAACGTTCTCCTGAACGGGGGCGCCGCGTACATGATTCAAGATTTCCAGGGCGTCGTACGGACCGACACGAGTTATCTAGCCAATATCGGCGCGCGTTATCTTATTATGCGCAATCTCAATACCGGGGTTAGCGTCACCTGGTCCCAACGAGATTCGAGCGCCCCGGGCAACAACTACGATCAGCTCCTTGTTTCCGCCGATCTTAAAGTCCAGTTCTGAGCAAAGCGTAAGAAGGTCTCGGTCGCGGCTCCCGCCGGCGTGTGAATTTCCTTGTGATTCCATAGGGATGGTTAATCTTTCGGATGATGCGGGGTATTGATCGCCGGCCACAGATTAATTACCATGCGGCGCGGCGGACAGATGGACACCGGCCGCCCCGGATGAAGGCGTGATGCCATATGTTACCTGCGCGTGCAGTGTCGCGAGCGCTTGGGCTTGCAATCCTGGCGTTCATCGCCTACGTCGCGTGCGCCGGCGTGGCGCGCGCCACAGATCAGACGGATTACAAGCTCGGCCCCGGGGACAAGCTGCGCGTGACCGTCTTCAACGAGCCGGACCTCTCCGGCGAGTTCGATGTCGGCGGCCAGGGCACCATTGCCCTCCCGCTAATCGGTCAAGTGGGGGTGGTTGGACTGACGCTCAGCGAGGTCGACGCCTTGATCACCCAGAAATATGGAGCAAACTACCTCGTTGCCCCCCGCGTGAGCGTCGAAGTCCTCAACTATCGTCCTTTCTTTATTATTGGTGAAGTCAAGAATGCCGGAAGCTATCCCTATGTCAATGGCATGACCGTCTTGAATGCGATTGCGTTGGCGGGAGGCTATACGCCGCGGGCCGACAGGAGCGATATCCTCCTTAAGCGAGCGAACAGCGGCTCGACGCCCGAACAGCGCGTGACCGAGGACACGACGGTTCTGCCCGGCGATGTCATCCGCGTAAAAGAGCGGTTCTTCTAGGAATTTCTTGCTGCGAGGATCGGCTTCGATGACGACACTAAAACGCTGTTGCGGCACGGTTCAAGAATGATCCGAGCTCGCGGCGTCGAACATTTTCCGAGCCTTTAGGCGGGAGGTCTCCTTGGACGCTTCGGACATTGCATCGCCGCCGCCGCCCGACCAACCTTCGCCGCCCGGCGGAGCTACGCGGTCGGGCAATCTGTCGAGCCTGTTCCGCGGCGGTTCCGACCAAGGCATGGACACGGTCGAGATACTGAACGTGCTGCGGCGGCGGTATCGCGTCATCTTGGCCTGCATCGCCATCATTACTGCGATCACCGCGGCCGTGGTACTGCAGCTAACGCCCCGCTACACCGCCGAATCCTCTATCCTCCTCGACGCCCGCAAAACCCAGGTCACCGACTTGACGGCGGTGCTCTCCGGCCTGCCGGCCGACAACGCCGTGCTCCGCGGCGAGATCGAGGTCATTCGCTCGCCGCCGATCGCCGAGCAAGTGGTCAAGAAGCTCGACCTGACCGCCGTTGCGGAATTCAATCCGCGCCTGCGGCCGCCATCGATGTTCGCGCCGCTGCGCGAGGCGGTGGACGGGATGCTGGCACAGATCGAGCCGCTGCTTGGCGTCACGCCGGAGAAACCGGAAACCGACCCTGATCCGGCACAGACCGCGTTGCGCGTGGCGACCGGCACGCTGCAAAGCAAGATCGACGTGACGAACGACGGAAAATCCTATGTTCTGAAGTTACGCGTGGACTCGCAAGATCGGAAACTCGCCGCGGCGATAGCCAATACCTACGCCGACATCTACTTGCAAACGCAGCTCGAGGTAAAGTTCGATGCCATTAGCCGTGCGAACAATTGGCTCAACGAGCACCTCACCGATCTGCGCAAGCAGGTCGAGGCGGCAGACCGAGCGGTTCAGGCCTTCAAAGCGGAGCACAACCTCACGCAAACCAAGGGCGAAACGGTTACGACACAGCAGCTCTCCGAGCTCAACTCTCAGCTCATCCTTGCCGCCGCCGACCGGGCGCAGAAAGAATCGAGTCTTAGGCAGATACAGGATCAGCTCAAAGCCGGCGGCGTTGACGCGGCTGTGCAGGTGCTGGCCTCGCCCCTGATCCAGCAGTTGCGGAAGCAGGAGACCGATCTGCTGCAGCAAGATGCGCAACTCGCCACCAAATACAAGCCCGCGCACCCGGCGATGATCAACATCAAGGCTCAGGAGCACGATCTCGAGCAGAAGATCGAGGACGAGATCAACAAGATCGTGCGCAGCATGGCGGCGGAGGTGGCCGTGTCGCGGGCGCGGGAAACATCGCTGCGCGACAGTCTGCAACAGCTCGAGAAATCATCGTCGGTCCAAGGCGATGCCGAGGTTCGGCTGCGCGAGCTGGAGCGACAGACCGATTCGACCAAGATGCTCTACGAAAATTTTCTCAACCGCTTCAAGCAGACTTCCACGCAGCAGGACATTCAGGAGCCCGACGCCCGTCTCATCGCCGAGGCGTCGGTTCCGGGTGCGCCCTCCTATCCGCGGACCCGGGTAATGATCGGCGTCGCATTTCTCGGTTCGGTGCTCGTCGGCATCTGCGCCGCCTTTGGCGTCGAGCGCCTGGATAACGGCTTCCGCACCCCGCATCAGCTCGAGAAGCTCGCGCAAGTGACCTGCCTGGGCCTGGTGCCCGCCCTGAAATCCAAGGACACGCCGCATGACACCGTCGTCAAGAACCCCCTCGCACCCTATTCGGAAGCCATTCGCACGATCCGCACGGCGCTGAGATATTCGGATATCGACAACCCGCCGAAGGTCGTGCTCGTGACCTCGTCGCTGCCGCAGGAGGGAAAATCCGTCACCTCTCTGTCCCTGGCGCGCAGCGTCGCCTCCGCCGGCGGAAAATCGCTGCTCATCGATTGCGATTTGCGCCGGCCATCGATTGGCAAGGCGTTGAAATCCGACGGCACGACCGGGCTGCTTTCCCTCTTCGAGCCCGGCATGGACATTCGGAAGGTGATCCAGGTGGACCCATCGTCGGGCATGCATTTCATAACGACGACGACAGGCACGACGAATCCGCAAGATCTCTTGGGATCCAAACACCTGCGAAACATCATCGAAGGCTTGCGCGCGCACTATGATCTGATCGTCCTCGACACGCCGCCGATCCTCGGTGTTTCCGACGCGTTCATACTTTCGCACATTGCCGATACGACGATGTTCCTGATCCGCTGGGGATTCACGCCGCGGCCGGTGGTGATCGGCGCTCTTAACTCGTTCCGCCTGACCGGCGGCCATTTGGCGGGCGTCGTCCTGACGCGCGTCGATTTCCGCCAGCACGCGACCTACGGCCATGGCGACGCCGGGTATTTCTACGGACATTATGGCAGCTATTACGGCGGCTATGACGCGCCCTACGGCGAGCGATGAGCCGGTGGGGGGCAAGTCGGGCTCTCTTCCGTACCGGCTTGTCGCAGGAAGTGTCGCCCTCATACTCCTTGCCCTTGGCGCGCAACAGATCGGCGACGCGGCACTGCGAGCTTACGCCGAGACGGGCATGGATCTGCAACAGGCGGTTACGCCGCAAGACGTGGAAACAATACAATCGCGGGTAAAGCTGCTCGAGCTGACCGATGACTGGTTCGGGGATCCCGGGGCGCGCATTCGCGCCGGGATCTATGAGCTGCGCATCGCCTATGGGAGCGATGCCGATCCCAAGCTTGATCCCGCAAGGCTGCAAAAAGCCATCGACGACCTGTCGGACGGGCTCAGGCGAGCGCCCGCCAACCCGCTGGCCTGGGCATCTCTCGGCCACGCGCGGCTCGCGGCGGGCGACAGGAGCGGCGCGGCTGCGGCGCTTGACGCTTCGCTCCTGCTCGGCCCCTATGAGGCGGGCCTCACGCTTTATCGTTGCGAGCTTGGGCTGAAGCTATGGCCGGATCTCGATGCGCGCGTGCGACGGGCGGTAGCACTGCAAATGAGACTCGCCTGGGATCACGACCCTAGTGCGCTCGTGGGGCTGGCGAAGCGCGGCGGCAATGCCCTGCCGGTGATGATCGCCTTGGCGCAGGATCCCAAGCGCGCCTCGGCGTTCATGAAGGCGCTTTCCGCGCGCCGCTGACCCTATCGGAAAGCTCTTTCGGGCGCGTCGAAAACGACTGCGCGACGCCCGCACCAAGAAGAAAGAGATACGTCGCGGTCACCGCCGGAATCTGCAAACTGAAATCGACGATCGCGTGTACGGCCACAAGCGCCGACGCGGCGACGCCGAGACAGGCAAACACCGCGTCGCGCCGACGGATGACGGCGCCTCGCACGCAGAGGCCAATGAACCAGGCAAGCGCGACGAAAAGACATAACGCCGCCGGGGCGCCAAGTTCCAGCAGGTTCTGCAAATAGTCGTCATGGCCCATATCGACAAACCCCCAAACCTCCGGTGTGCGATAGATCGGATAGATGTAGGCAAAGGAGCCGAGCCCGGTGCCGAAGATCGGGTAATCGCCGATCGCGCGCCAGGTGCTCGCGTATATCGCGAGACGTCCCTGAGCGTCCTCACCGGCGCCCACCATACGCTCGACAAGTCTGTCCGCGCTCAGCAGGAAGGCGAAAACGATCAGCAGCAAAGGCAGCGCGGCAATTCTCAGGCGCCGCAGCCGGCGCAGGCTCGGCGATTGGGACAGCCCCATCGCGAACACCAGACTTCCCGCGAGCGTCGCGATGAATCCGCCACGTGAATGAGTGAGAAACAAGGCCGTTGGCAGGAAGAAGATGCATACGACGATGGCGGGCTGCCGGCTTAGCAGCTCGACGGCCGTACCCAGCCTGTCCCGCCAAGTCCCGAAGAAGCGCACGCGCTCGAGCAAGATCACCAGATAGGCCAAGCTCGCCAGAAAGCAAAGCCCGAGATAAGTGGCGAAGGAGTTGTGATTGACGAACGTGCCCGTGAGATCCTCTGGATAGGCCCATTTTCGCAGCCACAGGACAGTGCCGTTGCCGAACCCGTACGCCACGAGGCCGTAAGCGGCATAGCATCCCCCTGAATAAGCGACGAGCCTGACGGCGGCGAGCGCCCGTGCCCGCGCCCGGCACAGCAGCAACGACAGGAGAAATATTCCGCCATAGCACAGCAGGCGAAGGAGGCCGACGAGCGCAGCGCCGTGATCGACGGCGATGCTTCCGCGAACACTCCCGGGCAACGCCTCTCCGGCCATCTCCCAGACCGAATTCTGCCAATCGACCGGTACGAACGAGCCGATCTGAACCGCGACAAACCCTATGACCAGCAGGAACAGAAGGACCGGAACGGCAATTGCCGCGGTGAGTGGTCGCATGTCGGCAGCGGAGACCTTCAGACTGGCGAGCAACAAGATGGCGACGGCCAGCGCCATCACGTCCCAGATGATCGGCCGCGCCGCGCCCAGCGGCAGCGGCGCTGCGGCAATGACGCTCGCCAGGGCGACGAAGATCAACGACTTCCGCCGCTCTTGGACGTCATCCACGCTCGCTAGCGGAGCTGCCGGCGCCCCCTGTTGCCGGCGAGACTGCATGCGCACCATCTTCTGAGGCCTCCGATCCTTCCCCTCATCCCGTGATAAACGAGTATGACGGCGAGGGCGCAAGAAATGAATGCTGGCGCCCTTCCCGCTCGGCCGGCCGCTGCACAAGCCCTCCGACCTAGCCCTCGTTGTTCGGCGCTGCCATCACCTCGGAGAGCCCGCGCCACTGAGCGCGGCCCGTACCGAGGCGATCACCAGCTCGGGCGCTACGCCACGGATGCATGCCATGGCCTCGCAGCCGACCCGGCGATAGCAGGGGGCGCATCCCACCGGCGCCGTCAGCACCAGAGCATTGGGATTGCAGGGACCCCATTGGACAAGATTGTTCAGCCCGGCATAGATCGCGGTCGTCGGCACCGAAAATGCGGCCGCGATATGGGCGCTTGACGATTCAAGGCAAATCACATGGGCGGCATGGGCGACGACGGCGACATATTCCGGCCAGGGGCGATCGAGGAGGATGGCGGCCTTGCCGACTGGGAGACCGGCGGCTACGCGGCGAAGTCGCGCGCCCTCTCGAGGACCGGTTCCGGCAAGAACGAGCCTCGGACCCTCTGCTGCGAGTGCGGTCGCGACGGTCGTCCAGTGTTCCTCGGACCACTCTCGAGTGGGTGCGCCGCTCCCCATGTGCAGGACGATGTAGGGTTCCGTGATCAATTCGCGGGGCAAGGGAACGCGAGGTTGGCCCGGATAACAAGGGGTCAATGCGTCGGGCGCCAGCGTCTGCCCCGGCCACAACGCGCGCAAGAGATCTCGGGGGTAGTCGGAAACCGGCCGCGAGGTGTGCAGCCACCTCACCGGATGCGTCAGCAAGGGGCCGAATCCGCCGCAGGTGAAGCCGGCTCGGGCGCGGATGCCGGCCGCGTAGAACAGCGGCGCCGCCGGCGGGAAATGGCAGCCGAGATCGATGGCGACATCGTAGCCCAAGGCGCGCATCTCGGTCACGGCTCGGCGACGCATCTTGAGATAGCGACGGATTTTACCGAGCCGACCACCGTTCAACCGACTCAGGATGAAATGATCCACGAGGTGTACATGGTCGCAAAGGCCGGTCCCTTCGAGCACGTGCCGCGACCAGCTTCCGGTGAGAAAGCCGATCTCGGCTCCGGGAAAACGGGCGCGCAACAGCCGCAAAGCCGGCATGGCGAGCAGGACGTTTCCCAAATGAGCCCAATCCGCGACCAAAATGCGGCGCGGTTGCGACGGCACGACGGGGGGCGACCGGTTGGGATGCACGAGGGCGAGAACGGTATCGACGGCGGTGATGATCCCGGCGGAGCGCGGGTTGCGGATGAGATAGCGCCCGCGCATTGCCGGCCGCGGCTGGGCGAAAACGCGAAGACTCTCGGTGTCTGCCGCGGTGTCATTCATCATGGCGCCCTAACCGTTCCGGCACCGCGCGCCATCCGTGCTAAAATTACCCATGATTGGACGAAGGGAAAAACGAGTGTGTTG
>JBKQTR010000456.1:0-2786 GCA_052143095.1 Allostellaceae bacterium
GAAAAACCTATCAGGAAATTGCGGAAATCCTGGAGCTGACCTTCGGCAGCGTGAAGACCCACCTGGATTCCGCTCGCCATAAGCTGCATTGCTTGAATCTGGCCCACGCGGTCGCAGTCGCCGTCGCGACGGGGGTGATCCCCGCAAAGGCGTTGAAGTGGTGACCGCAGGTCCGGCGCCGCGCGCCGCGGCGGGGCGGGTTTGGCGGCGTGGCCAAGGCGCCGCAATCGTCCAAAAGCGGAAGATTTGCGCGCGACGCTAAACGGGGGTCTAACCCTCTGAAAACGAAAACCCGCGCCGCTAAGTCGGCGCTGGACGGCGCTCGGGTCGTACCCTCCGGTCCGCCGAAAATCGCGGAGCGCCCTCTCACCCCTTCCCGATCGCCAGCATGACGATGCGGACGAGGACGAGGCCGCCGGCGACGACGAGGTAGAGGCGCAGGATCACCATCCACGCCCTGGCGGCGAGCGAGAGCTTCGCCGGCGGCAGAGACGCCAGCGGCGGCGTCCGCCAAGCCTTGCGATGGGCCGCGACGGCTTCGACCGGCTCGTTCGTCGCCCGGCCGTTTCGGCCGAGCGCCATCAGAACGAGCGCGATGACGATCGCGACGACCCCGCCGCCGATCAGAATCCCGAGGATCGTTCGCGTGCCCGCCGAATCGGGAAACAACACCGAGACGGTCAGGATCGCCGACAGCGCCACCAGCGCGGCAATGACCGCGGCGGTGAGCGCGTTCACCCATCGCCCGTTGACCCAGGGCCCCAAGACTGCCTTGTCGTTGCAGAGAAGGAGCAGGAACACGGTCGCGCTCGGCAGCAGAACGCCGGCCAGCGTCTGCACCGCGACGGTGAGGAGCCCGAGCGGCGCGCCGGGCGTCAGCACGATCGCCGCGGCGACCGCGATGAGGCACGCATAGACCGCGTAGAAGCCCTTGGCGTCGGAGACCTTGCGGTGGAGGGAATGGCGGGCCGAGAACGCGTCGCCAATCGCATACGCGGTCGAGAGCGACACCGCCGAGGCGCCGATCAGCGCCGCGTCGATCAGGGCGACGGCGAACATCACGCCCGCGGCGCGGCCTGCGTATCGCTCGAGGCCCGCGGCGATGCCGCCCGCGTCCGTGAAATTGCCGAACTCGGGGGTTCCCCCGAAGGCCGCCGCGGTGAAGGCGATGATGGCGACCGCGCCGACGATGACGAGCGCGATGCCGAGCCACAGGTCCAGCCGCTCGTAGCGGATGAATCGGGGCGTGATGCGCTTGTCGATGACGTAACTCTGCTGGAAGAAGAGCTGCCAGGGCGCGACCGTGGTGCCGACGAGGCCGATGACGAGCAGCATCACGTCGCTGAGCTTGCCGGTCGCGGGGATCTGCGGCACGACGAAATCGTGCGCCACCTGAGCGAGCGGCGGATTGACCATGAGATAGACCGGCACGAGCAATAGGCTGCCGAACACGAGGATCATCGAGAACCGTTCGAACCGGCGGAAGTCTCCCGTGCTCGCCGCGGCAACGATGAAACCGGCGGCGACGATCACCCCGGCGGCCTTATTGAGTCCGAGGTAGTCGAGCGCAAGACTGATCCCGATGAACTCAGTGACGATGGTCAGCGCGTTGAGCAGGAAGAGGTCGATGACGCTGAAGGCGCCCCAGAACCTGCCGAAGCGCTCGAAGATGAGGCGGGCGTGGCCGACGCCGGTGACCGCGCCAAGGCGCAACACCATCTCCTGGTTGACGTAGAGCACCGGGATCAGCAGCGCCAGCGTCCAGAGCAGCGTCGTGCCGTAGGTCTGCCCCGCTTGGCCGTAGGTCGCGAACGCGCCCGCGTCATTGTCGCCGGCCATCACGATGAGGCCGGGGCCGAGGATCGCCAGCAGGGTGGCGAGGCGGTGTTTCCAGGTTTCGCGCGGGGCCACGTCGCCGTGGCGGATGGTGCCGAAGGCGCCACGGATGTGGCCGATGTGGGCGGCGTCGAGCACGGCGGCCTCGACCGGCTCGGCGACATTGACATTCATCGTCATGGGTTCGCTCCTTTCGCCGTCGCCGGCTCAAGGAG
This sequence comes from Allostellaceae bacterium, assembly GCA_052143095.1. Lineage (GTDB taxonomy): Bacteria > Pseudomonadota > Alphaproteobacteria > ATCC43930 > CGMCC-115725 > DAHUYF01. Next base: position 2,052 of record JBKQTR010000456.1, read on the forward strand.
GAACCCGCTGACAATCAGTCGGCGCGGATCCGCGCGGGAGCGGGGGCGGCTTTCTCGTATAGACTCAGGAAAAAGGAACCCGCCGGACGCGACAGGAGCGCTCCAACGGGGCGGCTAGGGCCGTCGTTCAAGTCTGTCTCCTCTGCCCGCCGTGAATGGTCGCACGAGCCCTTGCAGGGTCCGCGCCGTTCGTACGGCGATGAAGCCTCGCGCCTTGCCTCGACCGTCATTCGATCGTCACAATGCGCGCCAACGCGCTCGAAATTGAGCATGATCGTTCGCGGCGGTCAACTGCGGCCGGGCAGGCGAATCGTCGCAAGTCTCACTCAGCGATCCACAAGTCGCACTCAGCGATCCAACAGAGTCCTTAATAGGTTCACGCCCGGTTCAGCCGCTGCGGCGTTTGATGGGCCTGCGGTGGGAAACATGGAGGAAAACATGGCCTCGCGTCTCGTGCCCGGTGGCGTGCTTGCCGCCCTTGCAGGCGCTGCGATGATGATCGCCGCCTCGTCAAGCCCGTCGTCCGCCTTCACCCTCTCCGCGCCGTCGCTGGAGCAGCCCGTGATCGGCGCCGACATCCAGCAAGTCTGGTGGCGTCATCACCGGGGCTATTGGCATCCGCACCGTTGGGGATGGGGCTGGCGCCCCTATTACCGCCCTTACTACTGGCGCCCGTACCACCACCCCTGGCGCCGCTGCTGGTGGGGTCCGTGGGTCCGCCGCTGCCGCTGGTAT
>JBKQTR010000457.1:0-15230 GCA_052143095.1 Allostellaceae bacterium
GGATCTCGCCGCGCGTGTCGAAAGCCTGCCGCGGCTGGTGAACGGCGATCCCTGGCTAGTCCACCGCGGGCGCTTCCTGACGGTCGATGTGCTGATCGAGGTGGGGCGCGCGCCCTACCATCTTGCCATCGAGCACGGCCGCGTCGCCGCGCTCGAGCGCGGGCCGCATGTGCTGCGCTCCTGGCGGTTTGCGATCCGCGCCGGCGAGGAGGCATGGCGTCGCTTCTGGCGAGCGGTGCCGGCGCCGCATGACCACGACATCTTCGCTCTCGCCAAGCGCGGCGAGCTCACGCTCGAAGGCGATTTGCAGCCGTTCATGGCAAATCTATTCTATTTCAAGGACATGCTCGCGGCGCCACGGCGGCGGGGCGGCGAGGCCTGACCATGGCGGCACGCCTCGATCCCATTCTCGGACGGTACCTGCATGTGACGCTGAGCGGCCGGCCGCATCGGCTCTATTTCGAGGAAGCAGGGCAGGGCATTCCCTTGGTCTGCCTGCACACTGCCGGGGCGGATGGAAGGCAGTTCCGCCACCTCATGACCGACCCGGCCGTCACCGACCATTTCCGCGTGCTCGCCTTCGATCTTCCCTGGCACGGCAAGTCGACGCCGCCCGAGGGCTGGCAGCGCGAGGAATATCGGCTGACCACGCGCGCCTATACCGAAGCGATCCGCGTCTTCTGCGCCGCGCTCGATCTCGTGAGACCGGCGGTGCTGGGCTGCTCGATCGGCGGCCGCATCGTGCTCACCCTCGCCATCGAGCATGCCGCCGAGTTTCGCGCCTTGATCGGGCTCGAGGCCGCGGATTTCCAATCGCCCTGGTATGACACGAGCTGGCTGCACCGGCCGGACGTGCATGGCGGCGAGGTTTGTGCGGCGCTGGTCTCGGGCCTGATGGCACCGCAGAGCCCCGAGGCGGCGCGCTGGGAGACGCTGTGGCACTACATGCAAAGCGGGCCCGGCGTGTTCAAGGGCGATCTTTATTTCTATCGCGTCGACGGCGATTTGCGCGATCGGGTGAGCGGGATCGATACCTCGGCCTGTCCGCTCTATCTGCTCACCGGTGCTTATGATTTCTCCTGCACGCCGGAGGACACGATGCGCACCGCGCGACAGATCGCCGGCGCCGAGGTCACCGTCATGGAGCAGCTCGGCCATTTTCCAATGAGCGAGAACCCCGCGCAGTTCCGGCGCTATATCCTGCCGGTGCTGCAGCGCATCCGCGAGCGGGGGTGACACGGAGGACGACGACAACGAGAGAAGAAGGGGAGGCGCCCGCGTGCTGCACAAGATGTATCTGATGCAGGTCAAGGCGCCGGCGGAATCGATCGCCGACCGGTCTCGCGGCGCTTTCCCCACCACGCTTCGAAGGCGGCGATCTTGTCCCGATTGCGCTCCCAGCCCGCCATGTCGGTATAGACCGCGAGTGCATAGGCGAGGAGCTTCCCGGCGGTGCCGTTGCGCCAGCGGCGCGCCCCATCGCACTGCCCCAGCGCCCGCCCCTCGATGATCACATCGACCGCTACCTCGAGCGCGGCGGCGCAGCGCCCGCCGCTCGCTGGCCGTTCCGGAATCGAGCTTCCGGCGAGATAGCGCGCCCAAGGCAGATAGCGCCGCGCATGCAGCAGCGCCGTCCGCTCCGGCATCTGCGGCATCGTGCCTGTGCTGCGCGTCGCGGGATCGCTGGTGCGCGCCAGCAGCCCCGCCGCGACCCGCTCGTAGATGCCGCGGATCTCGACGGCGGCGCGGCCTTGCTCGCGCGTCAGCGTCTCGTTGGCGACGAGCCGCACGATCGGATCGGCGCGGAGCTTCGCCTGCGTCTGCGCCGTCGGCTTGACATGGCCGAGTTGGTGGCCGTCGAAAATGAGGCTGTGCCGCGTCCGCTCGAAATGATCCTGCTCGGCAGCGCGCAGCCGCTCGCGCCGGCGTTGCTCCGTCAGCGCCAAAGCAGCGCGGACGTCGCGTGGGCTGGACCGGTTCATCGCTTCCTCCTCTGGTTTTGCCAGTGCGGTCACGGCGGCCTGCGGCGGCTCGGTTGCGGATCGCCGAAGACCGCGCTCGTCAGCGCCGCGCTTGTCGGCCGGCGGCAGGACCATCCGGCAAGCCGCTCCTCACGCTGGAGCTCCTCCGCATCGACATCGCCGTAGCGCAGCCCGTGCTTCCGCATCGCCTCCGCCACCGCCTGCCCGTCGGGCAGCCGGACGCTGCCGTCGCCGCGCAGCGCGTAATCCCGCCAGGACTCCTGGCTGGCGCCCACCCGCCGGGAAGCAGGCCGGGCCGGCTGCCCCGCCCCGTTGCCTGCGCCGCTTGGCTCCGCGCCGCCGGCGCTGCGGTATTTTCGATGACGATCCCCGCCGATGAAGCTCGCGCGCCCGCTCTGGACGAGTTCGCGCAGCGCGTGGCGAACGGTCGTGCGGTTCCAGGCGCCGACGCGGTCATGCACCTCGCGCGCTGCGATCGCATCGCCGTCAGCGGCCGGCAGCGCCGCCGCGACCGCGTTAAGGAGATCGGGGCTGACTCTCATCGGCCCGCGGCCACGGCCGCTGAGAAAGGACGAGCGCTGATGCATGAGTCGTATTATGCATTATGCATAGGATAATGCAATGCCAAATGCATAGCAACTTTATGCATACTGCATTCATGGATGGGGAGCAGGCGCAACGCCTGAAAACAGCCAGGGCTCGGGCTGGCTATGGGGATGCGACCGCCGCGGCGCGCCGCTTCGGCTGGACGATCCCGACATATCTGGCGCATGAGAACGGTTCGCGCGGCTTCGGCGTCGAGCGCGCGCAAGTTTATGCCGGCGCCTTCAAAGTAAATGCAGCGTGGCTCTTGACCGGCGAGGGGTCTCCGGCATCAACTGTGAAAATCCCCGTTTCGGGGTATGTAGGCGCGGGTGCCATGATCTTCCCGGTTGACGAGAGCTCCGGTCCCGGAGGCATCGAAGAGGTCGACCTCCCGCCGGGAGTGTACGGCGATTACGCCGCCTTCAAGGTGCGCGGCGATTCCAATTATCCGGCCTATCGAGACAACGAGATCATCTTTGTTAAGAAAGATGGCGGACCACCGAATGAATATTTGAACCGGGAATGCGTAATACGCACGGAGGATGGGCGACGCTTGCTGAAGACGCTTACCCCGGGGTCGAAGCGGGGCCACTTCACGCTGATCTCCTTCAATGCCCCGCCCATGGTCGACGAGCGCGTCGAATGGGCCTCGCCGGTGGAATGGGCGCGGAAGCCCTAGGAAACTCGCTCGCAACCATGCAAATTGAATTGACGTTCGCGCCGAAACTATGCATAATGAATAGATCAGGCGGTTTTGGCGACGGTCCATGCCTCACGATCTCCTCGCGCGTCTCGCCGAAATCGAGCGGTGCTATGACGGACCCGTCCCCGAAGGTTTGCGCCTGGCAGCGCATGTGGGTTCGGCGGAGGGCGTCGAATTGCTATTCGCGGCGGGCGAGGAAGCTTTTTACCGATCCATGGTCATGCGCCAGCTCGAGGTCATTCGCCGCCGGCGGGCCGATGGGAGCTTCTACGCGGCGCTGCTGGAGGACCTCCGATATTACCGCGACGGGTGGCGGCGGTGGCATCGCCGGGTGCGTGCGCTTCGCGCCGCGGCCGCCGAAGGTCAGCCGTCCTCGACATGAGCCTTGAGCCGGGAGGGGGGCAGAGGTAGAAAGATTTAGCTCGACTTCTTGCGAGCAACGTCCGCCGGCCTCCGCCGTGCGGGCGTTTTGATTCCGGCGCTCCCGCGCAGCGACGCGGGCGTTCGCCCCACCCCCTCAAAGGTCTGCCATGGCTAAAGCCAAATCCCGGCGCGGCGCGGGTCGCGCCGCGTTTGTGCCGAGCGAGGCGCAGCGCGCCTTCGTCGCCGCCGCCAATGCCGTCGGGCTGCCGCTGCCGCTGATCTGCCGCATGCTGCCGCGCGGCGAGAAAGGCGCGCCCGCCACGGTCGGTCCGGCGGATCTCGAGCGGCATTTCGCCGAGGAGCTGAGCCCGGGTTCGATGCTGGCGACGCGGCTCGTCGTCGCCCGCGTGCTGCAGCGCGCGCTGACCGGGGACGATCGCGAGGCAATGAGCGCGCAAATGGCCGTGTTCAAGACGCTCGAGGACTGGCGGACGCTCGGCGACGCGCAGGCGGCGGAGGACCGGCTCGCCGTCGACCGCCTCACCCGCGAGGAGCGCGACGCGCTGCGCCAGCTGCTCGACAAGGCCGCCGAGGCCGATCCCGCCGACTAGGCGCGCCGCCGCGCCCCTTTCTCCTATCGACGCACGACCCAAGCGAGGCCCGCCATGCGCTCGCCGCTGGCGGCGCGCCTTTCCGGCAACGAGCTGGGAGGGCGGTCGCGGAATTACGGTCATTTGCTCGGGTTGGCAGCGCGTTACGCCCGGACTTGGCTCGACGGCCTCACGGTGGTCAACCGCGAGACCGGTTGGCCCATCGGCTTGCGCTGGTCGCGCGGATTGGAACAGGCGGTCGCGCCGGGCGTGCCACCGGGGCTGGTGCGGGCGGTGCCGGCGCTCCCGCACATGCTCGCCGAGGCACGCTACCTCGGCACCCTGGAGGACCGGCCGCCACGCCTTCCTGTACGGCGGCTGCATAGCTTCGTCGCGGCGGCAGCGGTTGCGGGCCAACCGCACGAGGCCGTGCTGATCGTGCGCGAAGATCCGCTCGGACGGCTGTTTTTCGACGGCTTCCTGGCGCGCGGTTCGGGCATCGCGCCGCGGGAGGACGACGGCAGCCTGCTCGCTCTGCCCGACGCGCTGTCGCCGGCGCCGCCCCTGGCGCTCGAACCGCCGATGGCGCCGCATAGCGCGCCACGACGCCAAGTGGGCGGCGGTACGCCGGACCACGACGGCGCGGCGGCGGCGGCTTCGCCGACGGCGAGCTCTGGAAATTCCTTCGCCGATGCCGCAGCAGGGGCGGCGCAGAGCGCGACCGATACCGCGTCGAGCCCACGCTTCGATGACATCGGCGAGCCGCTTCCGCCGGGCCCGCCGCAACCGCGCGTCCCGGTGTTCGAGCCGCGCGCGCCGCTGGCCCAGTGGGAAACCCTGCCGCCGGGCGATGCGCGGCATGCGGCGCAATATGGCTACCCGCTCGACGAATGGCGTGCGATGCAGCACGGCGAGCCGCGGGTTCCGCCGGGACCCAGTGATCTCGATCATTTGCCGGAGCTGCCTGACTCGGCGCCCGCGCGCATCGATCCGCATCCGCCCTGGGAGGAGATCGACCAGGAAGACGTCTGGAACAAGCGCAGCGCGCGAATGGCGGCGCTCAAGGCGCAAGGCATCGATCCCAAGACCGATCCGGTTCTTGCCGAGCTCAATCGGCAATTCGCGAAAAGCATCGCGCAGAACAACGAGACGGCCGCGGTGATCGGCGCGCCGCTCGGTGGGATCGGCCGGGGCCTTGTCGGGCTCGGCGAGTGGGGAGCTTCCGCGATTGGGCGAGGCCTGGCGAGGACAGCATCGGAGATAAGGCTGCCGCCATCCGCGGCTTCGCCGCTCGAGGTGACACCGCCACCGCCGCCACCGAGCGCGGGGCCGGAAAAATCTGGCGCGGTGAAAAGTGCTCTCGCCACGCCCGAGGGGGTGGTTTCCAAAAACTACCGGGCAACATTCTTCAGAGAACATCCCGAACTCAGCGGAAGCGTCACAGTGCATCACGCGGTGGAACAACAGGCTCTGCAGCGGTACCCTGACCGTATCAGCCCGGCGGAAATGCACGCGCTAGAGAACCCACGCGGGGTTCCAAATGAGTTTAACTCCGAGCTACACTTGAAGCAGATCAGGCAAGAATGGGACCAATTCTAGGAGAGGAACCCCGACGCGACCCGCGAGCAGCTCTTGCAAAAGCGCGACGACGTCGATGCAAAGTACGGATCCCAGTTCATGCCGCCGGTGAAAGGCAGTGAAGAATGACATACTTCTATCTCGCGCCAGAGGTGGCGGGCGGCATCGGCGAGAACACCGTCATGGATGTGAGCGTTCATCCACCCTTGGTGAGCAAACTTCATTATAGCTTCGATGGTTGGCCGGACAGCGTCATTTTGAGAACTTTTCCCTGCTACATCGTCACCATCCCTGCGCAGCACGCGCTCCAGGCGATGGGAGCCACCGGCGTGACGTTCGACCACGTCGAGATCTCGCGATCCGAGTTTTTCAAAGATAGGTACCCAAATCGCCGGCTGCCAGATTTCGTATGGCTGAAGGTTGATGGCAAGGCAGGGCGGGACGATTTCGGTATTGCACCGAACCTCCGGCTTGTCGTATCGCAGCGGGTGCTCGATCTCTTCGAAAGACTCGGATTGTCCGATGCTCTCGTCGAACCGTTCTGAGGGCATTTGGCTCCGCCACCGCGAGTCTGCTGACGCACCCCTGCGTCGATCGACCCCGTTAGCCTCAAGCAGCATTTTGCCGAGGAGCTGAGCCCGGGCACCATGCTGGCGGCGCGGCTGGTCGTCGCGCGCGTGCTGCAGCGCGCGCTGACCGGCGACGATCGCGAGGCGATGAGCGCGCAGATGGCGGTGTTCAAGACGCTCGAGGATTGGCGGGCGCTCGGCGACGGGCGCGCGACCGAGCCGCGCCAGCTCGCCGTCGACCGCCTCACCCGCGAGCAGCGCGACGCGCTGCGCCAGCTCCTCGACAAGGCGGCGGCCGAGGACGATCCCGCCGACTAGGCGCGCCGCCGCGCCCCTTTCTCCCGTCGACGCACGACCTAAGCGAGGCCCGCCATGCGCTCGTCGCTGGCGGCGCGCCTTTCCGGCACTGAGCTGGGAAGGCGGCCGCGGAATTACGGCCATCTGCTCGGATTGGCGGCGCGCTACGCCCGGACCTGGCTCGACGGTCTCACGGTGGTCAACCGCGAGACAGGTTGGCCCATCGGCCTGCGCTGGTCGCGCGGATTGGAACAGGCGATGGCGCCGGGGCTGCCGCCGGCGCTGCTGCGGGCGATGCCGGCGCTCCCGCACATGCTCGCCGAGGCGCGCTACCTCGGCACCGTCGAGGAGCGGCCGCCGCGCCTTCCGGTATCGCGGCTGCACGAATTTGCTGCGGTGGTAGCAATCGGCGGCCAGCCGCAAGAGGCGGTGCTGACAGCGCGCGAGGATCGGCTCGGGCGGCTGTTCTTCGACGGCTTCCTCCTGCGCGATCAGCCCCTCGCGCCCTGGGAGGATGACGGCAGTTTGCCCGTCACGCACGAGGCGCTGCCGCTCGCGCTGAAGCCCCCGGCGCCGGCGCTGCCGCCGCATCGCGCGCTCCGACGGCAAGAGGGCGGAGGCACGCCGGAGCCCGACGACGCGGCAGCGGCTGCGCCGGCCGAGGGTTCCGGAAACCCTTCCGACGATGGTGCAGCGCCGGCGCCCGCGGCGCCGAGCGCGACCGATGCCGCGTCGGACCCGAGCGTCGATGAAGTTGGCGAGCCGCTTCCGCCAGACCCGCCGCAGCCGAGCGTGCCGCTGTTCGAAGCACGCGCACCGCTGGGCGGGTGGGAAACCATGCCGCCGGGCGAGGCGAGAGACGCGGCGCAATACGGCTACTCGCTCGATGAATGGCGGGCGCTGCAGAGCGGCGAGTCCCGGGCGCCCTCGCGACCGAGCGGTCTCGATCATTTGCCGGAGCTGCCGGACACGGCGCCGGCGCGCATCGATCCGCATCCGCCCTGGGAGGAGATCGACCAGGAAGACGTCTGGAACAAGCGCAACGCCCGGATGGCGGCGCTCAAGGCGCAAGGCATCGATACCAAGACTGATCCGGTCCTCGCCGAACTCAATCGGAAATTCGCAAAGAGCATCGCGCAGAACAACGAGATGGCCGCGGTGATCGGCGCGCCGCTCGGCGGGGTCGGCAGGGGCCTTATCGGCCTCGGCGAGTGGGGGCTATCCGCGATCGGGCGAAGGCTGGCGAAGGCAGCAACGGAGATAAGGCTGCCGCCATCCGCGCTCTCGCCGACCGAGGTAACGCCGCTACCTCCACCGCCGAGCGCCGTGCCGGAATCCGCCGCCGATGCGGAGAAAAGCGCCGCGGCGCTCTCGAGCACGCCGGCGCAGGGATCAGCACCACCGGCACTTGTTGCACGCCAGCCGGCAGAAGCAACAGAACTGCGCGATCCCGCCGATGCCGGATCGCAAAGCTCCGGCGAAGAGGCAAGTCCCGCTGCGCCGTACGCGCGCACAAAACCGCCTGCGAATCCACAAGCGTATACGGTGATATATAGTATGCGCCTGCCGCCGGAGTTGATTCGCGCAGGGCGGCGGGTGCACAATCGAGCGGCCAATGAGGAGTTGCTGCGAGACATGGAGGCGGATCCGGAATTTGCTGATGCGATGCGGGCGCAAGGGGTGGTACTGCAACGCACGCGCACGGGCCTGGCGCCACGAGAGCCACCAGCGGGCTGGTCGTGGCATCATGATCTGACGCCGGGAGAGATGCATCTCGTCCCGCGCGATCAGAACACACCGGGAAACCCGATGTTCAAGGTCTTACATCCAAACGGAGTCGGAGGTTTCTGGTTATGGGGAAAACAATGACGTTGCTGGATGTGACTCAAAATCTAATGACCCTGGATCGTGATCTCACAATCTATGCGGCCGAACCTTGGACGCCTGAATCTGCCGCAATTCTCGATGAGCAAGACGAAAGGCCGGGATATTCATTGGATCCGAAAGGGGACAAGACTTATTTCATAGAAGTATTTATCGCCCAAGATTTCCTTAAGGAATGGGTCGAGGAGGGGCGGCCAGCGCGCGAGATGTGCGAACGTCTGATCTACTACGCCACTTATGATGCGTAGACGGTGCAGCCACGAAGAGGAGCGACGATAATCTGAGCGAGTTAATATGCGACCTCGATCCGGATGAGCGGCAGTTCCACCCGGCGGAGAGATGGCGGCAAACAGTGACCCTATTGGAAATATTTGAGCACATCCGGGACGCCGACCGTGATCTGACAATCTACGCGGTCAAGCCTTGGACGCCGGCATCTAAGAGTATGCTGGCTGATTCTCCCGACGGCAATGTTCTGCCCGACGAACCGAGGGAAGCCGGGATGGATCACTTCTTGGATGTATTCGTCGTGCAGGACCTTCTGGAAGACTGGCTCAAGTCCTCTGCGGTCAAGCCAACCACGAGAGAGCAATGCGAGCGGTTCATCTACTATGCAATCAACGACGCCTAAAGGCGGAACAAGGGCATAGAACAGCCACCTCAGCGCTATCGGCGACGGCCCTGCTAGCCAGATTTCATCCGATGGAGGCCAGCGACCTTGGATCCGTCGCTGTGCTTTTCGCGGCGGACGCAACCGGACAGAACGCGGAGCCGATAGGGAGTGCGGAACGTCCTGTGCCATTGCAAACCTATTGCAGGCAAGCCGCTGCCGCGCGATTAACATATGCCGGCGAACCCATTGTTTAGCATCTGCATCCAGAGGGAATCGGAGGCTGCGGGATATGGGGAAGACAATAGCGCTGCTGGATATGGCTCAGAATCTGTTGGCATTGGATCGTGACCTCACGATCTACGCGGTCGAGCCATGGACACCCTGCCGCAATTCTCGCGGAGCAAGACGACAGACCAGGCTATTCAACGGCCCCGAAAGGGGACATGACATATTTTATAGAGGTGTTTATCGCCCAGGATTTCCTGGAGGAATGGGCGAAGGAAGGCAGACCCGCGCGCGAGATATGCGAGCGTCTGATCCACTACACCATTTACGATGCATAGACGGCGCGGGACGCGGAGGTGGACTAGAATCGAGCTACGCTCTCCTTGGGTCGAACAACAAATGAGCGGGCGATGAGCGAAACATTTGTTTGCGGCATATGCGGGGAAGCCCATTCTAAGCTTCCGACAGATCACGCGTGGCAATTGCCAGACGAAGTGTCGGCAATTCGAGAACCGGAGAGATCTGAGAGAGCTAAATTCGACTCGGATTTGTGCAAATACGACGGTCGTTATTTCATTCGCTGCGTGTTGCCCGTTCCCTTCGTCGACCGCACCGGATATTTCGGTTGGGGGATATGGGTTGAAGTAGACCGGCGCGTGTTCGAGCGTTACCTCTCTTTGTATGAGGCGGACGGCTCCGGCGAGCCGCGATACGCAGGAAAGCTGGCGAACGTCCTGCCTCGCTATGACGAACCCTTGGGCGCCGATGTCCTCGTTCAATTCGGCGCCAGCACCAAACGACCCTCGGTGCATTTTCCCTCCGAGGCTAACTCCGAGCTTGCGCTAGAACAAAAGCACGGTATCGACACGGTTCGCCATCACGCGATCCTTGCCGCCCTCCATGCGGGCGATTAGCCGCGGATCACGCCGCGACCCCATCATGCCAGGAGCGTAATGCGCCGCCCATCGTCACCGCGCTGGCCGGACCCGGTCCGGCTCGGCAAGGCGCTCGACCGCGCCGATGCCGAGGAGGATCTGCTCGATTTCGTCCGCCTGACGTGGCCGGCGATCGAGCCGGCGCGGCCCTTTGTCGAAGGCTGGGTGCTGGGCGCGATGTGCGAGCATCTCACCGCGGTCACCGAGGGCGAGATCAACCGGCTGCTGATCAACGTGCCGCCGGGCTTCATGAAATCGCTGCTGGTCGACGTGTTCTGGCCGGCCTGGGAATGGGGGCCGCGGCGGTTGCCGCAGACGCGCTATCTCTGCTTCTCCTATTCGGAGGAGCTGACCAAGCGCGACAACGGCCGCTTCCGCAACCTCATCACCTCGCCGCGATATCGCGAGCTCTGGGGCGAGGTGTTCGGGCCCGGCGACCAGTTCGGCCGGCGCAAGGTCGAGAACGACAAGACCGGCTGGAAATTTGCCTCCTCGATCGGCGGCGTCGGCACCGGCGAGCGCGGCGACCGCGTCATCATCGACGACCCCAACAACGTCAAGAAGGCGGAATCGAAAGCGGTGCTGGAGAGCACCAATCTGTGGCTCACCGAGGTGATGCCGGACCGGCTCAACGACCAACGCCAATCCGCCATCATCCTGATCCAGCAGCGCACCAACGAGCGCGACTGCAGCGGCACGCTGCTGTCGCTCGAGGCCGATTACGTCCATCTCTCGGTACCGATGGAGTACGACCAGCGGCGCCACTACGTCAACGCGCTGGGCTGGCAGGATCCGCGCGAGACAGAGGGCGAGCTCGCCTGGGAGGCGCGCTTCCCGCGCGCGGAAGTGGAGAAGCTCCGGCGCATCAAGGGCTCCTACGCCTATGCCGGGCAATACCAGCAATCGCCGGCGCCGCGCGGCGGCGGCATCCTCAAGCGCGCGGACTGGCAGCTCTGGCCGATCGGAGGCGAGATGTTCGCGGCGGACGGCAAGCCGGTGAAGCCGCTGGAATACCCGCCTTTCGACTACATCCTGGCCTCGCTCGACACGGCGCTCACCGAGGCGGAAGAGAACGACTGGTCCGCGCTGACGGTGTGGGGCTCGTGGCGCGACGCCAACGATGTGCCGAAGCTGATGCTGATGGAGGCGTGGCAGGCGCGGCTCGCCTTTTATCCGCTGGTGCAGAAGATCCTCAAAACCTGCCGCAAGCGCCAGATCGACCGACTGGTGATCGAAGCTCGCGCCAACGGCATCAGCGTGGCGCAGGAGATCGTGCGGCTATCCTCCGACGAGGAATTCGGGGTGCAGCTGCTCGACCCGCGCAAGGCCGGCGGCGACAAGGTGGCGCGCGCCTATGCGGTGCAGCATCTGTTCGAGAATGGCCTCGTCTATGCGCCGGAACGGGCATGGTCGGAGCTGGTGATCGGCGAATGCGAGGTCTTTCCCAAAGGCGCCCACGATGATCTTGTCGACACCGTGACGCAGGCGCTGTGGTTCCTGCGCAAATCCGGCGTGGCGCTGCTCGGCGACGAACGGACGGGGGATCTGCGCCAGCGCGGGAAGCCGCCGGGCGAGCGGCAGAGCGAGCCGATCTACGACGTGTGAGCGACAGGGCGTTCAAGACGCTGCTCGCAATGCCTTGCAGAGTCGGCCGCTTTGCCCCAAATAGAACGTGATCGGACCGGCGCTACCACTCATTTTTGCGGTGTGGTCATGATCTACATCGACGAAAGCTTCCTAGATCAGACCGTTCGTCTCCCTGTTGGACAGGTCATGGAGCTGCGCCTCAAGGAAAATCCAACGACGGGGTTTCGGTGGAGCTTCGCAGCGGACAGCGCGCCGTCATGCACGGTTCTCTGCGATGTCTTCGTGCCGCGCGGAAATCCGCCCGGCGCGGGCGGCGAGCATACCTGGCAAATTAAGGCCGTGCGCGAAGGAACATGCGACCTGCGGCTGGTCTATCGTCGCTCGTTCGAGCCCAGCGCCGAAGCAGCACAGTCCTTCACGCTCCATGTGCAGGTCACGGAATAGGATGCTACGGCGGGCGTTTCCCGCCGTAGCCACCAGGTCAGTTCTGCGAAATGAGCCGGATCGTCCATAGGTCGTCGGCAAGATTGGAATTGGTGACATAGGCGTAGGGCATCGTGAAATATCCGGCCATACCCCACGCTGTTCCCCAGGAGTTGCGGACGATGAAGCGCTGGGAGCCGTCGTCGTAGCCAACCGCCAGCACCGCATGGCCGCCCACAACCTGCTCACTGGGGGAGGGCATCGGGACTACGCCGGACTGCGCCACCGCCTGGCTCTCGAAGCTTTCGTACACGGTGAAGCCGAAGACGAAAGGATAGCCAGAGGCGAGGCACCCTTTGAGCAAGTCCTGGTTCTGAACCAGGCGACTGTAGCTGACCGCGCGGTCTCCTAGTGCTTCCGTGTAGTCGGCCGGGGGCGGCTGCGTCGCGAATTTCGAGATGTCATAAGGCCAATCCGGTTCAGGACAAGCGCCTTGCTGGGCCACGCTCTTGATGCCGTCCCGGATTTGCGCGCCGCTGTCGGTGGAAACCGTCCCCTCGATCACGCGCTCATTGTAATAGATGAAAAGGCGCGAAGGCACGAAGTTCGGCTGGAGGTTCTGCTTCAGGCGATCGAATTGAATTGCCGCGCCAATCGCGTTGGCGGTGCAGCTGCCGAGTTGCCCTTGGTCGTAGACGGGCGGGCATTGCGGTCGAAGGTCCGCCTTCGGCGGCAGCGCCGCCATCACCGGCGCGGGGGCCGCGTAGAGATGGTCGCGGGCATCGGGCAGATCGGGGATCCAGCCATAGCGTTGTATCTTGTGATGTCTTGCGGGCGTAGCCATTGGTTCCTCTCCCATCATCGGATTGTGGAAAATGGCATAACCCAATCATAATACTACTCTAAAGGGCGGCATCTTGTGACCGGCGTCACTCTTCCGCATGACACGCCCAACACGTGATTGCGCTGCATCAAGCCCCGCCGGCCGAAGCCGTTGTAGATCCGCGCCGAGGTCGACGTTTGTCGCTTGATCCTGCCGTCGGTCCTGGTCGCGCGCGTGCCGTCCCCGGATGGCGCGGCGGCGTTGGCCGAGGCTGCCCGCGCCAGTTCCACGGCGCCATTGAGCGCTGTCGAGATCGAGGTGGACGACGCCACCGGGAAAGTGACCATCCGCGACAAGACGCCCAGCGCCGCCGCGGTAGCGCGTCCGAAGGCGGAGAGCTTCGACGACAACCTCCTCGCCCGCCACCAGCCGGCGGCATCCACGGAGCCCGAGCAGCTGGAGCGCATGCGCCGCGCGGCCTGGCAGGCGCAGGGCGTGGCGGTGATCGACCCGACACGGCTCGCCGCGACTGGGAGCGGCAGATGATCATCAACATTGCAGAGTGGCTTTTCGGCAGGACGGCGAACCCATGATCGCGGCGATGAGGACAGGAAAGGGGCGGCCGGCTCCCGGCGATGCTCCCGGAGGTCGAGGAGCGGCTGCACGAAGCATCCGGACGCTTGCGGCGCCGCCCGACCGCGAGCGGCGCTTCATCTACGCAAAGCAAACGTCGTGGCCCGAGACGCTCCGCGAGGCGATCGACGTGATCGCGCGGCGCTGGAACGCATCCAGCGGGGGAAGCCCGCTTACGAGCCGCTGCGCGAGCCGCGCTATGTCCCGACCAAAGAGGCCATCGACCGCATGGACGAGGCGCTGGACTGGCTGGCATGGCTCGACGAGCGAGGGCTCAACCTGGTGACGCTGCGCGCGTTCCGCGTTCCATGGTCGCGTTCTTTCCGTGGGGGGCTTTCTCACCACGTCATACGGAGCGATCTTCGATGAGACGGACCAGGCGGCAAAGCCGCTTGGCGTGCGCTTGGAGAAATGGCGCGGCCGCGACGTTCCCGCTGAGCTGAAATGCCCCGGCGACGTGCTATCGCTCGGCCGGCATTTCTATGTGGGTCACTTTACCTGCTGACGCCGACGATCCCTCGTCGCCGCCGAGACAAGACCGCAACGCGGCTTTCCGGCTCTCTCCCTCACGGAGCGAGCAATCACATCACCTGCCCGCAAGACAGAGGAGCATCTATCTATGCCGATTCCGTTGATCGCGCCGCCGCAGCCTTTGCTGGGGCAGGGGGCGGCGCTTGGGCCCGCGCCCCGGCCGAGCCCGGCGATGAGCGCGATGGAGATCGAGGTGGACGACGACACCGGCACGGTGACGGTCCGCGACAGGAGCAAGCCCGCTTCGCCGACGAAGGCGGAGAGCTTCGACGACAACCTCGCGGAAAAGCTCGATGACGGCGCGCTGGGCGGGATCGCCGAGCTGCTGCTGCGCGGCATGGAGGCGGATGAGCGGTCACGCAAGGAGATGCTCGACCAGTACACCCGCGGCATGGATCTGCTGGGGCTGAAGCTCGAAGGCGACGCGGCGGGCTTTGCGGCGGGGCAGGGCGGCAAGAACATCTCACGCATCCGCCATCCCATCCTGCTCTGGGCCTGCGTGCGCTTCCAGTCGGGGGCGAGGAACGAGCTGCTGCCGGCGGCGGGACCGGTCAAGGCGAGGGTCGACGGCGACGACACCGGCGTGCGCCAGGAACTCGCCAAGGACTTCGAGCGCGACTTCAACCATTACCTCACGGTCACCGCCAGCGAGTACTACCCCGACACCGACCGCGGGCTGTTCTATCTCGGCTATGGCGGGACGCTGTTCAAGAAGGTCTATCACTGCCCGCTGCGCGAGCGGCCGGTGAGCGAATGCATCTACATGCCGGACCTCATCGTCTCCAACGACGCGACCGACCTGATGAACGCGCAGCGCGTCACGCACCGCTTCGAGATGGCGCAAAACACCGTGCGGAGGCTGCAGCAGGAGGGCTTCTACCTCGACATCGCGCTGGCGCCGCCGACCGA
>JBKQTR010000458.1:0-9916 GCA_052143095.1 Allostellaceae bacterium
GTCGAGTAAGCGAAGCCGCCGATGCGGAAGCCCAAATTCTTGGAGAAGCCGTGATCCTGGATGAAGGGCATGACCGCGATCCCGGCGGCGGAGAACGGGCCGTCGACCGCCTGCGGCTCGAGCACCGGCTTGTACCAGGCGGTTTGCCGGCCGGGCTTCACGGGATCGAAGACATAGCCGAAGCGGCGGTTGATCTCGGCGAGGGTCTGTGCGCTGGCAAAGATCGGGATACCGCTTTGCATCAGTCGATTGACCGAGCGCAGATCGTCGATGCCGTGGAGATGGTCGGCATGGGCATGGGTGAACAGTACGGCATCGATCCGTTGCACCCCCGCATCGAGCAGTTGCTCGCGCAGATCGGGCGAGGTGTCGATCAGCAGGGTCGAGCCGCCCTCCTCCACCAGCACCGAGACCCGGCGGCGCCGGTTGCGCGGCTCCTGCGGATCGCAATCGCCCCAATCGCCGCCGATCCGCGGCACGCCCCAGGACGGCCCGCATCCCAGCATCGTTACCCGCATGAAACGACCGTCGATTTGCGCGCCCGGCTAAAGAGCCTGAAGAAATTTTCGCTGGTGATGCGCGCGAGCTCCTCGGCGGCGATGCCTTTGAGCGCCGCCACCGCCGCGGCGGTGTGGATGAGGAAGGCCGGCTCGTTGGGCTTGCCGCGCAGCGGCACCGGCGCGAGATAGGGCGCATCGGTCTCGATCAACAGCCGGTCGAGCGGCAGGTCGGAGACGATGGCGCGCAGCTCGCCAGCATTCTTGAAGGTGACGATCCCCGACAGCGAGATGTAGAAGCCGAGCGCCAGCGCGGCCTCGGCCAGCGCGCGTCCGGTGCTGAAACAATGGATGACGCCGGAAAGCGGCTTCTCCTCGGCCAGAATGGCGGCGGTTTCCGCGTCGGCGCCGCGGCTGTGCACGATCAAAGGATAATTTGTTTCACGTGAAGCGGCGCAATGCACGCGAAAGGCTGCTTTCTGCTGCGCTCTCGGCGAATGCTCGTAATGGAAATCGAGCCCGGTCTCGCCGATCCCCACCACTTTCTCATGCCGCGTCAACGCCACAAGCTGCGTCAGCTGATCCTCTTCTGCCGCAGCCTCATGTGGGTGGACGCCGACCGAACACCAGATGTTGGGGTCGCTCTCAGCAATATCGAGCACGCCGGCGAATTCGCTGATCTTGGTGCCGATGGTCAGCATGGTCTCGACCCCGGCGCGGCGCGCGCGCGCGATGATTTCCGCTCTCTCTTGCGGCGCCGCGTAGTCGAGATGGCAATGGCTGTCGACGAGCATCACGCAAGCGCTCCGGCGCGGACGAGCTGCCCGCTCACCTCCGCTCCTCCTCGACATAGCGCGGGAAGATGCCTTCGGGTTTCGGCAGTTCCGTCCCCGGAACGAGCGGTCGCGCCAGCGCGGCGAAATCGCGCTGGTCGGCCGGCACGGCGAGCTGATCCAGCAGCTTTGCCGCTGCTTGCGGCACCACCGGTTGAACCAGCAGCGCGAGATGGCGGATCACCTCGGCCAGCACGTAGAGCACGGTGCCCATCCGCGCCAGGTCAGTCTTGCGCAGCGCCCAAGGCGCCTGCTCGTCGACGTAACGGTTCGCCTCCGCAACGACCTGCCACAGCGTCTCGAGCGCGCGATGGAAGGCCTGCTCGGCGAAATCGGCGCGCAGGCGCGCCTGCAGGCCGCGCGCCGCGGCGAGCAGCGCCTCATCGGCGGCGGCGAGCGTTTCCGGCGCCGGCACGCGCGCCTGGCAATTGCGGTTGATCATTGACAGCACGCGCTGCGCCAGATTGCCGAAATCATTGGCGAGATCGCCGTTGGTGCGGTTGACCACGGCACGGTGCGAGAAATCGCCGTCGCTGCCGAAAGGCAGCTCGCGCAGCATGAAATAGCGCACGGGGTCGACGCCGTAGCGTTCAACGAGCTGCTGCGGCGGGATGGCATTGCCGAGCGACTTCGACATCTTCTGGCCTTCGACCGTCCACCAGCCGGTGGCGAAGACGCGCTTCGGCGGCGCCAGCCCGGCGCCCATCAGGAACGCGGGCCAGTAGACGCAATGGAAGCGGATGATGTCCTTGCCCACCATATGTAGATCGGCCGGCCAGAACCGCGCATAGTCATTGTGTTGGGTTTCGGGATAGCCCAGTGCCGTGATGTAATTGGCGAGCGCATCGAGCCAGACATAGACGACGTGCCTCTCATCGCCCGGCACCGGAATGCCCCAGGTGAAGCTGGTGCGCGAGACCGAGAGGTCGCGCAACCCGCCCTTGACGAAGCTGATGACCTCGTTGCGGCGCGCGCGCGGCGCGATGAAATCGGGGGTCTCGTCATAGAATTTGAGCAGCCGATCCTGCCAGGCGGACAGCCGGAAGAAATAGTTCTCTTCCTCGACCCACTCGACCTCGGCGCCGGTCGGCGCCTTGCCGTCGACCAGTTCGCTCTCCTCGTAGAACGCCTCATCGCGCACCGAATACCAGCCGGCAAATGTGCCGAGATAGATCTCGCCGCGCCGCTGCAGCTCCTGCCACAGCGCCTGCACCCCCGCGACATGGCGCGGCTCGGTGGTGCGGATGAAATCGTCATTGCTGATGTTCATCAGGCGCGTCACGTCGCGGAACTGAGCCGAGATGTGGTCGCAGAAGCCTTGCGGATCGAGCCCCGCGGCGAGCGCCGATTTCTCGACCTTCTGGCCGTGCTCATCGGTGCCGGTGAGGAAATGGACGCGCCGGCCGTCGAGACGCATGAAGCGCGCCAGCGCATCGCAGGCCACGGTGGTATAGGCATGGCCCACATGCGGCGCGTCGTTCACGTAATAGATCGGCGTCGTGAGGTAATAGGGCCGGCCGCCGCTCATGGGTTTCTCCTGGACGCGCGCCGGCGGCTCAGCGCGCCGCCTCTTCGAGCGCGAAAAAGGCGTTCAGCACGACCTGCTTGCGGTCGAGGTTGACGCTGTCCGCCTGGGCGAAAAGATGGCTGAGCTTTTCCCATACCTCAACCCATTGATCAAGGCCGCGCCGCGCCGCCAGCCGGCGCATCGCCTGGGTTTCCTCCGGCAAGGCCCCGCCTGCCCTTCCGGCGGCCAGCGCCACCATGCGCGCCAGCCAGCCCGGCAGCAGCTCCGCCAGCAGCCGGAAGGCCTCCTCGCCATCGCCGCGCTGCAGCCGGTCGGCGAGCGCGTGGAGCGCCGCGCCGTCGATCTCGGGCAGCCCGTCCAGCAGCCGCATCAGGCTGCGGTAGAGCCCGACGCCGCCGGCCGCGGCAAGCTCGAGGGCGCGACCGATGCTGCCTTCGGCGAGCTGCGCCAGCACCGCACGGTCGCCGGAAGACAAGTCGGGCCGGTAATGCTGCAGCGCCTCCAGCACCACCCCGGGAGCCAGCGGCTTCAGCGCCAGGATGCGGCAGCGCGAGCGGATGGTGGGCAGCAGGCGGCCGGGATTGTCGCTCACCAGGAGGAGCACCGCACGTTGCGGTGGTTCTTCAAGAATCTTCAATAAAGCATTGGCAGCGTTTCGATTCATCATGTCGGTGCCGTCCACGATGACGACCCGCCAATGGCCTTCGGCGGGGGTCAGGCGCAGGAAGCCGGCAATCGCCCTGGTGTCGTCGACGACGATCTCGCTGCGCAGCTTCTTGCGCCGGGGATCGATGCTGCGCTCGACCACGAGCAGGTCGGCATGGCCGCCCGAGGCGACACGGCGAAAGATCGGCTGCTCCGGCGCCACGGCGAGCGAGGTCGGCGCCGCGGCAAAGAGCCCGCCGCCGCCTTGGGCGAAGAGAAAGCGGGCGAAGCGGAAGGCCAGCGTCGCTTTGCCGATGCCCCGGGGGCCGCTCAACAGCCAGGCATGCGGCAGCCGGCCCGAGAGATAGGCCTGCAGCAGCGCCGCCTCGGCCGCCTCGTGTCCGAGCAGCCCCGGGTTCTCCCGCGGCGCCGGCGCCTCGACCGCCTCGCCTGGCGCGGCTTCCTCCTCGAGCTCCTGGTCTTCGTCCTCGGCCATGGGCGCCATGATAGCCCGGCCGCGGCGTAGCTAGAACGTTTCGCTGTTGCGTTGGCCGGCGGCAGGGCTGCCGCCGCTCGTTACGCCCGCGTAACGGAGAAGGTTGGATCGCGCGTTACCAAGGCGTTAGCGGGATCAATTCGCAAGTAGAATCAAGTATCGGGCCAGCAACCGGGCAAGGCCCGCTCTGCCGCCTGCGGCACCGCCGCAACTCGTTCCGCCAACGTAACGAAGACCGTAGCATCCTTCCATAGCAAGGTGTTAGAGGCATTATTTCGCAAACAGAATGAAGTATCGGGGCCGCCGCCCGACACCGGCCTTCAGCCCCGGGCACCCTCCCCCTCAAGGGCAGGGCAATTGCATATGGCGCCGGCGGCTGGGTGGGAAGGATTGACCACGGAGGGCACGGAGGGCACGGAGAAGCGAGGAATGGCGCGCTTTGCGCGCCTAACACTTCTTCTACGTGCCCTCCGTGCCCTCCGTGGTGAACCTCATATGCGCACATGCGATGGCCCTGCCCTCAAGGGGGGAGGGGCTGCGCAGCAACTGTAAGTAGTGTGCATGCCCTAGCACTTTCGCGGGGAAGACGAAGATGAAACGCGCCCTAGAACGGCGCGCTATCGCGCGCCCGCGCGCCATAGGCTGCCGCATCCTCCGGCAGGAGCAGGCGCTGCTCCAGCAGGGCCGCCGCCGCTCGTTCCACCGCCGCAACGTAATCGGCAGGACTGGCATAGCGCTCGGCCAGGGAACGCCGGGGGTCGCCGGCGGCGAGGCGCTCCGCCGGTGATTTCGCAAACGGAATGAAGCTGCCGTCGCGATCGGCGAGCTCGCCCTCGGGATAGGGCGCGCGATAGAGGTTCCAACCGGTATAGCTGCCGAGCGGCACGGCGATGTCGGGCAGGCGGATGCCGGCGACCTCGTTGCCGTCGGCGTCGACGCGGCACACCAGGCAGCGATAGGCGCGGGGCGCGGGCGCCGGCTCGACCCAGTCGCCGGGCGGCGTCACCCGGTTGGTGCGGCGCGCGAGCGCAACCCCCGGGATCTCCGGGAAGCCGGTCGCGTCGGCCGGCACCAGGCTGCCCGCGGCGAGGCTCGGCACCAGGCTCGGCGGCGGCGCGCGGCCTTCCACGACCCAGTCATCGAGCGCCACCAGCAGCGCCCTCAGCGCCGGCATCGGATTGTGCGGGTTGCGCGGGTTGACCGCCGGGCCGCGATCCCCCGGGCTCCCTGCCCGTCCGCCATGCTGGGTCCCGGCGATCAGGTAGAGCCGCACCGCCTCCGGCAGCGAGACATCGCGCGTGCCCAGCGGATCCGTGTGCAGCAGCGAGGCGCCCTTCTGCCAATATTCGGTCGCGGTATTGGTCTGGATCAGCAGGGGATCGCTGCCGTCGCCGCGCAGCAGCCCGCCGCTGCGCCCGGTGAGCGGGTCGCTCATCGCCGCCGGCGAGAACGGGAAGTCGTTCTCCGGGAAATCGTGATCCTCGTGCTGGGTATTGGTGCGGAAGGGCTGCGCGAAGGCGTGGTTGAGGAACAGCCGGCCGATCCCCGCGGTATGCGCCAGCACGCCGTCGAAGACGCGGCGGCCGGCCTCGTCGCGGTTGAAGCCCTGAGCGATGTGGTCGCGCAGGTAGCGGCCGGCCTGCGAGATACCGAAGCCCAGGGCGTGGCTTGGCTGGCGGCCGAGCAGCTCGGCCGCGTCGGGATGGTAGCGCAGACGGCTCACGACATCGCGCGTCGCGGCAAGCCCGACGCCGAGAGGCAGCGGATCGCGCGCGGGATAGGTGAGCTCGTAGAGGGTGCCCGGCTCGGGCTTGCGTCCGGCGGGCAGCAGCCGCACCCGGCGCGCATCGACGAACTCCCACTCCGCCGCCGGAACGGTCGCGCGCGGCTCCTCCTGGCGCCGCCGCCGGGTCAGGCGCGCCTGCGCCTTGTCCAGCGTCGCCGCGGCATAGGAGAGGCGGAAGAGGTCGACCGGCGAATCCGGCCTGGTGCCGGCGACGAACTCGTCGCGGATGCGGCGGATGATCGCCTAGCCCCCTTCGAGCGGCGACGGCGCGCTGAGGCCCAGCGCCGCATTGGCGCGGTTCACCGTTGCGTCCCAGCCCGACCAGACCAGGGTGAATCCCAGGCGCAGCGGCAGGCCGTCGCCGAAATCGGCGCGCGTCTTGAGGTCGTTGCCCGCCGGCGCCGCGCAGAGATTGGCGAAGAGCAGCTTCCGGCCGCGGTTGTTGACCTCGTAGAGGAGGCGCCCATTGCCCTTGGCCGGATCGGCCGGGCGCAGGATGAAGAGGTCGCAGCGATACTCGACGTGGCCGGCGGCGTTGCGCGGCGCCTTGGCGAGGTTGGCGATGCCGCGGTTCTCCGGCCGGTCGGGATCGAGCTCGCCGCTCGCCGTGCCAATGATGCGGCGATAGGCGCCGGCGCCGCCGAACGCGGCGCCCTCGGCGACCTCTTCGATCGCGGCGACGTCGATGCCGGCCAGCATCGCTCAGGTAACCGTGAGGTCGGGCTCGAGGCCGAGCAGGAATTGCCCGACGGTCGCGAAATGCTGCTGGCGCGCCTGGAGATGTTGCGACACCGCAATGATGTCGCGCATGCGCCGCTCCAGCGGGTTGCTGGCGTAGATCGCGCCCGCCCCGGCGGCGTGGAAGACGGCGTCGGCGACCTCGCGCGCCTGGTGGATGGCATAGGTGCTGGCGAGCCGCGTGGCCAGCCGCTGCTCGAGGCCGAGGCGGCCCTCGGCGGCGGCGCGCCAGCTTTCTTCCAGCGTCCGCTGCAGGAAGGCGCGGGCGGCGGCGAGCTTCGCCTCGGCTTGCGCCACCTGCACCTGCACCACCGCATCCTCGCGCAACGGGTTCTTGGCGAGCCGCGGCGTCTTGACGCTCGCCAGCGCGATGAACTCCGCCAGCATGGCGCGGGCGATGCCGAGCGCCACGCCGGGAAACCCCGCCATATAGACCGAGTTGATGGTGAAGCGGTAGAGCGGGTAGTCGCTGCGCCGCGGCGCGTTGCGCAGGAAGCTGCGCTCGGCCGGGACGAAGAGGTCGCGGACCTCATAGGCGTCGCTGGCGGTGCCTTTGAGGCCGATGACCTGCCAGACGTCGATAAGAGTGGCGCTCGCCGCCGGGAAGAGGAAGGTGCGCAGCAGCGGCGTCCCGTCCTCGGCGGTGCGCGGCCGGCCGGTCTCGTCCGGCACCGGCACGTAGCAGCCGAGCCAGCTCGCCTGGCGGCAGCCGCTGGCGAAGCTCCAGCGCCCGCTGAGGCGGAAGCCGCCCGGCACACTCTGAACCTCGGCCGAGCCCGGGCCCCAGGCGAGCACGGCACGGCGGTCGCCGAACACCTCCTGCGCCACCTCCGGCACGAGGAACCCCGCCGATTGCGCGCAGCCATTGCCCTGGCAGACGCACCAGGCGGTGCTGCCATCGGCCTTGGCCAGCTCCTCGATCACCAGCGAGAAGCCGGCGAAATCGAGCTCGGCGCCGCCGAGCGCGCGCGGCAGCAGCAGCAGGTAGAGCCCGGCCGCGTGCAACGCGTCGACCACCGCCGGCGTCAGCCGGCGCTCGGCCTCGATCGCATCGCCCGCCGCGGCGATCGTCGGCGCCAGACGCCGCGCGGCTTCCATGGCCCCTGACATCGCGGCTGGGCTCATCGATCACCGCTGGCGAAGGGGTAGTGCAGATCGCCCGATTTATAACGCGGCGGAAACAGGATCACCTGTTTGCCGGCCTGCTTGAACTGCTCGACGTCGTTGCCTGTGATGCCGCGATACTGTACCCAGAGATTGCGCGGCTCCGGCTGCTCGCCGCTCGGGCCGAACTTGACCTCGCCGACGATGGTAGGGAACACCGCCTTGTGCAGGTAGTCCGCCAGCACCTTCTGGTCGAGGCTCCCGGTCGCGGTGACGGCGTCGCCCAGCACCTGCATCCGCGCATAGGCGTAAGGCGGGGTATAGAAGCCCAGCGGGTCGACCCCCGCCGGCACGGCCTTCGCCTGGTAGCGCGTCAGGAATTCCCTGATGCCGGGGAAGTCCATCGTCGGCTCCGGCACATAGGTGTCGAAATAGACGATGCAGTTGAGCTGCGCGCCGAGCTGCTGCTTCAGCGCGGCATATTGCAGGCCGATGAGCCCGCCGCCGAACATCCGGGCCCTAAGGCCGAGCTCGCGCACGGCATGCACCATGCCGACGCTGTCCGCGGGATATGACGCGACATAGACCAGATCCGGGTTCGTCGCCTGGATGGCGCGCACGATCGGCGCGAAATCCACCGTGCCCGGCGGGTATTTCTGGTCGTAGACGATCTCGAGCCCAAGCGTCTTGGCGTTGACGCGCGCGCCGCCGGTGGCGATCTGCGGGTATTCCGCGTCGGCGCCGACGATGGCCAGCGTCTTGGGCTTGGGATCCATGGTCATCGCCACGTCGAGAAATCCCCGCGAGAACTCGATGCCGGGATTGTCGCCGGCGGGAACGACGTGGAAATAGCGGTCGTAATTGAACTCGCGGTTGACCGCGAGGCCGTAAAGGCCGAGGAACATCATGCCGTGCTGCATGACGATCGGCATCGCCGGCGCGATCATGTTGGTGGCGTAGCCCGAGAGCACGATATCGACCTTGTCGACGTCGATCAGCTTCGAGTAGAGCCCGGGCACGCCGGCGGGATTGCTCTGATCGTCATAGGCGATGAGCCTCACCGGACGGCCCAGCAGCCCGCCCTTGGCATTGGTCTCGTCGATCCACATCTGCGTCGCCAGCAGCGACGCCTTGCCGGTACCGGCCAGCGGGCCCGTCAGCGCCATGCCCATGCCGATGGTGATCGGCTCCTTCTCCGCCGCCGCGGCGCTCGCCGCCAGCAGCAGCGCGCCGGCGAGCGCCGCCGACACTCGGCGCGCGAAACTTCCCGACATGAGCCTTCCTCCCGTGATCGCTTGTTGTCGTTGACGCCAGAATAGCTGCCGGCGCTTGTCGCGGCATGAAAAAATCGCCGCCGGCCGAGGCCGATCAGGCGAACAACCGGAACGGGAACCCGTAACCGAGGTGACGCTATACCGGCGCCTGCAGCCGCTCGCGCAACGCGGCGAGCGCCGCCGCCGCCACCGCGTCGGGCGGCGCTTCGGCGTCGATGATCACGCAGCGCTGCGGGGCGCGCCGGGCGATCTCGAGAAAGCCCTGGCGCAGACGCTCGTGAAAGTCGCGGTCCTTGCGCTCGAAGCGGGTCTCGGCGCCCGGGCGCGAGGCGGCGCGCGCCAGGCCCAGCGCCACCGGCAGGTCGAGGATGAGCGTCAGGTCCGGCGCGAAATCGCCGGCGATGAGGCGGTGAAGCGCCTCGAGCTCAGCGAGGCCAACGCCGCCGGCATAGCCCTGATAAGCCAGCGTCGAATCCGCGAAGCGGTCGCACACCACCCAGCGCCCGGCGGCAAGCGCCGGCCAGATCGTTTCGGTGAGATGGCTGCGCCGCGCCGCGACCATCAGCAGCGCCTCGCTGGCGGCGTCCCAGCGCTCGGGCGCGCCTTCGACCAGCAGCCGGCGGATCTCCTCGGCGCCGGGCGCGCCGCCGGGCTCGCGCGTCGCCAGCGCGGCGATGCCGGCTTGCGTCAGCGCCGCGACCACGCCGCGCAGCAGCGTCGACTTGCCCGCGCCCTCGCCGCCTTCGATGGTGATGAAACGACCGCTGGTCACCGGCCGATGCCGCTCCTGCGCCGGCGGCTCCCGGGACGGGGGCCGCCGCCTCGCTTATACCATCGCGCGCTGCGACGCGCGATTTGCCGGGAGCCAGCCGCTCAGTGCTTCTTGCCCCACAGCAGATATCCCGCCGTCTCGGCCATGCGCCCCAGCGGGCCGAGCCGGTCGACCTCCTCCGTCGCTTGCAGCGGAATCTCGACGGGGTCGCTGTCGGGCGCGGTGACCACCAGCTTGCCGACG
>JBKQTR010000459.1:0-23633 GCA_052143095.1 Allostellaceae bacterium
GGTGGGCATAGATCGCGGCGATCGCCGCCATGTCGGCATCCGCGGCCTCGCGCAGCGCGAAGCCGGTCGCCGCCGCCGCGCGACGCCTCATGCCGCGGCGAGGAGGGAGAGATCGATGCCGGCGAGGGCCGCGGCGGTCTCGCGCATGTCCTCGGCGAGCTGGTGCAGGAAGGCTTTGCGCTCGAAGCTGCGCTCGTCCATGTAGAGGGCGCGGCTGATCTCGATCTGCAGGCAATGGCCGTGCACGCCGGGCTTGCCGTAATGGGCGGTGGTGAAGCCGCCGGCATAGGGCGTGTTGCGCGCCACCGCATAGCCCTTGGCCGACAGCGTGCGGTGCGCCGTCTCGGTGATCAGCGGGTGGCAGGCGGCGCCGTGGCAATCGCCGAGCACGATATCGGTGCGCGAGCGCCGCACGCCGCGCTCGCCCGGCGCCGCGCCCGAGGGCATGGAATGGCAGTCGATCAGCAGGTAGCTGCCGAAGCGCTCGCGCGTCGCGGTCACCAGCTGGCGCAGCGCGCGGTGATAGGGGCGGTAGAGCCGGTCGACCCGCGCCATCGCCTCGGCAAAGCGCAGCTTCCCGGCATAGATGTCCTCGCCGGTGGCGACCACCCGGGCGATGGTGCCGAGCCCGACGCGCACCCGCGGCGAGCGCGTGTTGACGAAAGCCGGCAGCTCGTCCTCGAACATTCCGGGGTCGAGCTCGAACGGCTCGCGGTTGGGGTCGAGATAGGCCCTGGGGAAGCGCGCCCGCAGCAGCGGCGCGCCGAGCGCGGCGGCGGCGGCGAAGATCTCGTCGACATAGCTGTCTTCCGAGCGCCGCAAGGTCAGCGGGTCGAGGCGCGAGGCGGCCAGGAAGGAAGCGGGATAGTCGGCGCCGCTATGCGGCGAGGCGAGGACCAGCGGCAGCGTCTGCTGTGCCGGGGCGATCACCTCGACCGGCGGCGCGACGGCCGCTCTTGGTTCAAACGGGCCTTCCATGCTTGGAATTTAGGGGCAAGCCGGTGCCTCTGTCACGCGCTTCCGGAGGGTTAACCGTGATTTCCTCGAGCCATCTGGCTATCGCGCCGCCGGGGGCCAGCCGCTAGACTGCGCCGATTGCCGGGAGCGGTCATGGCGCGCATTCTCCTTGCCGAGGACGACGACAATCTCAGGGTCTTTCTGGCGCGTGCGCTCCGCCGGGCCGGGCACGAGGTGCATGCCGTCGGCGACGGCGAGGCGGCGCTTGCCTGGGTGAGCGAGCGGCCGATCGACCTGTTGCTGGCCGATGTCGTCATGCCGGGGGTGGACGGCATCGAGCTTGCCCGCCGCGCCAACGATCTCTGGCCGGATCTGCGCGTCATGTTCATCACTGGCTTCGCCGCCGTCGCCTTGCGCCATCGCAGCGTCACAAGGCGCGAGGCCGCGGTGCTCGCCAAGCCCTTCCATTTGCGCCAGCTCGTCGACGAGATCGACCGGTTTCTCGCGGCATAGCCGCGAGCGCCTTGGCGCTCGTCGGCGGCGGCGCCGCTGTTGCGCAGCAACCGCGAGAACCGCACCCCGGTCGGCGATACTCCGAGCCCCAACTTCTTGCCACGCTCGGCGAAATCGGTTACACCGCCCGCTCATCGGGGGCACGTAGCTCAGCGGGAGAGCACTACCTTGACATGGTAGGGGTCACAGGTTCAATCCCTGTCGTGCCCACCATTCCCCGACAAGACGCTCACGGCGCCGCCGCGACATCCTCCGGGATCCCCGCCAGCCGCATGCCGTCGCAGACCCGCTCGCGCTGCGCGAGATATTCCGCGTTGCCGCTTGCGGTCTCGCGCAGGAACTTGGCGATGGTGAAATTGGGCAGCAGGCGCCGTCCCGCGGCCCAGGCTTCCGCCGCCTCAGCGTTGTTTCCGGCGAGCGCGAACGCTGCCGCCAGGAAGACGAAGGCGAGGCCGAAATTCGGGTTCATGCCTGATGATTTGCGCAGCTGCTCCACCGCCGCGTCGAGCCGGCCGAGGAAGAGATCGGCGCCGCCGATCATCAGGTGCCAGACGGCGAGGCCGGGCTCGCGCGGACTGAGCCGCATCGCGGTCGCGACATCGGCCGCGGTCTCGTCGGCGCGGCCGAGGAAGATCTTGATCATCCCGCCCAGCGCGTAGGACCAGACGAGATTGCGGTCGAGGGCGAGGGCGAGCTCGATCTCGCGCAGCGCCGCCTCCGGCGCGCGCCGCGCATAGAGCACCTGGGCGCGGCAGTGATGCGCAAGGGGATCGTCCGGCGCCAGCGACAAGGCCTTGTCGATCGCCGCCTCGGCCAGCTCGATCTGTTCCGGCGCATTGTCCGACATGAAGCCCATGACATCCGTCGTATGCGTGCCGGCAAGGCCGATGAGCGCGCGCACGTTGCGCTCGTCGAGGCGGAGCGCGGCCTCGAACAGGGCTCGCGCGTCGCGCGCGCGGCTCGAGGACGGCGACTGGTTCCAGATCGCCCAGCCGCGCATGGTGAGATCGATGGAATCCATGGTGTCGGGCCGCTCGCGCTCTGCCCGGCGGCTCTCCGCCGCGCCGATCTCGAGGTCCAGGCTGTGTGCGAGGCGCGCCGTGATCTCGTCCTGCATGTCGAAGAGGTCGGCGCGCGGCTTGTCGAAGCGTTCGGCCCAGAGATGCGCGCCGGTCTCGGCGTCGATGAGCTGGGCGTTGACCCGGATGCGGCTCGGTCCGCTCTGCACGCTGCCTTCCATCACATAGCGCACGCCGAGCTCGCGGCCGATCTGGCGGGCGTCGAGCGCCTTGTCGCGATAGGTGAAGGCGGTGTTGCGCGCGATGACGAAGGCGCCGGGCAGCCGCGACAGGTCCGTCGTCAGCGTCTCGGTGATGCCGTCGGCGAAATAATCCTGCGCCTTGTCGCCGCCGAGATTGGTGAACGGCAGCACGACGATGGAGAGGCGCGGCGCGCGCGGTAGGTGTTCCGCCGCCGCGCTTGCCTCGCCGGTGCCGCCGCCCGGCGGCGCGATGGCGTAGACGCGGACGGGATCGGCGATGTTCTTGAGTCGGCGCTCGCCGAGATCGGCAAAGGCTTCCGCCACTTTGCCGCGGCTCTGCTCATAGGCGGCGCGCGACAGGCAGATGCCGCCGGGCTCGGCGATCGCCTCGAGCCTTGCTGCGATGTTGACGCCGTCGCCGAGCATGTCCTCGCCCTCGACCACGACATCGCCGAGATTGATGCCCATGCGGAACATGAGGCGCGTCTCGGCGGGGAGACCGGCGTTGCGCTCGGCAAGCCCGCGCTGCAAGGCCACCGCACAGCGCACCGCGTCGACGACGCTGGCGAATTCGATCAGCAGCCCGTCGCCCATCGTCTTGAAGACGCGGCCGCGCTGCGCCGAGACGCTGGGATCGATCAGCTCCTCGCGTAAGTTGTGCAGCCGCGCCAGCGTGCCTTCCTCATCCGCCGCCGTCAGCCGGCTGTAGCCGACGACATCCGTGGCCAGGATGGCGGCGAGCCGACGCTCAACGCGCTCCGGCGTCATGTCGCCTCACGCCGCCCGGCGTTCGGGTTGAGACCGAGAGGGGCCAAATTCATTGCGCGAGGATACAGGATATGATCCGTCGATTGAAAGAACGCGAGCCGCGCGGCCACGCGGAGCGCAGGCGCCGTCGCGCGCCACAAGGAACGCGCCTATGGCGAGCCCCAAGGGTGGCGGCCGGCGCTTCACACGCGATGATTAACATGTTAAATATGAGGCCTCCGCCGCCTGGCCGGCAAAGCCCTGACCTCGGCCACCGTATGAACCGCGTCACGACCGCAGAGGAGCGCCGCCCGTGGACACGCACCGCCCGTCGCAGCCGCCCGATATCGGCACCGCCTATGCGCGCAAGCCCTCGACCTATGATGCCGGCCTGACGGAGGTCGGGCGGGGCACGCCGATGGGCGAGCTGATGCGCCGCTACTGGCATCCGGTAGGGCTCGTCGCGGATGCGGCTGCGACGCCGAAGGCGGTGCGGGTGCTGGGCGAGGATCTCGTTCTCTTCCGCGACGGCGGCGGGCGGCCCGGGCTGGTCTGGGCGCGGTGCTGTCACCGTGGCACAACGCTCTACTATGGCAAGGTCGAGGAGCGCGGCATCCGCTGCTGCTATCACGGCTGGCTGTTCGATGCCGAGGGGCGCTGCCTCGAGCAGCCTTGCGAGCCGCAACGCGGCGTGCACAGGGAGAAGCTGCGTCAGCCCTGGTATCCCGTCGTGGAGCGCTACGGGCTGATCTTCGCCTATATGGGCCCAGCGGAGAAAAAGCCGGTGCTGCCGCGCTACGACTGCCTGGAGACGCTCGACGAGGGCGAGTTCATCGACGCCGACGACACCAGCATCGGCAGCGGCGGTGACGCCGTCGCGCCGTGCAACTGGCTGCAGCATTTCGAGAATGTCCTGGACGCGTTCCACGTGCCGATCCTGCACGGCAATTTCAGTGGCACGCAATTCGTCGAGGCCATGAACAAGATGCCCGAGGTGACTTGGGACTATACCCCGCTCGGCGTCAAGACGCTGTCGCAGCGCAGGCTCGACGGCGGCAAGCTCATGCGCCGCGTCACCGAGGTCGCGCTGCCGACCTTGCGCGTCGTGCCGAACCCGTTCGTCGGCGCCTATGGCCGGGTCGAATCGATCGGCTGGACCCTGCCGATCGACGATACGCATTATCGCATCTATACCGTCGGTCGCGTGCGCGAGAAGGGCATCTTCCTGCCGCGCGGCGCCGGCGCGGCGACCAGCCGCAGGCGTTGGCGCGACATGACCGAGGCGGAGCGCCGCGCCTTCCCCGGCGATTGGGAGGCGCAAACCGGGCAAGGCGCCATCACCTTCCATTCGGAGGAGAACCTCGCCACCAGCGACCGCGGCGTGGTGATGCTGCGGCGGCTGTTGCGGCGCGAGGTGCAGGCGGTGGCCGACGGCAGGGACCCCGTCGGCGTCAGCTTCGACGCCGACGCCCCGGCGGTGGTGTTCGAAGCCTCGAATCGGCTGGTCGATGCCTGAGGCGGATGCGCGCGTCGCATCTCCGGCAAGCACCACCCTTCGCCTCAGGGTGAAGGCGGTCGTCTGGGAGACGGACGAGATCAAGCTGCTGGAGCTGCGGGCAAGCGACGGCGAGGTGCTGCCGTCCTTCACCGCCGGCGCGCATCTCGATCTTCACCTGCCGACCGGGCTGGTGCGCAGCTACTCTCTCGTCAATTGCCAGACCGAGCGGCAGCGCTACGTCATCGGCGTGTCGCGCGATCGCGCCAGCCGCGGCGGTTCGCGCTGGCTGCACGACACGGTCCGCGCCGGCGACATCCTGGCGATCTCGCCGCCGCGCAACAATTTCCGCCTCGACGAGACCGCGCCGGCGAGCGTGCTGGTCGCCGGCGGCATCGGCATCACGCCGATCATGAGCATGATCAGGCGGCTCGTCGCGTTGCGCGCGCCCTGGCAGCTGCATTATGGCGTCAGAGAGCGCCGCGCCGCCGCTTTCCTCGAGGAGCTTGCCGCGTTTCCCGGGCAGGTCAGTCTCTGCTTCCAGGACGAGAGCGGCCTGCTCGACCTTCCCGCCATCGTCGCCGGCGCGCCGCCGGGAAGCCATTTTTACGGCTGCGGTCCGCCGGGGTTGATGGCCGCTTTCGTCGCGGCGACCGCCGCCCTTCCGGCGGCGCGCGTCCACCTGGAGTACTTCACCGCGCGCGCGCCGGCTGCCGTCGCCGGCGGTTTCGTGGTCGAGCTGGCGCGGTCCGGCCGGGTCGTCGCCGTTCCCGCCGGGAAGTCGATCATCGAGGCGCTGAGTGATGCCGGCATCGCGGTCGCTCATTCCTGCCTGCAAGGCGTCTGCGGCACCTGCGAGGTGCGGGTCATGTCGGGCACCCCCGATCACCGCGACGCCCTCTTGACCGATGCCGAGCGCGACGCCGGCAAGACGATGATGATCTGCTGCTCGGGTGCTAAATCCGAGCGGCTCGTGCTCGACCTGTGACCAGCGCCGGATGGTGACCATGACCGCAAAGACCAGGCAACCAGCGCGCTCGCGCGACGTCGCGTCGCTGCCGGATTGGCTGCAGGATGAGGCGCGCTCTCTCCCCGCGGCGCTGCTGCACGCGCGCGAGGCGGTGATGCAGTATTTCCGGCCGCTCCATCGCAAGGGAGGGATCACCGAGCAGCAATGGCGCGTCCTGCGCGTGCTCTACGCCGGCGGCGAGATGGAAGCCACCGAGCTGGCGCGCCGCAGCTTCCTGCTGGCGCCCAGCCTGTCGCGCATTCTTCGCGATCTCGAGGCGAGCGGGTTGTTGCGGCGGCAGTCGGTGGCTGGAGATCTCAGGCGGACGCGGCTGCTCATCACGTCGCGCGGCGCAGCGCTGGTCACCGGAGCCGTGCCGCTGCTCGACCCCGTTCACCGCGAGATCAGACGCCGGTTCGGCGAGGCGCGCACGGCGCAGTTGCTCGACTTGCTGGCGGCGCTGGAGCGTGCGCTCGCCGATCCCCGGCACGACACCCGCGAGCTCGAAGCAATGCGGGTCGAGGCGGAACCAGCGGGAGGCCCCTCCCCATGACCAGGCGCGCTGTGCTTCTGGCCGCGGCCGCGGTCCTGCTGCTGGCAAGCCCGAGCCAGGCGGAGAAGCGCTATGACCCCGGCGCCAGCGACACCGAGATCAAGATCGGACAGACGCTGCCGCTGAGCGGCCCGGTTTCGCTCTATGCCACCTTCGGCAAGGCGTCGCTGGCTTATGTCGCGATGCTCAATGAGCATGGCGGGATCAACGGCCGCAAGCTCACCCTGATCCTCGCCGATGACGGCTTCTCGCCGCCGCGCACGGTCGAGCAGACGCGCAAGCTGGTGGAGTCCGAAGGGGTTCTGCTGATCTTTGCGCCGGTGGGCAGCGCGCCCGGCATCGCCGTGCAGAAATATCTCAACGCGCGCAAGGTGCCGCAGCTTTTTGTCCAGAGCGGCCTCGCGCGCTGGAACGATCCCGAGCACTTCCCGTGGTCGATGGCGGGACTGCCGAACTACGGCACCGAGGTGCGCAGCTTCGCCAAATACATCCTCGCGCACCATGCGGCGGCGCGCATCGCGGTGCTGTGGCAGAATGACGATTTCGGCCGAGCCTATGTGGACGGGCTGAAGGCGGGGCTGGGCGCCGGGGCCGACAAGATGATGGTCGGGACCGAAAGCTTCGAGCTGACCGACGCGACGGTCGATTCGCAGGTGATCACGCTCGCCGGAACGCAAGCCGACACGCTGCTCATCGCGGCGACGGCAAAGCAGACCGTGCAGGCGCTGCGAAAGGCGGGCGCGCTCGGCTGGCATCCGCAGCTCTTCATCGCGTTTCCCGCGGCTTCCATCCCCCGCACCTATGTTCCCGCCGGCGTCGAGAATGCCGCGGGCGCGATTTCGACGACCGTGTGGAAAGACCCGGCCGAGGCGGCCATGCGGAACGATGCCGACGTCAGGGCCTATCTGCAATGGATGAAGCGCTATTACCCCGACGGCGATCCCGATGATCTCCTCAACGTTGCGGCCTATGTCGAAGGCGAGCTGCTCGTCGAGGTCTTGACGCGCTGCGGCGACGAGCTGACGCGGGAGAACGTCATGCGGCAGGCCGCGGCGTTCCACGACCAGCACGTCGACATGCTGCGGCCCGGCATCGGTGTCAGCACGAGCCCGGATGATTACAGCCTGTTCAATCGCTTTCAGCTGGTGCGGTTCGACGGCACGTCGCTGCTTCCGCTCGGCGATCCCGTGGCCGGCGACTAGCCGGTCCGGAAGGGGAGGATGGCACGGCGCCGCCGGGGCTGCCAGACTATGGCACGACGCGGCCTTCCCTGAGACAAGGTGCGCTTGTGTCCCGCTCCGCACGCCTGCTCGACCTCATCCAGATCCTGCGCCGCCACCGTCGGCCGGTGAGCGGCAGGATTCTGGCCGAGGAGGCGGGGGTCAGCATTCGCACCCTCTATCGCGACATCGTCACCTTGCAGGGGCAAGGAGCGCCGATCGAAGGGGAGCCCGGCGTCGGCTATGTTCTGCGTCCCGGCTTCATGCTGCCGCCGCTGATGCTCTCGGAAGACGAGATCGAGGCCATCGTGCTCGGCTCCCGCTGGGTCGCTGACCGGGGAGACGACCGCCTCGGTGAGGCCGCGCGCAATGCACTCGCAAAGATCGCGGCCGTGCTTCCCGCCGATCTCAGCGACAGCCTCGACGCGTCGCCGCTTCTTGTCGGTCCCGGCGAACCCCTCGCGATGGACGGCGTCGACCTTGCCGCGATCCGCCAGGCCATCCGTTCCGAGCGCAAGCTCGCCATCACCTACAGGGACGGCAAGGGCGCGCTCTCCGAGCGCATCGTCTGGCCGTTCGCGCTCGGCTTTTTCGACCGCGTCCGCTTGGTCGTCGCCTGGTGCGAGCTGCGGCAGGGCTTCCGGCACTTTCGCGCCGACAGGATTTCCGGCTTGGTTCCGACGGACACGCGCTACCCGCGCCGCCGCCAGGCGCTGCTGAAGGAGTGGCGCGAGATCGAGGGCATGCCGCCGCCGCCGTGATCGATACTGCCAGAAACTGGCAGTATCGGGGTCTATGGTCCCGTCCTCGTCCTATCGAATGACAGGAGACCAACGATGCCCAGCCCCAGCTTCATGATCCTCTATGTCGATAGCCCCAAGGCCAGCGGCAGCTTCTATGCCGACCTGCTCGGTCGCAAGCCGGTGCAGGCGTCCCCGGCCTTCGTCCTGTTCGCTCTCGACAGCGGCCTCATGCTCGGCCTGTGGTCGCGGCATGCGGTCGAGCCCGCCGCGACCGCGGCCGGGGCCGGCGGCGAGCTCGCCTTCGCGGTCAAGGACGCGGCGGCTGTCGAGGCGACCTTCAGCGATTGGGGAGAGCGCGGTCTGAGGATCGCGCAGAAGCCGGTCGATTTGGATTTCGGGCGCAGCTTCGTCGCGCTCGATCCCGACGGCCACCGCCTCCGGGTGTTCGCTCCTTCGGCGGAATAGGAGCCGCGCCGTGAGCGGGCACTGGATCGCCATTGCCTCGGCAGACCACGTTCGCCGCGGGCGGGCAGAATGCTTCATGCAGGTCTGCCACGGCCGCGCGGCGCCGCTGCGGCGGGTCAAACCGGGAGATCGCGTCGCCTATTATTCGCCGACGGTTACTTTCGGCGGCAGGGATCGTCTGCAAGCTTTCACGGCCATCGGCATCGTGCGCGACGGCGATACCTATTGCGTCGACGGGGGCGGCGGCTTCCGCCCCTATCGCCGCGATGTCGCGTGGCTCGACGCCTGCGAAGCCCCGATAAGACCGTTGCTTGACGCGCTGAGCTTCACGGCGGGAAATCCCAATTGGGGATACGCGTTCCGGTTCGGTCTCTTGGCGATCGGGCAGAACGATTTCCGGCGGATCGCAGACGCCATGCAGGCCGCCCTGCCGATTGTCGAGCAGACCTGCAGGGGATCGCCGCTTGCGACCTCGCTAGGCGGCGCGCGCCTTTGCCATTAAGGCCGACACTTCGCCTTTGAACCGCTCCGACTGCTCGGTAAGTGTCGAGGCGGCGCCGAACACCTCGTTGGCGGCCTCGCTGGTTTCGGTCGCCGCCGCCTTCACCGTGACGATATCATGAATTTCCGCGCCGGCGGATCCATCGGGCGACCCTCCCTTGATATTGATTGGCGCTATATTCATCCAAATATTCCGGCGGCACAATAGCGCCGATGTCGCGGCTTTCCCGCAGCGCTGCGGGCAGGGCAGCCGGCCATGGCGGCGGCGCGCTCGCCCGCGCCGCCGCCAGCCGATGTTTCCTATTTCAGGGAAACCGCAACGGCGCGGAAGGGTTGGGGCTTCACGCCCTTCTTCGCGGGATCGAACAGCAGGTTGAGCTGCCCTTCCAGCGCCCAGGCGGTGCTTCCGATCTTCGTCACCGAGACCGGCACGTTGAGGCCGCTCTTCAGCACCTCGATCTCCGCCTGGTCGCCCCGGATGGTCACGCGATCGAGGCGGCCGGCGCCCTCGATCATCAGGAAGCCGTTCTTGCCGAGCCGTCGCATGCCATCGGGATGATCGAGCGGCGTCGAGGTCTTGATCTCCGTCACCGCGCCCGCGCTGCCATCCTTGGCAACGGCGACGCGGAACAGCTTGCCGCCCTCGTAGGTGTTGACGTAGAGCTGGCCATCGCCGCCGAAGGCGATGCCGTCGAGGTTGGGGCCCTTGGTGCCGAAGATCTCGTTCTCGACCCAGACGTCGAACTGACCGGCGCCGGGCTTCAGCCGCAGGATGCGAGGATGGAGGCTGTCGGTCACGAAGGCGCTGCCGTCGCGCCCGACGGCAATGTCGTTGCAGAGCGAGCCGGTGCCGGGCAGCGCGACGCTGCCTTTGGGCGTGCCGGTCTTGAGATCGAAGGCTTTGAGCGCGGTCTGCTTCTCGCCGGGCACGTCGATGCCGAGTGCCGACAGATCGGAGGAGCACACCCAAAGCGTCTTCGATTTTTCGTCGGCGAGCACGCCCAGAACCGACAACAGGCCGTTGGTTCCCGGCTTTATCCAGGTTTCCGCCGTGGCCGCACCCGGACGCACGCGAAACACCATGCCATCGGTGAAGCTGCCGATATAGACCGTGCCGTCGGCAGTCGATGTCAGGCTTTCCGGGAATACGTGATCGCCGGGAATGCGGATCTCCGCCGGCGCCGCGAGGGCAAGAGCCGAGGCGGCGAATGACGCGATGAAGGCGAGCAGACCGACCGATCGTCCCCCGCCTGAGCGCCGCCCACGGACGCGGTGCTGGATGTTCGAAGCTTTCATGGCGTTCCCTCCCTTTCGCCGACTGTGTTCGATATCGCCGGCCGGGTTCGCGCCCCCGCTCGACGATCATCGACGGCGGAGCTCGCCCGAGCTCCGCCGCCGCAAGAAACTAGAGCGCCGTCGTCACCGCCTTGATCTCGGTGTAATTGTGCAGCACCTCCTCGCCCATCTCGCGTCCCCAGCCCGATTGCTTGTAGCCGCCGAAGGGGAGTGCTGCGTCGAAGACGTTGTGGCAATTGATCCAGACGGTGCCGGCGCGCAGGCGCTTGGCCATCTTGTGCGCCAGACCGCCGTCGCGCGTCCACACGCTGGCGGCAAGGCCATAGATCGTGTCGTTGGCCTGCTTGGCGATGCGATCGAGATCGCCGTCATCGAAAGCCTCGACCACCAGGACCGGCCCGAAGATCTCCTCGCGCACGACCTTCATGCTCGGCTTGGTGTTGGTGATCACCGTCGGCGTCACGAAATAGCCGCCGTCGCCGGATTTTGTGCCGCCGGTCGCGATCTTGGCACCTTCGCTCTTGCCGGATTCGATGTAGCCGGTGACGCGCGCGAACTGCTCTTCCGATACCAGCGGCCCCATCTGCGTGTTGGGATCGAGGCCCGGGCCGAGCTTGATCGACTGTGCCACGGCGCAGATGCCGTCGACCACCTGGTCGAAGACCTGCTTATGGGCGAACAAGCGCGAGCCTGCGCAGCAGGTCTGCCCCTGGTTGAAGAAGATGCCCATCGCCGTGCCCGGGATCGCGCGCTCGAGGTCGGCATCGGGGAACACGATGGCCGGCGACTTGCCGCCGAGCTCCAGGCTGACCTTCTTGAGATTTCCGGCGGCGGCCTTGACGATCAGCTTGCCGACCTCGGTCGAGCCGGTGAACGCCACCTTGTCCACGAGATCATGCGTCGCGAGCGCCGCGCCGGCGGTCTCGCCGTAGCCGGCGAGGATATTGATCACGCCGGGAGGGAAGCCGGCTTCCAGCACCAGCTCGGCGAGCCGAAGCGCGGTGAGCGGCGTCTGCTCCGCCGCTTTCAGCACCACCGTGCAGCCCGCCGCCAAGGCCGGGGCCAGCTTCCATGCTGCCATCAGCAGCGGGAAATTCCAGGGGATGATCTGGCCGACGACGCCCACCCACTCCCGCACCGTGTAGGACAGAAACTCGCCCGGGAAGGAGAGCGGGATGGTCGAGCCGGTGATCTTGGTCGCCCAGCCCGCCATGTAGCGGAACATGTCGACGGCGAGCGGCACGTCCGCCATCCGGGCCACCGCGACGGGCTTGCCGTTGTCGATCGACTCGATCTCAGCGAATTCGTCGCTGTGCCGCTCCAGCAGATCGGCGAGCTTCCACAGCAATTTGCCGCGGTCGGACGGCGACATCCTGCTCCAGGGACCATCGTCGAAGGCGCGGCGCGCCGCTTTGACGGCGCGGTCGACATCCTCCGCGTCGGCCTCGGCGACCTGCGCCAGGACCGTGCCGGTCGCCGGGTTGTAGACGGCGAAGGTCTTGCCCGAGGCGGCATCGACCAGCTTGCCGTCGATCAGCAGCCGGTTGCGCCGGCCGACGAATTCCCTGGCTTGCGGGC
Source organism: Allostellaceae bacterium (assembly GCA_052143095.1). Classification (GTDB taxonomy): domain Bacteria; phylum Pseudomonadota; class Alphaproteobacteria; order ATCC43930; family CGMCC-115725; genus DAHUYF01. The sequence goes on from JBKQTR010000459.1 coordinate 12,339, forward strand.
TGAGGCGATTGTCGAGTGCGATCGTATCCATGCGTCCTCCTCCTCTTTGTCTGACTCGATATTCCCATGTGGGAATATCGACGCTGGCACCTCGGCCGCGGATCCCGTGGCTTGGTGCTTTGACGCGGCGATCGGTTGCTCCGATCGGTTCATTATCGACGCTATATCTAGAGAGATATAACGACGCTAGCAGAGATAGGCTGCGGCGACAAGGTCGGGGTGCCGTCGCCGGGTGAGCTGCGTGCTCGACCGCGCCGGCTTTGCGCTCACGGCGGCGTCGATCCCGCCAGCAGCTCGTCGAGCTGCTGATCGGTCGGTTCCCAATGATAGAAGAGGCGATAGAAGCGCCGCGTCTCGGCCCTGAGGTCCGCCGGAAACAGCTCGGGGTACAGAATTTTCGCCAGCCAGCGAATGCCGATCAGGCGGTTGGCGGAAGGCGGTGAGTCGATCCATCCGAACGGCAGGTCCGGCGCCAGGTAGACGCGCTTGTCGTGGACGGCCTTCACGCCCTGCCAGAGCGGATCCGTGGCGACCGAAGCGTAGAATGCGCGGTCGACGGTGACGATCACATCCGGCTGCCAGGCGAGAACCTGCTCCGGCGAGAGGGTGACGATCCCGCCGGGGCCTAAATTCTCCGCCGAGACGTTGTGGACGGCGACAAAATCGAGCGCTTCCAGGTTGATCGAGCCCTGGGCGCCGGTTTCGAGCCCTTTCGGGCCGCGCGCGACATAGACCTTCGGGCGGCGCTCGGGAGGCACCTGCTCGGTGCGCTGGCGCACTTCGGTCAAAGTCTCCTCGGCATAGCGCGCAAGCTCCTCGGCACGCTCCCCGACATCGAGCAGGGCGCCCACGATGCGGAACGTCGCGGCCGCGTTCGCGAGCTTGCCGTCGATCAGCACGTCCGGGATGTGCGTCTGCTCCTGCACGCGCTCGGCGAGCGAGACATAGGTGGCGGTCGTGCTGCCGATGTCGAGCACGAGGTCCGGCGCGAGCCGCACGACATCCTCGACGTTGCTCGTATTGGCGCGGCCGGTGAGCCGCCCCAGCGCCGGAAGGTCGGCATAGCGCGGCGGCAGGAAAGCGCGCTCGGCCGGGCTCGGTGCGCGGGTCCATCCCATGAGGCGGTCGGGCGCCAGCATATAGATGATGATGGACGCCGGCGGCCCTGCCGCCAGCACATGGGCGACCCGATCCGGCACCTCGACGGTGCGGCCGGCGGAATCCGTGAAGGACCGCGCCTCGACCGGCGCGCCGACCAACAAGAACGCCAGCGACAGGACGATCGAGATGCGTCTCATGGGAGCAGTTCCTGACATAGCGAAGCGTGCCGCAGGAGGCAGTGCCGCTATTGACTCGCTGCAGATATATCCGATTAAATACGACGAGCGTTATATATGTAAAGATATAACGATGCGGATGGCGTGATGGCAAGCTCTGGCATAGGGGCGATGGTGCTTCAAGCAAAGCGATTGCGGGCGTTCGAGGGCGTGAACACGACGATGCCGGGCGCGGTTCGAGGTGCGCCGCTTCCCGTGCGGCCGCCCGCGGCCGCCGGCGACGATCTCGATGATCTCTTGCAGGGCCCGCGCCGGCGCAAGATATGGGACCTCAGCGAGAGCCTGCATTGCTCGATCATCGGAACCTGTCTCTCGACCGGCGAATTGCGCCAATTGCTGGTCAAGCTCCGCACCGACGGCGCCGAGACCGCGTCGGACCACGATCTCCACAGCAAGGCGGTGTGGTGCGCGCGCAGCCGGGACACCGCCGCCAGGCTCCTCAACAAGGCGCTCGACAAGCGCCACCGCATCGCCCTCCATCAGTTCGCCAAGGCGAAAAGCGACGAGGCGGTCGGCGCCTTGTGGAGCGATGCGGTGAAGCGCGGCGACATCCCCGGCGCCTACTGGGCGGCGTTGACCCATCCGGCCGCGACGGAGGCGCTGATCCGCCGCGTCTTCGGCGACGTCCACATGCTCTCGCATCTGGTCGGTACGGCGAACCGCGCCGATATTCGCCGGTTGCATCAGCTCGAGCAGGAGCAGGCGGCGCTGCTGGCGAAGATCGAGCGTCAGCAGACGCAGCTGCGCGAAGCGATCATGGCGCGGGACGCCAAGCTGCGCGAGCTGTCCCAGGAGCTGTCGCGGCGCATTGAGGCGGAAGCCGTCGGCGGCGCACGGGACGCGGCGCCGTCGCAAGCGGCCGTCCTGGACACGTTGATCGCCGATATGGAGCGGCGGCTGTCGGCGGAATCCTCCCGCCGCGAGCGCGCCGAGCGTCGGTTGGAGCAGGCGGTCGCGGCGCGGCGCGACGCCGAGGAGACCTGCCAGCAGGCGCTGCAGGAGCGCGACGCGCTGCGCGAGGAGCTGGCGGCGGCCGAGGTAAATCTGGCCTCGCTGCTCGGCGGCGGGGAGGGCGCGCGCAGTCTCGATCTCAATGGTCTGTCCGTGCTTTATATCGGCGGCAGGCCAAACCAGGTCAGCCATCTTCGCGCGGCGTCGGAGCGCGCATCGGCGCGCTTCCTGCACCATGACGGCGGCATCGACGAGCGCAGCGGGCTGCTGCCGGGGCTGATCAGCCGCGCCGATGTCGCGATGTTCCCGGTCGATTGCATCAGTCACGAGGCCGCGCTGACGGTCAAGCGCCTGTGCCGGCAGTCGGGCAAGCCCTGGATCCCGCTGCGCACGGCGAGCGTCTCGGCGTTTCTCGCGGCGATCGAGCCGTTGCGCTCGGCCGCGAGCGAAACGGCGAGCCCGGCGCTGCTGGCGTGACGATCGCGCGATCGTCGCGAGCCCGGCGGTCTAGGGCATGAAGGTGTAGCCCAGTCGGACGAAGATCGCCTTGGCATCTGCCGATTGCAGGAAGGCCAGAAGTTTGGGCGCCTCCGGGTTCCGGCTGGCGGCAGTGATTGCGGCCGGGTAGACGATCGGCGGATGGCTGTCGCGCGGAAACATGCCGACGATCCTGACGCCGGGGTCGATGGCGGCATCGGTGTCGAAGACCACGCCGAGCGGCGCTTCGCCCCGCGATACATAGGCAAGCGCGGCGCGGACCGAGTTCGCATTGGCCACATGCCCTTCCACCGCCGGCCACACGCCCAGCGACTGCAGCGACGCCCTGCCGTAGCGGCCGGCGGGCATCATCATCGGGTCGCACATGGCGAGACGGCCGTCGCCGAGGAGCTGCGCCAGCGGGAAGCCGGGCTTGATGTCGGTGCTGATGGCGCTCCCCGCCGGCGCAATCAGCACCAATCGGCTGCTCAGGAGGTCAACGCGCGTCTCCTTGCGGATGAGCCCCTTGGCCGCGGCGTCGTCCATCCAGTCGGGATCGGCGGAGAGGAAGAGGTCGGCCGGCGCGCCGGCCTCGAGCTGCTTCACCAGCGCCGGGCTCGGACCATAGGAGATCTGCACCATCGTCCCGCCGCCGCTCCGATACGCGACGGCCACCTGGTCGAGCGCGTTCTTCACCGTCGCCGCGGCGAGGACCATCAGCTCCTCAGCCGCGGCGGCCCGGGCGTGCAGGGCGGTGAGCAGCCCTGCCACGACGACGGCAACCAGCCTCGCGAGCCGGATCCGGCGGCGCATGCGCCGGCTCCTAGCGCAGCACGGTGAAGCCCTGCTTCTCGAAGAACGGCTTGGCCGCCGGCGATTCGAGAAAAGTCAGGAACGCCGCGGCGCCGGCGTTCTTGCTCACGGCGGTCAGCGCGATCGGATAGACGATGGGCGGGTGCGTATCCTCGGGGAAGGCGGCGGCGATCTTCACGCCCTTGTCGGCGGCGGCATCGGTCTCGTAGACGATGCCGAGCGGCGCCTCCTGGCGCGAGACGAAGAACAGCGCCCCCCGCACGTTCTCGGCGCGCGCCACCTTGGCCTCGACCGACGCCCAGACGCCCAGCTTCTCGAGTGCCGCCTTGCCGTATTTTCCCGCCGGCACGGCGTCGGGGTCGGCCATGGCGAGCCGCCCGTCCCCAAGCAGCGCCGCGAGCGGGAAATCCGGCTTGATCTCGACCGTGACGGTGCTTGCCGCCGGCGCGATCAGCACCAGCCGGTTGCCGAGCAGGTTTTTCCGCGTCTCCGGCTTGATGAGATGGCGCTGTTGCGCATAGTCCATCCAGTCGAGATCGGCCGAGATGAAGATGTCGGCCGGCGCGCCGCTGTCGAGCTGCTTGGCGAGCGCGGAGCTTGCCGCATAGGAGACGCCGACCTTGTCCCCGCCTTGCCGCTGATACGCCGCCACCGCGTCGTCGAGCGCGTTCTTGAGGCTGGCCGCGGCGAACACCAGGACATCGTCGGCCATCGCCGCCGGCGCGGCGCAGAGCGTGATGATCCCGAGCAGCGCCGCCGCCGCCGCGGCGCGACAATAGGCTGCAGCCTTCATTGCCCTCTCCCCGTCCGCAAATGTTCCCGCGCTGTATCCAAAAAAATACGACGCGGCGCAAGCCCCTGCGCGGCAATTGGTCCTTGAAGATCATGATGTCGGTCGATTTGATCGCCGCGCTGACGGTGTCGCCGAGCTTGATGCCGGGATCCTTGGCGCGGCCCGCCCAGGGCCATCAAGCATTGGATCGTCTTGCCGACTGTCATGCCCCCCGGCTATATTCCTCAGAATATAACGTAACCATGGGCGGGGAAGCCGGCGCCTCGTCACCGACACCCCGGACCGGTGCGCGCGCCGCGCGGGCGGCGGCGACGCGAAGGCGTTCACGAGAAAGCCGGAGGCAGGACCCATGGGCGTTGCGAGCGAGCAGGATGTCTGGCGCACCGCCGGCGCGCTGATCAAGAGGTTTGGCCGGCAGGCGCCGCTCTATGCCCTGCAGTCCGTCGATCTCTGCATCGAGCGCAGCGATTGCAACGGCGCGGCCGAGTGGCGTCGCGTGTGGCGGGCGACCGAGGCATTGCTCAAAACCGCAACGGCTTCACCGCACAAGCTTCATTGAGACGCACGTCTCGGCTTGCGCGCTGCCCTGTCGATGTCATTTTAAGAAAAGTTTCACGCGTCTCTGGAAGACTGGGTAGAGCGCATAGAGACATTTTCTGTTTTAGGTAGCCTTGGAGTCCGTCATGGTCATCGACCCGTCTCGGGCGTCGAGCGTCGCGTTGGTGGCCGCTGTCATGAGCGTGGCGAGCGTCGCCGCGGTCGGCTGGCTGCAGGCGCAGCCGCGCGACGCGTCAGAGGTCGCCGCCGTCTTTCCGCCGTGGATGGCGCAGCAGGCCGCGTTGATGCGCGTCGCGGCCGCGGGCGGGGTGGTCGTGCGGCAAGGCGTGCTCGACACGATCCTGGTGGTGCATGGCGACGACCCCGGTATTGGCAGCCGCCTCTATGCCGAAGGCGCCCTCGCCGTGGTGGATCCGGTGGCGTTTGGCGGCTGCCTGGTGAAGGCGCCGGTAGGTGTAAGCTGACAGGGAGAATGTGATGGAACCGTCAACCCTCGCGGCGCTGCGCCGCGATGTCGGCCGCTGGTTCGTGTTCGGCCTCTGGGCGCATCTGCCGCTGCTGCTGCTCATCGGGCTCATCAATGACGGTGTGTCCTTCGCCGCCCTGGCGGTCGCTGCGACCGCCGCCGCAGCCGCTACCGCCGCCTGGCTTGCCGATCCGCAGGCGCTGCTCGGCCGCGCGGTTATCGCCGTGGCGCTCATCACCATGGTGTCGCTGATGGTCTGGCTCGCCCATGGCCAGATGCAGATCGACATGCATATGTATTATTTCGCCGCCTTTGCGGTTCTGGCGGCGTTCTGCGACTGGCAGGTGATCGTGCTCGCGGCGGGGGTCACCGCCGTCCACCATCTCGGCCTCAACTTCATCCTGCCCTATGCGGTCTTCCCGGACGGCGCCAATTTCTTGCGCGTGCTGCTCCATGCCGGCATCGTTGTCATCGAGGCGGCGGTGCTGATCTGGCTGACGTACCATCTCGCCCAGCTCTTTGGCCAGAGCCAGCGGGCGCTCGACGCCATGGCAGAAGCCGGCCGACGCGAGGCGGCGCTCGGTGAGGAGAAGCTGCGGCTGCAGGAGCAGGCCACCGGCGAGCGGCGCCAGCACACGCTCGAGATGGCGGCCCGCTTCGAGGCGACGGTGAAATCGGTCGTCGACAAGGTCGCTGACGCGACCCATGCCATGCGGCAGACCTCCGCCGAGTTCGCCGCCGCCGCCGGCACGAACCGCAGCGAGGCGCAACACGCCGTCGGCGCTCTGCGCGAGACCAATGAGAGCGTCCACAACGTCGCCGACGCGGTGAAGATGCTCGCCGCCTCGACCGAGGCGATCGCGCGGCAGGTCGCGCAGTCCACGGGCATCGCCGGCAAGGCGGTGGAGGAGGCAGGCCGCACCGACGCCACGGTGCAAGGTTTGACTGACGCGGCGCAGCGCATCGGCGAGGTGGTTCAGCTCATCAGCGACATCGCGTCTCAGACCAATCTTCTGGCCTTGAACGCCACCATCGAGGCGGCGCGCGCCGGCGATGCCGGCAAAGGCTTCGCGGTGGTGGCGAGCGAGGTCAAGTCACTCGCCAATCAGACGGCGAAAGCCACCGACGATATCACCGCGCAGATCGCGCAGATCCAGCACGCGACGCGCCAGGCGGCCGAGGCCATCCGCGGCATCGGCACGACCATCGGCGAGATCAGCGCGCTCTCCGGCACGGTCGCCACCGCGGTCGAGGATCAAGGCGGCGCCACGCGCGAGATCGCTGGAAACGTGCAGCAAGCCACCGACGCCGGGAGCCTCGCCCAGCGCACGGTCGCCGCTGTGTCCGAGAGCGCCGCCGCCAACGGCGCCTCGGCCGAGAAGATGCGTGCCGCCACCGACGATCTCGCGGCGCTTGCCGACGGGCTGCGCGAGGAGGTCCGCCGCTTCCTCGGCGCGCTGCACGCGGCGTAGCGCCGATATCCGCGCCGTTGCCGGCTATTCCGCGCGCGCCTGCGTGACCCCGTTCTCGATCGTCAGCGCCTGCTGGCGCTGCTCGGAGGTGAGGTCGGTCTCGTAGATGATCGCTTGGTTTCGTCGCGCCTCGGCGACCCCGACGCTGGCCGCGGCGCCGTAGAGCAGATAGGCCTGGAGCGCGTCCCGCGCCACGCCGACGCCTTCGAGCGTGCACCAGGCGAGCAGCTCCAGCGCCCGCTTGTCGCCGGCGCGCGCCAGGCGGTCGAGCGTCGCCGCATCATCGGGCGCGGGATGGCGGGCCTCGAGCCGCTTGGCGATCTCGTGCACCGCATCGGTCGGCTCGGCCGCGCGCGCCGCAACGCGCGCCGGCGATGCCTGCGGCTTGCGCGCGGCGCTGGCGGCGGCCGCGCTGGGCGGTGGCGCCGCCGCGCTTGGCTTTGCCAGCGGCCCGTCCGGCGTCGCATCGAAGCAGACCGCCTTGGGATCGTTGAGGCACTGGAAGCGCCCTTCGAGGCTGTAGAACTGCGCCTGCGCGGGCAGCGCTGCGGCGCACCACGCCGACACGGCAAGCGCGGCAAGTCTCGTCCGGCGCATAGGCCCTCCTGAGGCAGCGGGTGTGCGGGTCCGATCGTCTTCCGGCGCTCGCAAGCCTCGTGCCACGCGGCGGCGCGCGGATCCCCGCGGGAATTGCCGGCAGGCGCCGGCGCGTCGGCAAGCCTTGCCCGGGCAGGATCTGCCGGGCCGGGCGCCTGTGCCGCCGCGCTTGACCCGGGCACTGCCGCTCGGCCAGGCTTCTGCCCATGGAGCATTCGGGCGGCTGTCATTGCGGCAATCTGCGGCTGCGCGTGCGGCTTTCGGCCGCGCCGCCGGACCAGCCGCTGCGCTCCTGCGCCTGCTCCTTCTGCCGCGCCCACGGCACGCGCACCGTCGCCGACCCGGCCGGCCTGGCCGAAGTGTGGGCCGATGACTGGTCGCTGGTCGAGCCCTATCGCTTCGGCTCCGCGACCGCCGACTATCTCATCTGCCGGCGCTGCGGCGTCTATGTCGCGGCGCTGTGCGAGACCGCTTCGGGCTTACGCGCCGTCGTCAATGTGAACAGCCTCGATGACCGCGCCGCCTTCGATCGGGCGCCGAGCCTGCCGGATTACGACGGCGAGACGGCGGAAGCCCGGCTGGCGCGCCGCGCCCGGAACTGGATGCCGGCGCAACGGCATCGCTGAGCGGCGGCGGGCGCCACCGAAAATGGCGGATTTCTGCGACTTTGCCGGCTCGGAGGTGCGGCCGTATGCCGCTTGCCGATCTTGGGAACGCTGAGGGATTGCAGCCGCTTAGCGCCGCTGGGCGGGGTTTTTGTCGCGCCAGTGTAACCTTCTTGAGCAAGCCTTAACCGGCGGTTGGTAAGGATAGGGCTCCACGGGTCTTCCACCGGATAGGCGCCGACTGCGGCGCGGGGGCATTATGGCGGTCAAATACCTGAAACCGATGCTCGACGTCGGCTCCGCGCGGATCTTCAACTGCAACGCGCTGACGCGCAAGGTGTTGGAGAAGGACGCCAACGGCAAGCGCTTGTTCAACAACCCGCCGCTCAACAACGTCGTGCTGATCAAGGACGCGGTGCCGGAGCAGGAGCGCAAGGGCCCGCGCTGCCCGCCGGTCGGCACGAAGCTTTATTTCCCCTTCAACGAGCACGACATCTATGAGGGTGGCCGCACCATCTTCCTGCACGACCCGGCGCTGCCGCAGAGCATCGTCGATAATTTCGGCCAGAACCCGGCGGTGACCAAGGAGGCGATCGCCGAGGATCTGCGCATCCTCGAGATCCTCGACAGCCTGCCGTCGCTCGACCCCTTCCTGATGAAGGACGTCTTCCAGCGCGCCGGGATCGCCGTCAACGAGGCCTATTTCGACATCAGCCCCGAGCAGTGGAAGGAGATCGAGATCTTCATCCTGCAGCGCTTCGAGCCGCTGGTGAAGGCGGCGTTCCCCGACGCGATGGCGTCGGACGAGAAGGCGCGCCGGCTGGTCGAGAAGATCTGGGAGGCGACGGACGTCGCGGCGCTGTCGCCGCTGATCGAGGCCTTCCGCCTGCCCGAAACCAAGGCGCTCGAGATCTTCGCCGCCTGGAAGGGCATCAACTTCTACTCCTTCCAATACTCGCGGGTGCAGCCCAAGTTCATTGACCTCGCCAAATGGCTGAAGGGGGTCGAGGTGCCGTTCGGCGCCATCCCCAATGACGAGCGCACCAAGCTGCTGGCAGCGCTGGAGCAGGTGAAGGATCAGCTGCGCCGCGAATGGCAGAGCATCGACGCCATCCTGCGCGAGTACACCGACGGCTACGACAAGATGTTCAAGCACAAGGCCAGCTCGACCGAGTTCCTGGGATTTCTGCGCAACAGCAGCAAGGCCTATTGGAGCCTCGGCAGCGGCCTCGGCAAGGGCAGCCATGCGGTCTATTGCTGGCAGATGCTCACCGGCCGCTACCAGGGGGGCAAGCTGCCCTGGCCGGTGATGCATCAGACGATGCGGCTGCTGGCCGAGATCCTGCAGCCCGAGAAGAAAGCCGCCACCAGCGTCGCCTGGGCCTAATTCGCCTCAGGAACATCGCGGGAGAGGTCGGCGTTAGTGCCGCATAGAGGCAACGGCACTACAGGTGGGCGCGTATGCGGAATCTATTGGATTGTTGGATGACCTGGATGGCGGGCTGGGTGCGCGCGATGAGGATCCTTCTCGAGGCGCAGCGGCACGCGCTGCGGATGATGCTGCCGCGGCAACCGCAGCTCGAGATCGCCCCGCCGGCCAGCGCCGGCAACAAGCCTGCGCTCGCGCCGCGCCGCCGTCCGCCCAAGCGCGCCGCCGCGTCCGCGCCGCGCCGGCGCGGCCGGCCGCCGAAGGCATCGCGCGCGCCCTCCTGACAACGCGCGCGCCGCGTCCGCTCTTGGCTCAGCGGAGTGCGGCCGCGCCCGCGGCGTGGGTGACGATCTTGGCTTCGCTTTCGCTGATGCTGAAATAATCCTGCACCGCGTCCAGCGGGTTCGCGCGCGCGCCCTCCCAGAAGAAGACCTGGCCGGCAAGCGCCATGTCGGTGTGCTCGCCGTCGCTCGAGAGCGGCATGATGAGCCGCGCGGTGCGCAGCGGCAGGCGGCTGGTGAGCCGGCCGCCATCGAGGTCGCGGAAGGAGTTCTCGGAATAGTTCGGCACGCGCTGCTCGAGCAGGCGGCGGTAGAGCCCGTTGATGAAGTCGAGATAGCGGCCGCGCATGATCTCGTCGACATGGCGGCCGGTCATGTGGCGGCCGAAATTGCGCTCGACCTCGGTGCCCACCAGGCGATAGCGCAGGCGGCGCCCATCCTCGATGATGTCGACGAGCAGGAGATGCGGCAGCAGCCGCGGAATCGCCGCGGGATCGAGCGCCGCGCGCGCCGGCGCGTAGCCCTCGCCGCGCAGCCGGTTCCAGTAAAAGTAGAGCTCGCGCAGCCGCTTATCGGCGATGTGCGGCAGCAGCTCCATGACCCCTCCCGCGGTGACTCCAGCCCGCGACGCTAACCCGCGATGGTAAACAAATGGTTCCTGCCCACCGGGGGCGGTCCGGTGGGACGCGTCCCATGCGGGCGCGGGTGCTCCAATGCGGTGCGCCAAGCCGCTTGGCGTTTCTTCGGGGATGTGGCATGGATAGAGCATCATCAAAACGCGCCCTGCCAGGGAGGAGCCGACATGAAGCTTTATATGCACCCGGCCTCGACCACGAGCCGCCCGGTCATCCAGTTCATCACCGACAACAACATCCCCTGCGAGATGCAGGTGGTTGATCTCTTCACCGGCGAGCATCTCAAGGAGCCCTACGCCAAGATCAACCCCAACAAGATGATCCCGGTGCTCGAGGACGGCGATTTCCGCCTCACCGAGAGCTCGGCGATCCTCAAATACCTCGCCGACAAGATCAATTCGCCCGCCTACCCCAAGGACCTGAAGCAGCGCGCCCGGGTCAACGAGGCCATGGACTGGCTCAACTCGAATTTCTACCGCGACTACGCTTACGGCTTGGTCTATCCGCAGGCTTTCCCCGGCCACAAGCGCCGCTCGGACGAGGCGCATGCGGCGACGATCGAATGGGGCAAGGAGAAAACCCGGGGCTGGCTGCAGCTGCTCAACGACCATGTCATCGGCAGCAACAAGTTTATCTGCGGCAACGAGCTCACCATCGCCGATTACCTCGGCTTCGCCTTCGTCCAGGTCGGCGAGCTCATCCGCTGCGACTTCAAACCCTTTCCCAACGTCGCGCGCTGGCTCGACACCATGCACAGCCGGCCGAGTTCGGCCAAGGTCTACGAGGTGATCAAGGGCTTCGCCGAGCACATGAAATCGCAGCAATTCGTCGCCATATAGGGGGCTGGGGCGCGGGGCGGCCCGGCCCCCCCCGCCCCCCCC
>JBKQTR010000460.1:0-4625 GCA_052143095.1 Allostellaceae bacterium
GGCCAGGGCGGCGGTCGCCGCCCTGCTGGTGGCGGTCGCCGCCGCCTCGGCGGCGGCGCAGACGGTCAAGATCGGCGTCATCCTGACTTATTCCGGCGCGCAGGCATCGCTGGGCGAGCAGGTCGACCGCGGGATCGACCTCTATGTCCGGGAGCACGCCAAGGACCTGCCGCAGGGCGTGAGCCTGACGCTGGTCAAGCGCGACGACACCTTCAACGCCGATGTCGGCAAGCGGCTGGCGCAGGAGCTGATCACCCGCGACCGCGTCAATGTCCTCGCGGGCGTCATCGGCACGCCCGCCGCCAACGCCATCGCGCCGCTGGCCACGGAAGCCAAGATCCCGTTCGTGGTGATGAACGCGGCCGGGGTGACCACGACGCGGCTCTCGCCCTATGTGGCGCGCGTCTCCCTCACCCACTGGCAGCTCTCCCTGCCCCTCGGCAGATGGGCGGCGCAGCATCTCGGCAAGCACGCCATGACCGCGGTCAGCGACTTCGCCCCCGGCTATGACGGCGAGGGCGGGTTCAGCAAAGGCTTCACGGAGATGGGCGGCGACATCGTCGGCTCGATTCGCATGCCGGTCATCACCCTCGATTTCGCGCCGTTCTTCGAGCGCGTGAAGGCGGCTCGGCCCGACGTGCTCTATGTCTTCATTCCCGCGGGGCAGCAGGCCACTGCGGTCATGAAGGCCTATGCCGATGTCGGCCTTAGGGCTGCCGGCGTCAAGCTGGTGGGACCGCAGGACATCGTCACCGACGAGGAGCTGCCGAACATGGGCAGCGCGCCGGAAGGCGTCATCACCACCGGCAATTATTCGCCGGCGGCCACGCGGCCGCAAAACCTCGCCTTCCTCGCCGCCTGGCGGCGCGCCTATGGCGATGCGGCGATCGCCAATTTCATGTCGGTGGCCGGCTGGGACGGCATGGCGGCGATCTATGACGTGATCAAGCGGACCGGCGGCAGGTTCGACGGCGATCAGGCGATGGCGATCCTGCGCGGCTGGACGGATCCGGACAGCCCGCGCGGGCCGATCATGATCGATCCGGAGACTCGCGACATCGTGCAGAACGTCTATATTCGCCGCACCGAGAGGGTTGGCGACCATCTCGCCAATGTCGAGTTCGAGACCATCGAGCAGGTCAGGGATCCGTGGAAAGAGCTCAATCCCCTCAAATAGCTGCGCCGGGACGCGCGTCGTGAGCGCGGCGGTCAGCATCGCCTTCCATGGCGTCGCCTTCGCGATGGTGCTCTACCTCATCTCGGTCGGGCTTTCCGTCACCATGGGGCTGATGGGCTTCGTCAACCTCGCGCATGGCGTCTTCGCCGTCGCCGGCGGCTACGTCATGACCCGGCTCATCAACGGCTACGGCGTGCCTTTCCCACTCGCCGTCGTCGCCGCCTTCGTCACCGTCGGCGCCGGCAGCATCGTGCTCGAGCGGCTGCTCTATCGCCGGCTCTATGGCAGCGATGAGCTGTCGCAGGTGCTGATGTCGGTGGGCCTCATCTTCATGTCGGTGGCCAGCGCCAAATTCCTCTGGGGGCCGCTGGCGCAGCCGATGACGCCGCCCGACTATCTCAGCGGCCAGCTCGATTTCGGCTTCCGCTCCTTCCCGACCTATCGCAGCTTCCTCATCGTCGCCGGCGCCGTGCTCGTGACGCTGCTCTGGCTTGGGCTCGAGCGCACGCGCTTCGGTGCGCGCATCCGCGCCGCCGTCGACAATCGCCGCATGGCGCAGTCGATCGGCATCAACACGAGCCTGCTCTTCACCTGGACGTTTGCGCTGGGCAGCGCGCTGGCGGCGCTCGGTGGCGCGCTGGGGGCCGAAATCCTGGCGATCGATCCCGGCTACGCGATGGAGCACCTCATCTACTTCCTCATCGTCGTCGCGGTGGGCGGGCTCGGCAGCATCAAGGGGCCGTTCTTCGCCGCCCTGCTGGTCGGCATCACCGATACCGGCTTCAAATACCTGCTGCCGGAATTCGGTGCCTTCTTCATCTACGCCCTGACGCTCGGCCTCCTGCTGTGGCGGCCGCAGGGCTTGTTCGGGCGCGCCTGATGAGCGACGCGACCGCAGCGCGCGCAGCGCCCCTCGCCGTCGAGGCGCTGGTGCGTAGCCATCGCCTGCGCCTCTTCGAACTTGCGCCCTGGGTGGTCGCCGTCGCCGCCTATTTTCTCTTCCCGGACTATCTTTCGCTGGGCTCGCAGATCCTGATCGGCGTCATCTTCTCGCTGTCGCTCGATCTCATCCTCGGTTATGCCGGCATCGTCACCTTGGGCCAGGCCGCGTTCTTCGGCGCCGGTGCCTATACCGCGGGACTGCTGGCGGCGCATGGCTGGGGCGAGCCGCTGAGCGGGCTGGTGCTGGCCGGCATCGTCGCCGCGATCCTGGGATTTCTCAGCGGCGCGGTCATCCTGCGCACGCGAGGACTGACGCTGCTGATGCTGACCTTGATGATCTCCTTCATGCTGCAGGAGGCCGCGAACAAGGCGGGAGCCGTGACCGGCGGCGCCGACGGGCTCCAGGGCATGGAGGTCTGGCCGGTGCTCGGCCTGTTCCGCTTCGACCTGTTCGGCCGCACCGCCTATCTCTACTGCCTGGCCGTGCTGTTCCTGGTCTGGCTGGCGGCGCGGCGCATCGTCCATTCGCCGTTCGGCCGCTCGCTCACCGGCATTCGCGAGAACGAGGCGCGCATGCACGCCATCGGCTCGCCCGTGTTCCGCCGCCGGCTCATCATCTATACCATCGCCGCCGCCTTCGCCGGCATCGCCGGCGCGCTGCTCGCCGAGACGACGCAGTTCGTCGCACTCGAGGTGCTGAGCTTCGAGCGCTCGGGCGCCGGCCTCATCATGCTCATCATCGGCGGCGTCGGCCGGCTCTATGGCCCGTTCATCGGCGTGCCGCTCTACATGATCGCGCAGGACCGGTTCGCCCAGGCCGATCCGGTCTATTGGGATTTCTGGATCGGCTTGCTGCTGATCATCATCGTCGTCTTCGCGCGCGGCGGCCTGCTCGGCTTCGCCGAGCAGCTCTGGCGCAAGCTGCGGAAAACGCCGTGAGCGCCGCGCTCGAGACCCACGGCCTGTGCAAGAACTTCGGCGCGCTGGCGGTCGCGAACGGCATCGACTTCCGCCTGGAGCGCGGCGCGCGCCACGCCTTGATCGGCCCCAACGGCGCCGGCAAGACCACCTTCGTCAACCTCGTCACCGGCGCGCTTCGGCCGAGCGCCGGCCGCATCCTGCTCGACGGCAGCGACATCACGGCGCTGCCGCAGGCGCAGCGCGTCAAGCGCGGCCTCGCCCGCACCTTCCAGCTCAACACGCTCTTCCGCGGCTTGAGCGTGCTCGAGAATGTCTGCATGGCCATCAGCGAGCGGCTCGGCGTCGCCGGCGATTTGCATCGCCGGGCAGGCTCGCGCCGCGCGGTCATCGACGAGGCCTATGTCGCGCTCGATCGCCTCGGCATCGCCGACGAGGCGCCGCGGCTGGTGCGCGAGCTGCCCTACGGCCGCCAGCGTCTGGTCGAGCTGGCCGTAGCGCTGGGGCTCGAGCCCAAGGTGCTGCTGCTCGACGAGCCGGCGGCGGGCGTGCCCTCGGCCGAGAGCGGCATCATCATCGAGGTCATCGAGAGCCTGCCCCGGGATATCGCGCTGCTCATCATCGAGCACGACATGGACCTCGTCTTCCGCCTGGCGCGGCGCATCACCGTGCTGGTGCAAGGCGCCATCCTGGTCGAGGGCACGCCGCAGGAGATCGCCGCCGACCCGCGCGTGCGCGAGGTCTATCTCGGCGAGCACATATCGGCATGAGCGGTCAAGGCATCGCACTCGACGGCGTCCGCGCCGGCTATGGCGAGACGGTGGTGCTCGAAGGCGTGTCGCTGGAGCTGCCGGCCAAAGGCACGCTCGCCGTGCTCGGGCGCAACGGCGTCGGCAAGACCACGCTGCTGGCCACCATCATGGGCCACACCACGCTGCATGGCGGCGCCATCAGGCTCGACGGGCGCGAGGTCGGCGGCCTCGCGCCATACCGGCGCTCGCGGCTCGGCCTCGGCTGGGTGCCGCAGGAGCGCGAGGTCTTCCGCTCGCTGACGGTGGAGGAAAATCTCGCCGTGGCCGAGCGCGCCGGCCGCTGGACCATGGCGCGCGTCTACGACCTCTTCCCGTCGCTCGCCGCGCGGCGGCGCCACTACGGCAACGAACTCTCCGGCGGCGAGCAGCAGATGCTGTCGATCGGCCGCGCGCTGATGGGCAATCCCAGCGTGCTGCTGATGGACGAGCCGCTCGAGGGCTTGGCGCCGGTCATCGTCGAAGTCGTGCTCAAGGGCATCGAGCGCCTGAAGCGCGAGGACGACCTCGCCATTCTGCTCGTCGAGCAACATGCCAGGTTGGCGCTCGCTGCGACCGAGCGCGCGCTGGTGCTCGACCGCGGCAAGATCGTGCATCTCGGCGCGAGCCGCGACCTCCTCGGAGCGCCGGAGCGGCTCGCCGCGCTGATGGGCGTCGAGCGGCGGCAAGCGCCGGGCTGAGGCGAAGGATCGACCGAGGATTTCTTGAGAGGTGCGGCTTTCGCGCTTGCTGCGCAAGCGCTGGCGCCGCTGCCCGACGAGCGCTGCGCGCTCGCGGGG
>JBKQTR010000461.1:0-5423 GCA_052143095.1 Allostellaceae bacterium
GAGGGGACTCTGACCATGCCGATGTTTTCTCGTCGTTCTCTGCTGCACGGGCTCGGAGCGAGCGCCGCCGCGGCGCCGCTCGCGGGCCTGTGGCGATCGAGCGTAGCCCGGGCGCAGGGCGCGAAGACGCTCACCATCGCCTACAATGTGAACCTGCCGTCCTGGGATCCGACAGTCGGTCTCTCGGCGGTGAACCCTACCATCCAGTCGATCTACAAGACGGTTTTCGACCAGTATGTCGACCAGGCTCCGAACCTCGCCTTCAAGCCGGGGCTGCTGACCAAATGGGGCTGGAACGACGACAAGACCAAGGTGTCGATGACGGTGCGCGAAGGGGCGTTCTGGCATGACGGCACGCCGGTGACGGCGGCCGACGTCATCTGGTCGCTGCAGCGCGCCGGCGACGAGAAGAGCGGCAACCCCATCCAGTTCGTCTGGTCGAAGATCGGTAACTTCAAGGCCGACGGCATGACCGTCACCGCCGACGTCAAGGAGTTCGAGCCGACGCTGTTCAAATGGATGGCCTTCCTGACCGCCTATGTCCTGCCGCAGAAGGCCTATGAGAAGGCCGGCGCGGAAGGCTTCGAGAAGCAGCCGGTCGGCTCCGGCCCCTACATGGTCGAGGAGTTCGACCGCAACTCCTTCGTGCGCCTCAAGGCGTTCCCGAAATACTGGGGCCCCAAGCCCGCCTTCGAGAACGTCATCTTCAAATTCGTCACCGATCCCACCAGCCGGGTCGCCGAGGTCGAGAGCGGCTCCTCCGACCTCACCATCGAGATTCCCTACGAGGAATACGATCGGCTGCGCCAGAAGCCGGACCTTGCCGGCGCGACCACGCCGGTCTCCGACATCGCCATGATCTTCATCACCAACCGCGAGCCAATGCTCAACGAGAAGCTGCGCCTCGCGCTGCATCACGCCATCGACAAGAAAGCCATCGTCGCCAAGCTGCTGCGCGGCTACGGCGTGCCGATCGACACGCTCGAGGCGCCGCAATACGCCGCCTTCGATCCCACCATCAAGGTCGGCTACGATCTCGAGTTGGCGAAGAAGCTGATGGCCGAGGCCGGCTATTCGCCGCAGAAGCCGGCCAAGTTCACCATCCAGACGACGCGCGGCTTCAAGCCCAAGGATTACGAGATGATCCAGGCGATCGTCGCCATGTGGCGGCGAATCGGCGCCGAGGCCGACATCGAGGTCTACGAGATCGCCAAGCATTACGAGCTGCGCGCGCAGCACAAGCTGGCGCCGGCGGCGTTCTACAATTGGGGCAACTCGATCGGCGATCCCTCGACCTCGACCGGCTTCGCCATGTTCGGGCCGTCGCCGCATTCGGCATGGAAGACCGCCGATGTCGACGCGATGATCGGGCCGCTCTGGGGCGAGAAGGACGAGGCCAAGCGCATCGCCGGCTACAAGGCGGTCGACCGCTACATCGCCGAGCACGGGCTGGTGATCCCGCTGTTCCAATACGTGCAGCCGATCGTCTACCGCAAGGGCCTCAAGGTGACGCCGCACATCGCCAACTACATCCTGCCGCAGACCATCACGGCGGCATGACGAACCCGTCGCAACGGTCGAGGCCGGCCCCGCCGGCCCGACCCGCGCGCCTCTTGGCTTCAGCCTCCCCGGATCCGCCGCGGTGTCGCTTGCCTATCTGATCCGGCGCCTGCTGATGGCGGTCCCGACCTTGATCGGCATCGCCATCGTCGTCTTTGTCCTGTTGCGCGTCGTGCCCGGCGATCCCATCGCCATGATGATCCCGCCGGGCGCGCACGAGCAGGACATCGCGCGGCTGCGCGCGCTCTACGGCCTCGACCGGCCCATCCTGGTGCAGCTGCTGCGCTGGTTCGCCGATCTGCTGCACGGTCATTTCGGCACCTCGATCAGCCTGCGCCAGCCGGTGCTGGAGCTTGTCCTGGGCCGCTTGCCGGCGACGCTCGAGCTGGCGCTGGCGGCGCTGGCGCTGGCGACGACGCTTGGCATCCTGCTCGGCGTCGCCGCCGTCTACTGGCGCGGGCGCTGGCCCGAGGCGCTGGTCGACGGCATCTCCGGCCTCGCCATGGCGATCCCGGATTTCCTCTGGGGCCTGCTGTTCATCCTCGGCCTCGGCGTGCTGCTGCCGATCCTGCCGATCTCCGGCCGGCTCGATCCGCGCCTCGAGACCGACTTCCACACCGAGTTCTATCTCGCCGAGAGCCTGCTGCGCGGCGAGTTCGCGGTGACCGCCTCGCTGCTGGCGCATCTGCTGCTGCCGGCGGTGGCGCTGGCGCTGCCGCTGACCGCGGCGCTGGCGCGCATCCTCAAAAGCGCGCTGGGCGAGGCGATGAGCCAGGACTACATCCTGATGGCGCGCGCGCGCGGCTTCGGCAAGGCGCGCATCATCTGGCGCGACGCGCTGCGTAATGCGCTGGTGCCGACGGTGACCCTCAGCGGCGTGCAGTTCACCTTCCTGCTCGGCGGCACCGTGCTGGTGGAGCGCATCTTCAGCTATCCCGGCATCGGCAATCTCGCCATCGGCGCGGTGATCGACCGCGACCTGCCGCTGATCCAGGGCGTCGTGCTCACCTTCGCGGTGCTGTTCATTGCGCTCAACCTGATGATCGACATGACCTATGTGCTGCTGAACCCGCGCGTGCGCCATGGCTGAGCACCGCCCCGTGCCGGCGCCGTGGCGCAACCGGCGGGTGCTGTTCGGCGGCGGCGTGCTGTTGGCGCTGATCCTCGTCGCGCTGGCGGCGCCGCTCATCGCGCCGCATGATCCGTTGGAGCAGGATCTGCTGGTCTCCTTCGAGCCGCCCTTCTGGCGCGACGGCGCCGACCCCGCCTTTCTCCTCGGCACCGACAGTCTCGGCCGCGACATTCTCTCGCGCCTGATCTACGGCGCGCGCGTGGCGCTCACCGTGGCGCTGGTCGCGGCGACGCTCGCCGGATTGCTCGGCACCGCGCTCGGCCTGCTCGCGGGATATTTCCGCGGTCCCGTCGATGCCGTGATCTCGCGGCTGGTCGATGTCTGGATGTCGTTTCCGCCGGTGCTGCTGTCGGTGGTGCTGGCGGCGGTGGTCGGCGCCGGCCTCAAGGCGGTCATCCTCGCCATCATCTTCGTCGACTGGACGCGCTTCTGCCGCATCGTCCGCGCCGAGGTGCTGGTGCAGCGCGAACAGGACTACGTCGCCGCCGCAATCACCATCGGCCTCGGCCGCGCGCGCGTGCTGCGCACCGAGATCCTGCCGAACCTGGTGCCGACCCTGCTGGTGCTGCTCAGCCTCGAGATGGGCATCGCCGTCATCGTCGAGGCGATCCTCAGCTTCGTCGGGCTCAGCGTCGCCTCGGATGCGCCGACCTGGGGCGGGCTCATCCAGGAGGGCCGCCTCTACATCAACCAGGCGTGGTGGATGATGGCGCTGCCGATGCTCTGCATCATCCTCACCGTGCTGGGATTCAACGCGCTCGGCGACGGGCTGCGCGAGACGCTCGATCCGGTGCTGCGGCGATGAGCGCGCTGCTGGAGATCGAGGACCTCTCGCTCGAGCTTGCCGGTCGCGGCCGCGCGGTGCCGATCCTGCGCGGGGTGAGCCTCGATCTCGCCGCCGGCACGGTGCTGGGCCTTGTCGGCGAGAGCGGCGCCGGCAAGACCATGGTGGGCAAAGCGGTGCTGGGCTTGCAGCCGGAGCGCGCGCGGATCAGCGGCGGCGCCATCCGTTTCGCCGGCCGCGACATCGCGCGTCTCGACGCGGAGGAGCGCCGCGCGCTCCGCGGCCGCGGCATGGCGCTCATCCCGCAAGATCCCATGAGCGCGCTCAACCCGGTGATGCGCATCGAGCGGCAGATGACGGATGTGATCCGCTTCCATCTCGGCCTCGACCGCGCGGCGGCGCACGTGCGCGCGCTGACGCTGCTCGCCGCCGTGCATATCCGCGAGCCCGAGCGCGTGCTGCGCCAATACCCGCATGAGCTCTCCGGCGGCATGCGCCAGCGCGTGCTGATCGCCATCGCCTTTGGCTGCCGGCCGCAGCTCATCATCGCCGACGAGCCGACCACGGCGCTCGACGTCACGGTGCAGCGCCAGATCCTGCGGCTGGTGAAGGAGCTGCAATCGACCGCCGGCACGGCGCTGTTGTTCATCACCCATGATCTCGGCGTCGTCGCCAAGATCTGCGATCGCGTCGCCGTCATGCATGCCGGCCGCATCGTCGAGGCGGCGGACGTCGCCGAGGTGTTCGCCCGGCCGCGCCACGCCTACACCAAGGCGCTCTTCGCCGCGACGCCGCGCTACGATCGGCCGGCCGAGGCGCTGGTGCCGGTGCCGGCGGCGCTGACCGAAAAGCTGCTCGCCGAGGCGGCGGCCTATGACGCGGCGCGGCGGCGCCATGCTTGAAGTCCGCGGCCTCGGCCTCTCGCTCCCCAACCACGCCGCGCGGCGGCCGTTCCGGCGCGCGCCGCTCGTCGACATCCTCAGCGGCATCGATCTCGATATCGGCCGCGGCGAGGCGCTGGCGGTGGTCGGCGAGAGCGGCTCCGGCAAGACCTCGCTCGGCCGCACGCTGCTGCGCCTGCTGCGGCCGAGCGCCGGCTCGATCCGCTTCGAGGGCCGCGACATCACCGCGCTCAACGAGGCGGCGCTGCGGCCGCTGCGCGCGCGCCTGCAGATGATCTTCCAGGACCCGCTCTCGGCGCTCAACCCGCGCCGGCGCGTCGCCGACAGCATCGCCCAGCCGCTGCTCGCCTTCGGCCGCGTCGGGGACCGCCGGGCCGGGCGGCGGCGGGCGGCGGCGCTGCTGGAGCGGGTGGGCCTGCCGCCGGCGCTGGGCCTGCGCTACCCGCACGAGCTCTCCGGCGGCCAGCGCCAGCGCGTCGGCATCGCCCGCGCCATCGCGCTCGAGCCGGCGCTGGTGGTGGCCGACGAGATCGTCTCCGGCCTCGACGCCTCCTCCCAGGCGCAGATCCTGACCTTGCTGCGCGATCTCCGCCGCGATCTCGGCATCTCGCTGATCTTCATCAGCCATGATCTCTCGGTGGTGCGGGTGCTGTGCGAGCGCGTGCTGGTGCTGGCGCGCGGCAGCGTGGTGGAAACCGGCGCCACGGCCGAGATCTTCGCAGCACCGCGCGCCGCCTATACGCGCGCATTGCTTGACGCGGTACCGTTGCCTATCGTCGATCCCGGCTGGATCGAGCGCGCCAGCGTCGACGAGGTCGATCCACAAATCGGCACAGGGGGACGAAGCATGAAAATCGCAGGCTGCATCGCTTTGGTCACCGGCGCCAATCGCGGCATCGGCAAGGCCTATGTCGCGGCGCTGCTGGCCGGCGGCGCGCGCAAGGTCTACGCCACCGCCCGCCGCGCCGACACCGTCGCCGACCTCGCCAAGGCCCATCCCGGCAAGGTCGAGACCCTGGCGCTCGACATCACCGATGCCGGCGCC
>JBKQTR010000462.1:0-7549 GCA_052143095.1 Allostellaceae bacterium
GGTAATTTCGATCAATGCTATAGCGCTTGTAAGCGGCATAGAGCTCGTTCAGCAACGTCTCCTTTCCGGTTTCCGCGGCCAGCGCGTGAGCCAAGAAGAAGTCTATCCGCGGTTTGGTGATGCGGCCCTGGGTAGCCCTTTCCTTCCAGAACGGCGTCTCAAACATCGCCCATCCTGTGTCCATCAGATCATCGACGTTTTCGTTGTTGCGCGCGGCGCGATGGAAAACGTCGTTGCGGACGAGATCCATCGCCGCCAACGGCTCGCCACCATAGTTGAGCGTCTCGAAGATAACCTGCGCGTCGTCGGTTGCCGCTAGAGTGATGACGATCAGGTGCATGTCCTGCAGCATCGCTTCGAGAAGCGCGCGCAGCCTCATGCCCGGCTGGCCACCCGCTTCATCCATGAATTCCGCCGCGCGCTGGCGGACATACCACCAGGCGGCCAGCGGCTTCGGCGGAGACACGCCAGTCCTCCTAAGATTTCCGGCCTGAGTGAAATACGGCGAATACTCCTCCCGCAGCTGCCCAAGAGGCTTGGTGGTCAGGTCGCGAAAAATCGCGCGGTCAAGGCGTGTCGGTTCAAGCTTGAAGCGTTCAGCCTTCTTATCCTGCATCGACGCTTCGTCGAGGTTGAACAGCAATGGCCGGATTTGATCAGCGATCGACTGCTCGCCGCGTTCTGTCGCAAGGTCCCGCAGGGCCGCGAGAGCGATCTGAAACGTGGTTATGCGCTGCTGGCCGTCGACGATGTCGAATACGGGGATGCGGCCGAATACGAAGCCGAAGCGTGGGATGAGAAGCAGCGCCCCCATGTAGTGCAGGAAGCGCGCTGGCTCATTGGCGAGTCGTCCCTCGGCTTTCGCTTCGACATAGTCCATCAGTGTTTCGATCTGGCGCTCGGGCGTCCACTCGTAGGTGCGCTGGTAGATCGGCACGATGAGACGCTTTGAATCAGCGAAAACGCCGCCGATCGCCATGTTGTGTGGTTCCATTGACGCCTTCCCCTCAGCTTGCTTTGTTTCGTGTCTCTTATTCGCGATCCCACGCCTGCAAAACTAAGCGGGCGGTGCGATATTCCCCGTAGCGGGCGATCTCGTTTGTCTTGAGGACGCGGAACGTTTCGGAGGGGTAGTCGGCACCCATGACGTCGGCGGGGTCGAGGACGTAGCGCAACTCGTCGCGCGTTAGCCCGTATGCGCGCGCGTACCATGCATCGAGTTCGGCTCGGAGGTGCGCCCGTCGCTCCTCGTTCCAAACGAATGGCGGTCCGTCGTAGCCAACGTCATGTGCGAACGGTGCCATGGAATAACTAGTATAGCTAAGTTCGAGGACACGCTTAGTAAGCCACGCTGCGTCGGACTGTGAATAGGCACTGACAGGTATAATTGGAAGCTGTTTCAGGACGAAGAAGCTCAATGATATGCCGCCGAGTTTCTGGCGAGCAACGTAGTCTAAGGGTATTGAATTCAAGTTCGCTAGCAAAAGCTGGCCAGGTGTTGACTGCTCCCAACCTAAGACTGGGAGCTTAATAGAGGCAGGCTCTCGAGGTATGCTGAGAGCAATGACTGATCGCTCATCTGTAGAGCGAGCTACGTCACGATACGCAAGGAACCAGGGCTTTCGATAATCATATTTTTCTATCACTGATTCAAAGAATGATTCCGAGACCCAATATCGGAAAAATTGCTTTTCAGGGTTCTTGTTGTTGTCTCCGAGTGGATAAACTGTATAGTCGTTTCCAAACGATCCATAATGCAGATCGTATGAATTCGTGATTTTGCTTTCCCAGACAAGAAGCAGAGTTGTTTGTCCCTTTCTCCAATAGGCGCCATCTCGCTGAAACCCTTGTTTCACTGCCTGATCCGCCATCACCAGTTCGTCTTTGTGGTCTCCAAAATGAATAAGTCGAAGATAGTAGGCACCCCAGCCGTTTTGGGTACTTTTACGACCATCACCTATGAGTATTTGCGCCCGCGAATAAATTCTCGTTGTTAGCTCGGCATCCGTACCAGATCGGAAGATCGGCGCGGTTCTTGTGTTGGGATTGAGACCGGCGATCTGGCTCGGCGAGAGCGTGAAACGCCGCTCCGGCTCGGCGAGCTGCGCGGGATCGGTAAGGAAGAACGAAAAGCGGGCCTCAGCAATGTCTTTACCGAGAGTGAGCAGGCAAAATTTGTAGCTGCGGTGCACCGCCGGAAATATTGCATCGCGGTTCTCAAAATCGACCAGTGCAGCGAGCCTCCGCCCATCGATGACCGAGGCGAAAAACGGTGCGGTCGTCGCATCAGTCGCGATCCCGGTCGGCACGAGGACGCCCGCCCTACCGCGAGGTCCCGTCAGACGCGAAAAAAGTTCGGCGAACAACGCATAAGTGTTCACATCGCCGCGACCGCTCAGCGGAAAACGCCCGCCTTGATCGGAGGGCGTACGAACGAAAACCGACGCGGCTTCGGCCAGCCGCTTCGCTGCCTCGAATTCCTCGGAAAGATTTCGCTCGCGCGATCCCGGTGGGGCGGCTTTCAGAGCAGCGATCAACCGGCCTCGCGCTGCTGCATTGGTTGCGGTCGCAATGTCCGGATCGCGGCTCGCGAAAAACTCCTGCTCTTGCAGCTTGATCCGTTCCCAAGGCGGGTTGCCAAGCACCGCGTCGAAACCGCCCGCTGCGAACGCCTCTGGAAACTCCAGCGGCCAGTGAAACGCCCGCGCCCCGCCCGCCAAATCCTGCGCGCGGCCAATTAGCGGGCCGTAGACTTGTTGCCCCGCCAGCTCTGCCCAGACGTGGCCAGTCGTAGGGATTGTCACCGTGTTGCGGTTATCGGGCACGCCGCCGGTCTTGGGAGTAAGGAACGCTGCGACATAGAGGTCCGCGGCGACGCGCCACGGCCAGCGACGGGGATCCGCCTCAGCAGTGCGAAGACGGCGCTCCTTCTCAGCGATCTCGTCGACGCTGTCCTCGGGCAACGCACGCAGAGCGCGCGAGGCGTCGGCGAGCGGCGGCGGCGGCGGCAGGCGGCCGTGTCCGCTGCCGCCCACGTCGAGCGCGCCCTGTCCGGTCTTCTCAGCACGATTGCGCGCCGCGAAATGGCGTGCCGTCTCCTTTTCGTCGCCTGTCAACGGCTTGTAGGCTTCGTCCGGAACGCCCTGTCGAAGCGCTTCGAGGTCGAACACGCCGAGCAGCGAATCGCCACAGCGAATGTTGGCGTCGAGGAACCCAAGCGGCTTGCCCGGCTCGACCGTCTCGATCCAAAGCGCGACTTTCGTCAGCTCGACCGCCATCGGGTTGCGGTCGACGCCGTAGAGGCACAGACGCGCGACGTCGCGCAGCGCGTGGCGATAGTCACTAGCCGCCGCGACACCGCTCGAACGCACGCGCGCGACGCGCGAGGCGATGCGCCGCGCCGCCGCGAGCAGGAAGTGGCCGGAGCCGCAGGCAGGGTCAATGACGCGGAGCGCGAGCAAGGCGTCGGCTGGATTCTCTGAGTCGCCCTCGGCGCGATCGAGCACCGGATCGAGCGCGGAGTCGAGCAGCGCCTGCACGAGACTGTCCGGCGTGTAGTAGCTGCCGGTTGTCTTGCGGGCGTGGCCTTGGGCCTCCGCGCCCTCAGCAAACGAAAAGACGCGGCCCTCGTCGCCGATGCGCGGGGTCAGTTCCAAGAGACTTTCGTAGACGGACCCAAGCTCTTCCGCTTCCATGTCGCGCCAGTTGACCGCCGTGAGCACGGCCTCGTCCTTGAGCCACGCAAGCCGATAGACGGCCTCCATCAACGCACGATTGGAGAGGCACGCGTTGTCGAGATCGCGCGACAGCTCGGGCAGGAACAGACCACCGAGGCCCGCCAGGCCGAGCCGCTTCTCGCCCCGCGCCAAGGCGAGAAAGACAATCTGAAGGCCCTGCCATCTGTCGCCGTGGCGATCCCAGGCCGCGCGACGAATCGCCTGGCTGCGCAGAGCCCCAAAGGAATAGCCCTCGGCATAGAGCCTGCGTGCTGCCGCCGGCGCATCTGGCGCGTGTAAAAGCCCTCGCTCCTCGGCGACTGCTAGAAAGATCAGGCGATAGACGAGGCGCAAGAGCTGGGAGAAATAGTCCTGGAGGGGCAGCTGGCCGCCGACCAGCCGGGCGCGAAGCTCCGCATTCTCGGCGACAAAGCCATGCCCGAGCGCCAGCAAAGCCGCTTCGACGCCATCGCGCAGCCGGTCGCGAGCGGCCAGCCCTTCTTTGCTTGCCGTCTCGCGCCAGCGCTCAAGAGCGCAATCGGTCGTCGGCGCCCCGGGCGCGCCGAAACGGCTCGCGTGGATCAGCAGCCACAGCGCGGCGAAATCGGCAAAGCCGTCCGCCTCGAACATCTGCCGAAGATCAGCTTCGATATAGGCGGGGCGGGTCAGGCTCGCATTGTCGCGCATCAGGCGCAGTCGCTCGCCATTGCAGCACAAGCCCCACAGAGCCCCGCCGCCGGTATTCAGCCAGTCC
This sequence comes from Allostellaceae bacterium, assembly GCA_052143095.1. Classification (GTDB taxonomy): domain Bacteria; phylum Pseudomonadota; class Alphaproteobacteria; order ATCC43930; family CGMCC-115725; genus DAHUYF01. The sequence continues at coordinate 4,471 of JBKQTR010000462.1, forward strand.
TGCAGGGCCAGCGCAGGGGACCGCCTGCGCCCGTCCATGGAAAGCTCCGGCGCAGCGTGGTCGAGTTCTTCCGAAGGCTTCGCCACGACGATTGGCGTTCGTCCGCCGAGCGCCTCGAGCGTCACGACATAGTGTCGACCGTCATGTTCCCGTGGCCAGGCGGGCGTGACGTCCGCAAAGCCGAAAACGTCGCGCAGCAGCGCGGCGACAAACTCGATGGTCGTTTTGTTCGATGGATGCTCGCGCTTGGCGAAGTCTCGAAACTGGGCTTGCCCAATGCGGAAGTAGCGGGCGATTTCGTCTCGAAGGGTCAGTCCCTTCGGGATTCGATAGTCCGCCCGGGTTTTTTCGTCCTCCCCGGCGGCCGCGATTTTCGCCAGCATGGCTGGCGCGACGAGCGAGCCTTCGACCGTGATCGCGTCGAAAGCCGGGACGGCATGCCGCACGCGCCTAGCCATGCTATGCCCCTGCCGGGATCAAGACGAAGAGGCCGACGACATCGGCCGGAAGAACGGCCTCCACTCTGACCCGCGGCACGTTCACCCCCGTCGCCCGAACACGCGCGTGGTCGCCTGCCAGAGCCTCGGCTCGCGTGCGAGCGTAGTCGGCGATTGCGCCACCGTGAAGGATCGGCATGCGCTCGAACGCTTGCTTGAGCAGGCGTTCTCTCGCGATCGAAGCCAGATCGCGAACCGCCTGGGGTTCGAGCAGACCGCGCGCCTCCTCTCCGCTCGCCATCGCCGCGGCGCTCGGCCCAAAGGCAAGGGCGTTCGCCTCCTCGACCAGCAGGACCCGCTCGCGCCGGCCATGCACCGTCAGTTTGAAGCGCAAGCGCAGCAACGCAACCGTCGTCATCTCGGCGACCGCCGGCGTCGGCCACGCCCCGACACGGCCCAACTTGTCCTGCCCTATCGTGTCGAGCGCTCCCTCAAACAAAGCCTCGGCCAGAATCGCGGGGAGCGGGTGACTGCGCGTGACGAGCGCGGCGCCAACCGGCGCAGGTTCAGCGAAGGCGATTCGGATCGAGTCGCTGAGGCCGCGGGCGGCGATCCGCTCGCGCAAGGCCGTGGGCATGTGAGCGAGATGCGCCTTGAACGCTCCGTTTGACGCTTCGAGCGGGGCATCCATCCGAACGAACGCGCGCTCGACGAAGCGCTGAACTTCGTGCGGCGACCCCAAGGATTCGCGCCAACGCTTCCATTCCGGGGCGACCTCTTCCGGTTTGATGGCGTTTTGGGCAAAGCGCGCACGCGACCGCTTCTCTCCCTCTTCAGCGTCGCGCCAGCGCATTTCCATCGCTTCGACGTCTGGTCCGAAATCGAACGTTAACTGCCGATGGCTCTGGGACTTCTTCCGCAGCAGGACCGCGTTCATCAGGGCGCCGGTGATCGCTCCGCGCTCCTCTGGCAGGGGGACAGTCACCCCCGTCGCCTTGCGGATGGCTTCGGCCTTGCGCAGGATCACGTCGAGGACCGCGCCGTCAATGGCGCTATCCGGCGAATAGAGCAACGCGGAGCGCACGAGCGTCGCCTTCTGTCCGAACCGATCGACTCGGCCTTCGCGCTGCTGATGCCTCGTCGGGTTCCACGAGAGGTCGTAATGAACGACCGAGTCGAAGAGGTCCTGGAGATTGATGCCTTCGGAAAGGCAATCCGTCGCGACCAGTAGACGTTTGTCGGAATTGGCCATGTCCTCGACGCGGGCGCGCCGCTCGTCACCCGTCAAGGCGCCGGTCACCGCTTCAATCCGAACTCTCGGGAACGCCCGGCGCAACCCTTCGGCCACGTGGTTCGCAGTGGCGATGAAGCGGCAAAAGACGACCGGCTTTGCTCCTTCGTCGATAAGCGGTCTCAGAAGGGCGACGACCGCCTCGAGTTTGGGATCGCGTGCAGTGGTCAATCGCTCGGCGGTTCGGACAAGTTCAACGAGGCCTTCGTCGTGGAGCTCGACGCCCGAGGCGGGCTCGACGTCGATAGCGTCCGCTTCTTCGCCATCGTCGTCGAAGATTTGCTCTTCCAGGCGATCGGGGTCCGCGGCTAGGCGATTGCGCAATGCGCTCGCAGCGGCGGCTGGCGACGATCCAACGCAGCGCATCAGCGCCAGCGTTCCCCAAAACGCGAGTCGCCGTCGTCGCTGCTCTGTGCCAGCCTTTTCGACGACGCCGAGGCAATAGTCGAGAACGGCGTCATGGAAGGCGCGATGGTTCGCGTCGAACTGATAAGCTTTGTCGGCCGTTTCGTGACGGGGGAAGACTCGGGACTCGCCCCAATCGCGGCCGACAATGTCGGCGCGTCGACGCTGGACATAGTAACGCGCCAGACGGATGCGGAAGCTCTCTTCGTCGAACGCGCCGCCCTCAAATGCAGGATCGAGCAGACTCAGCAGCCGGTCGAAAGCATCTTCGATTCCGCTGTGCGGAGTCGCCGTCAAGAGAACGATATGCCGATTGGCGTCCCTCGCAATCGACTGCAGCAGCTCGAAGCGCTGCTGACGGCCCCGGTGCGCGCCCACACACGCATGGGCTTCATCGACCACGACCAGCGCTGGACATGCACGCGCAAAGCTCTCTTGTCGCCGATCGCTCTTGATGTAGTCGAGACTAACAACCGTGAAGGGATAGGCGTCAAAAAGCGTCTGGGAAACCGTGAGGCCTCGTTCCAGTCTGGGAGCCGCCGCCGCGGTGACGGCGACTGCGTCGAGGTCGAATTTCGACTTCAACTCCTCAGTCCACTGCTCGACCAGATGCGGCGGGCAAAGAACAGCGAAGCGCTCGATCTCGCCGCGATCGATCAGTTCACGAAGGATCAAGCCCGCTTCGATCGTTTTGCCGATGCCAACGTCATCCGCGATCAGCAGGCGAACTGTCGGCAGACGCAGCGCCATAAGCAGCGGGACCAACTGATAAGCCCTCGGCTCGAATCCCAAGCGACCTGCTGCGCGGAAGGGGCCGGCGCCGGGTGCGAACCAAAGCTGTGCGATTAAGCGGAGAGGTGTCGTGATACGTTTGGTCGGTTACGATTTGCGGGACGGGGAGGGTTGGTGGCGAGCGCGGCCCAATAGTCCTCCCAATCGCCGTTGA
>JBKQTR010000463.1:0-6575 GCA_052143095.1 Allostellaceae bacterium
GCGGTTGACGGGCTCGAACGGATCATTCGTCTTGTCGAACTCGGCACGGGCGGCGGGATCGCTCGGCGGCGTCGCGCAGGCGGCGAGCGCCAACGTACCAGCCAGGAGGAGCAGCGCAGCCTCGCGATAGCTGACGGAAACGAATTTAAAGAACTTCATGTTATTGACTTCCCTCGCGGCTCGATAGGGCATCGCGAACGCCTGTTCGCGGACTTCATCTTCCTGCATCGTTGCTCTCGGGTATTCCGGGAATGCACGGCGCCGCAACGTTCGCGCCGCGTCGCACAAAGCCGGTGGGCGAGCCCCGGAAAGTTCGGGGCACGCTGCCCTGTTCCCCGACCTCCCTGCGCTCGGACGGCGACGTCACGATCATGATTGCTCGACGCAACGGGCGCGTCGTCGGAATCTATATCTACAGGCAGCCGCCTCCTCGGCCGCCTGCTCCCCTTACCGCTCGGCAAGCAGCTGCTGAAGGGGAGCGATCGATGGAAGTCCCTGTTTTATCGTCCAGTCGCCGGCGACGGTCAGCGTCACCGTTTCGCCCGAGGGGCCGGACATTGCGAAGGAATTCACCGCACTTCCTCCTGCCGCGGGGTCTCCGACGCGCGTTTGGCAAGTCTCTGCCGCAGCCGGCTCAAAGCGCTTGGCGCGTGCATCACGCGGAGAGGGTGGGTTCGAGGCGACACGGGTTTTAGGACACCAGAGCACCGCCCGCTCGGCAACCGGGGGAAACCCGCATTTCGGCGAAGGCGAAACCCGAGCAGCGCGGCGCCAGCCGGAGCGCGATCTTCACGTCAAATCGCGCCAGACCGGCCGGGCGGCCAGCGCCCGCATGACCCGCGCGAGGGGGATACGGTCTCGCCTACAGGGATTCTGTCCGGGACTTCGGTATTACACCGGATATTGCGGTCGGCGGCGCGGATCGCAGGATGGGGCTATGATCGCTATGCCCGAGAATTGCCGCCGCGCGTGAGGTTGCCTTCGGGATCATGGCGCGGGAGCCATCCGATGGGCGACGCCTATCCTCTCGACGGCGATTGCGGCAATGAGGGGAGCGCTCGTCCGCATGCCTGCCGAGCGCGCCTCCTTCCGCGTCTCTCGCGCCAAGCGGCGAGAGGGCTGGGACGCGCACTCGGAATGTCGGCGATCGGAATGTTCCTGCTCGTGTCATCTTCGCGAGGACAGAACGTCATCGCGTACCCCGCTCAAGGTCAAAGCGCGGATCAACAGAGCCGCGACCGCTACGAGTGCCACCTTTGGGCCATCCAGCAAAGCGGCTTCGATCCGACCCAGCCGCAACCGGCGCCGCCACCGTCCTATGCCCCCCCACCCGCTGGCCAGCAGGCCGGTGTCCTGCCGGGAGCGGCGCGCGGCGCCGCGGTTGGCGCTGTGGGAGGGGCGATCGGCGGCGACGCCGGCAAGGGCGCTGCCATCGGCGCTGCAACGGGCGCCTTGCTCGGCGGCATCCGCAGGAATCAGCAGCAGGCCCAGCAGCAGGCGTACCAGCGGCAGGTCCAGAGCGGATCGAGCTCGCCCCAGCGAGCCACCTATAACCGGGCGCTCCAGACCTGCCTGCAAGGGCGCGGCTACGCGGTCAATTAGCGGCGGGCACGCGCGAGTGGCGAGCGGAAAAGGCATGCGGATCAACGCCCAGGCTCCGCCACCATGCGCGGTCGAGCACGGCGAAAGACGATGATTCCTGGCGTCGTCGCTAGCAACTGGAGCCAAATGCTTTCACTGCCGGCATCGGATATATATTCTAAGCGGACAAGAGTTGGATTGTGTGCGCCGGAGCACGTGCGAACCGAAGCGGGCGATCACATTGATCTCTCCCCTGCTCGGTAAATGGCAGAACAACGGTTGTTGGAGGCAACTGCAGGCGGGGGCACCATGCTTCGCATCTTGATCGCCGATGACCATGAAATGGTCAGGCGTGGCCTGCGCGCCATCCTGGAAGAGCATGAAGGTTGGCACATTTGCGCGGAGGCTTCCAATGGACGACAAGCGGTCGAGCTCGCTCAGGAGCTGGCGCCGCACGTGGTGCTGCTCGACCTGTCGATGCCGGAATTGAACGGCTTGGAAGCCACCCGTCAGATCAAGAAAGCGCGGCCGAACACGGAGATCCTCATTTTCACCGTGCACGAGACCGAAGACCTGATCCGAGACGTGCTCAGCGCCGGCGCACGGGGTTATCTACTGAAGGCCGATGTCGGACGGCACATCATCGCCGCGGTGGAGGCCCTTGCCGATCACAAGCCGTATTTCACGTGGAAGGTATCGAAGACGATGCTCGACTCGTATCTTCTGCGGAGTCAAGCAAGCGGCGAAAAAGCCCCGGCCTTCCATCAACTGACGCCTCGCGAGCGGGAGATCATCCAGCTGCTGGCGGAGGGACGCAGCAACAAGGCGGTCTCCGCTCTCCTCGGCATCAGTGTCAAGACGGTGGAAACGCATCGTGCGGCCATCATGAAAAAGCTCGGCATCAGCTCAATCGCCGAGCTGGTGCGATATGCAATTCGCAACAGCGTCATCCAACCATGACCGGCGTCCCCCCGCGCGTGTCGGACGGCGCACGCGCATAAGCGCCGGCGGACGCGCTCGGACAAGGAGTGAGGGCTCGCGTTCAAGTTGCTCTCGCTGATTGAAGAAAACGCCTGATTGCTCAGAGCAGAAAAACAGCGCGCTTGATCCAGATCAAAGTCGCGCGCGGCCGACTCAATTTGATTGAACTTGCTTAGCCTTCTTCCCGGCGCCTGGACGCGAGAGGTGAAGCGTGTCATTCTTGGCGTCGAGAGTCGTGCCAGGGTGAGTGTCTCGCGCCGAAGACCACGGGCTCGGCGCGGATGCGAATACAAGCCGGTTTGTCCGTGCCTTCCCTGGGCAGAGGCACGCCTTGTACGCCAAAGCGATGCATGGGCTGGTCACGCCAACGTCGGCTATCCGCTGGTGGTTATCCCGTGGCGTGCCGCTCTGTGTCCTGATCCTGGCCATTGCCTGTGTCGCCACGGCGCTGATGCTTGTCGTATCTTTGACACAAGCGGTCGACGGGGAAATTGCCCCGGCCAGCGTGCTTCTCGGCTCGCCCGCCGGTCCAGACGTGCCGCCGGACGTCGTCGCCGCTCCCCCGCATCGGCCTTCCGCATTCGTCGCCGCCGGCGGGGGCGCCGTCCTCGTTCTCGCAATCGGGTTGGCGCTGTTCGCGGGGTCACGCCTCGATCGCCCCTATCGGCGCCTGATGGCGAGGAGCGAGGCCCGTTTCCGCGTGATGGCCGATACGATTCCCAGCATCGTATTCATCACGCGCTCCGACGGCTGGTGCGAATACGTCAACCGACGCTTCTGCGACTACGCGGGAATTCCGATGAATGAGGCGGTCGGATTCGGCTGGACGGCAGCGCTCCATCCTGAAGACAAGGAACGTGTCAGCGCCGGCTTGATGGAACCGCCAGGCGAAGACGACCTGCAATTGAGCGAAGTTCGCATACGGAATTCGGCGGGAAGCTACCGCTGGTTCCTGGTACGCAAGACCCCAATGCGCGACGACGCAGGGCGAATCGTCAAATGGTTCGGCAGCTTGACGGACGTCGACGATTTCAAGACGGCCGAAGCGACGGCGCGGCGGGTGAATGCGCGCCTGACCGCCGTGCTTGCCAGCATCGACGAATGTTATTGCACTGTCGATCATGATCTTCGCCTGACATACGTCAATCCCAACGCAGCGGCTTGGGTCGGTGAGGAGCCGGATCAACTCGTCGGCCGCCTGGTGTGCGACGTCGTGCCGGGGCTGAACGGCCCCGATTTTACAGGCCCCGTCCGCATAGCGCTCGAGAAGCGCACGCCCTTCCAGCTCGAACGCGCGTCCACGCTCAGGCGCGGGCATTGGCTGGAAATCCACTGCTATCCCTGGGCAGACGGATTGAGCTTCTTCTTCCGCGACATCACGAGGCGGAAATCGGCGGAAAAATCCTTGCAAGGGGCGCAAGAACTGCTCCAAGGGACAATGGATGCTCTCTCCGCGCACATCGCGGTGGTCGACGAGAAGGGGGTCATCGTCGCGGCAAATGCGGCGTGGCGGCACTTCGAGAAGCAACACGCGATCGCGTCCTACGCCGTCGGCTGCAGCGCTCTCGAGGCATGCAGGGCAGTGACGTCTGAAGCTGATTTCGTGCAAATGGCACGCGGCGTGAGAGCGGTGATCGAAGGCGAGGAGCGAGACTTCCGCATGCAATATCCCTGCCGGATCCCCGGCACCTTCCGATGGTTCCAGATGCACGCGCGCCGCTTCGCCCCGGACTCGCGGCGCGTCGTCATCGCTCATGAAGATGTTTCCGACATAAAACAAGCCGAGGCCGAGCTGCGAGACCTGACCAGTCGCCTGCTCGGGGTGCAGGACGAGGAGCGACGCCGGATGGCCCGCGACCTGCATGATACGACCGCGCAGAATCTCGTAGCGGCGCTGATGGATATCGACCGCGTCCAGCGCATGGCTCTGACCCATGGGGAGATCATCGGCCCGCTCATCAAAGACGCGCGGGCGCTCGTCGATCAGTCGCTTCAGGAAATCAGAACACTGTCCTATCTCCTGCATCCGCCACTGCTCGAGGAGCTTGGCTTGGCACATGCACTGAAGTGGCTCGTCCGCGGCTTCGAGCGCCGCAGTGGCATCACCGTATCCCTCAATGTGCAGGAAGGGCTGGAACGCATGCCATGGTCGGTTGAGAGTGCGCTGTTTCGTGTCGTGCAGGAAGCGCTAACGAATATCCACCGACACTCGGGCAGTGCAATGGCGGCTGTGACGCTGACCCAGTCTGCGCGCAGGATCATCCTCGAGGTCAGTGACGAGGGCACGGGACTGGTCGAGGGCGTCGGTTTTGATGGATCGAACGATGTCGCGACGCTCGGGGTCGGCATATCAGGAATGCGCGCGCGCCTTCACCAACTTGGCGGCGAGTTGAAAATTCGCTCCCGACGTCGGGGGGCGGCTGTCACGGCGACGGTTCCGGTCGATACTTTGCTTGTTGGCGCGGGCGGATCGATACTCCGCTCGCAAGCCAGGCCGGTCCCTTGAAGGCGCTCCCGCTTGCATGCTCCCGCGTTGATTTGGGCTCATAGAATCCTCAATCTTTGCGTTCATTTGCTTGCCGTACTCCCGCGGGAGGTGCCGCCAACATTGTTTTGGTGTATAATTATTTTTACGCGCGATACGGCGGGCGACAGCATATGCCAGGTAACCCCGCGAAAATACTGGTTGTCGATGACGATGAGAGCGTCCTCGACTCCGCCGCCATGGTGCTCCGCTCGCTGGGTCACGGCGTCGCCGCCGCCCAGGAACCCACGGCGGCGCTCGCCCTGTTGCAGGACGACGCATCGATCACCGTCCTGCTGGTCGACATCATGCTCGCGGCGCGGGCCCGGGAATTGACGACGAGCGCGAAGCGTTTCCGACCCGGCCTCAAGATCATTTTCAGCACCGGCTATCCCGAGATGCTGCTGTTGGATCGCGAAGCGCCCGACCATTTGGTCTTGGTACGCAAGCCATGGCAGCCCCATCAACTTCAGGCCGCTCTCGCCGTCGCCCTGGAATGACGGTGGCCGCGCCGCTGCTATCTTCGGGGTCGAACCGTTGTAGCGCTTTCGTCGCTGGTCGATCGGCGCTCGATGGCGGCGTAGCTCCCTCTTTCCGGATATCGTCGAGGCGATTCTCGACGAGCGGCAGCCCATCGACCTGACCCCTCGCCGACTGAAGCGGGTGGGGCCCTTCCCTGTCGCTGGGACGAGCAACGCCGCCGCCTCGGCTTCCAGCCGCGATAACCGCGGCCTGACTTCGGCGGCCCGCTGGCCGATACTGTTGGCCGGGCAGTTGAACAAGCATTAGCCCCCGTCTGTCCGAACGCCGGGTCGGCAGGGAGCCTATTCATTGAAAGTCGGACGACCGAGGATCGCGAGCACAAAACGATTTCGCTGTGCTCATCGTTGCCGATCCCAACCTGCTGTTAAAGTCGCTTCTTCGCAAAGGCCCTACCTGACGCCGATTTAAGATATTTTTCGAAAGCGAATGCCTGCTTCTCCTCGGAGAATGCGATATAGGTCTTGATTGCCCAAGGCGCATATTTCGATGTGTGTGGGACTTCACCAGCATTGTGCTTCTCCAGGCGAGAGCGCAAGTCGCCGGTGACCCCGACGTAATGCCGTTCGGCCTGCTCCAAGCTTCGGAGAATGTACAAATAGATCATACCAATATGTCTCGGCTCGCCGAGCCGTAGCTCGCGGAAGCAACAGCCCGCCTTCGCCCTTCGGGCTACGGCGCGGCAGCCTTCGCTCGCTGCGCGAGCGAAGGCTGGTGGGCCCGGCAGGACTCGAACCTGCGACAACACCGTTATGAGCGGCGCGTTCTAACCAGCTGAACTACAGGCCCGGAAGCAGCGGAATCGGCGGATCAGGTATCAGGCATCGGGCGGCCGCTGTCAACGCGCGCGCGATCGCCGATCCCGTCTCAGGTGTCGAGGAAGCTGCGCAGCTTGCGCGAGCGGCTCGGGTGCTTGAGCTTGCGCAGCGCCTTCGCCTCGATCTGGCGG
>JBKQTR010000464.1:0-2673 GCA_052143095.1 Allostellaceae bacterium
ACCTCCTATGCCGCGCGCGTCCTCACCAAGGGCGTGCCGATCAGCACCGGCGGCGTCGGCATCCATCAGGGCGAGCCGATCGTCTATCGCAGCATCCTGTTGCCGCTCGCCGAGGGCGAAGGGCGCATCGACGGCATGCTCGGCGCCGCCAATTTCCGCGAGATCCCGATCAGCGAGGAGATCCACCCGCTCCAGGAGCACCGCCTCGACGAGCCTCTCGTCGTTGCCGCGGCGGGGTTGCGGCGCTAGCCCTTTAGTATAGGTATTTCCGTGGGTTAGCGCCCGGCCGCGACATCGACCAATCAATCTTTGGGCAAGCTTTGTCTCCTAGGCTTGGCGCTCGGCGCGGGTTTCCGGCGCCGCCCTGCCCATCCCTGGAGGCACGCCGTGCGGCTCAGCGACTACAAGATCACCTCGCGGATCTATGGCGGCTTCGGCCTGCTGATCCTGCTCGGCGCCGCGGTCGCGGTGTCCGGCCTGTGGCAGCTCACCCAGATCGGCGGCCAGGTGGCCCGGCTGGTGCTCGTCGCCGACAACCGCGCGCATATTATCGAGGCGGGCGAGCGCATCCAGTCGATGCGCCATCTCGGCCTCAAATTCAAGACGAGCAGCGACGAGGCGGCGGCGCGGCAATTCCTCGAGGATGAGACGCGCGCCGCCGACATCGTCAAGGGCATGGCGGGGACCGCCGCGACCGAGGAGCGCCGCGGCCGCTTCGGCGACACCGCCGAGCAGCTCGAGGCGGCGCGGGCGAGCTTCGACAAGCTGCATGCGCTCATCGTCAGGACCGAGGCGGCGCATACCAAGATGTTGCAGCTCGCCAGCGACTTCAACGACGCCTTCGACCGGCTGCTCGCGGCCGCGCGCAGCAGCGGCGACGCGCGCCTGATCGAGCATGCCCGCGAGATCGAATTCGCCATCATGGCGGTGCGCATGCAGAATGTCCGCTTTCGCGCCGGCACCGCCGACATCACCGACGCCACCTTCAGGGCGACGGTGGCCAAGGTCGATCCGGCGATCGAGGCGCTCGAGAAGGCGACCGCCGATGACGGCTTGCGCGCGATCGCCGAGACGCTCGCCGCGACGCTCAAGACCTATGCCGACGGCTTCGCCGAGCAATACGCCGCGCAGAAGCAGGCTGACGCGGTCTTCGACACCGCGCTGCACGATCAGCTGGCGCAGGCGAGCAAGCTCAACGACGCCTCGGAGCAGGCGGCCGAGGCCCTGCTGCACGACACCAAGACGGCGACCGACGGCACCATCTCGGCGACAACGCTGATGCAAGGCGGCCTCGCCGCGATCGGCGCGCTCTTCGGCCTCGTCTTCGCGCTGACGATGGGCCGCAGCATCGCGCGCCCCGTCACGGCGATGACCGCGGCGATGAAGCGGCTCGCCGGCGGCGACACGACGGTGGCCGTCCCGGCCCGCGACCAGAAGGACGAGGTCGGCGACATGGCGCAGGCGGTCGAGGTGTTCCGCCACACCATGGTCGAGAGCGGCCAGCGCGCCGCCGAGCAGCGCGAGGAGCAGGCGCGAAAGGAGCGCCGGCAGCAGGAGATCGACGAACATCTCGGCGCCTTCGACCGCTCGGTGCGCCAGTCGCTGCAAACCCTCGCCGACGCCGCAACGCAGATGCGCGTCACCGCGCAAGGCATGTCGGCGACCGCCGAGGAGACCAGCCGCCAGGCCACCGGCGTCGCGAGCGCGGCCGAGCAGGCCTCGGCCAATGTCGAGACGGTCGCCGCCTCGGCCGAGGAGATGGGCGCCTCGATTGCCGAGATCAGCCGCCAGGTGGCGGAATCGAGCCGGATCGCCACCGAGGCGGTCGAGGAAGCGGCGCGCACCAACACCACCGTGCAAGGCCTCGCCGACGCCGCGCAGAAGATCGGCGAGGTGGTAAGCCTCATCCAGGACATCGCCTCGCAGACCAACCTGCTGGCGCTCAATGCCACGATCGAGGCGGCACGCGCCGGCGAGGCCGGCAAGGGCTTCGCCGTGGTCGCGAGCGAGGTCAAGTCGCTGGCGGCGCAGACCGCCAAGGCCACCGAGGAGATCGCCGGCCAGATCGCCGCGATCCAGGCCGCGACCAAAGAGGCGGTCGACGCGATCGGGGCGATCGACGGCACCATCGGCCGCATGAACGAGATCTCCACCGCCATCGCCGCCGCGATGGACGAGCAAGGCGCCTCGACCAAGGAGATCACGCGCAACACGCAAGAGGCGGCGCGCGGCACGCAAGACGTGTCGCAGAGCATCGGCAGCGTCAACCAGGCCGCCGCCGAGACGGGCACCGCGGCCTCGCAGGTGCTGACCTCGTCGGAAGCGCTCGGCCAGCAGGCCGAGACGCTGCGCAGCGACGTCGACCAGTTCCTCGCCAAGATCCGCGCGGCGTAGGCGAACGCGCTTCTGCGCGTTCGTCCGCGGCGGCGTCAGCGCTTGCGCAGCAAGCGCGGGAGCCGCACCGAGCCGGCTAGCCATCACGGCGCGGGCTTTCGCGGTTGCAAGAGCAACCGCTGTCGCCCGCCAGCGACAACGCTTCGCGTTGCGCTAACCCAACTTGCGCAGTTTGGGGGTGGATTGGCAGATTCGTCGTCGATGGTGGCGAATCGGATCAAGGACTTAGGCATCGGCGAAGGGCGATTTTGGCGTGTAGTGCCGACCTTGGGCATTTTC
>JBKQTR010000465.1:0-20532 GCA_052143095.1 Allostellaceae bacterium
CGCTCGCACTGACGGGGCCGGCGGCTGCTCCGGCGCGCGAGATTTGGGTCTGCGGCAGCGGCGCCACGTGCCAGGGCGCGAGATGCTTCATGCGCCGGCGGGCGGTCTCGAGATCCTCGGCGATGCCCGCCGAGGCGCCGGGAGCGGCAGGGGCAATGCGGGGTCGGTCGGTCATGAGGCAGCGTGCTCCGCCGCGGCGCGCGCGCGATCGGTGCCGCGCGCCGCCGCCGCGCGCCGGGCGTGCTTTGCCTGCAGCTCGCCGAGCTCGGCGCGGGCGAGGTCGGCAAAGACGATCAGGTCGACCAGAAAAACCAAGGCGACCACGACGCTTCTCCATCCGATATCCAACATTGCCGTATTGTCTCCGTCCTTCGAGCCGCTGTTATACGTCCTCTCCAGGTGCCTCACCCCCTAAGATGTGCACTGCACAATACCGCGTTAATACCCCATTAGGGGTAATATTGTTTTATAAAGAGAAACAATATAGGGATTTTGCTCTATATAAGATCAAATTAGGGAATAATTGCGGCAGAGTCATGGCGCGGCGGAGCAGCACGCCACCGCCCCGCCGGTCCACGCGCCCGGGTGCTCCCGGCGGGTCTGCCGCACTTTCCCCAGCAGCGCGCGCAGCGCCGCCTCGCTCACGCCGTCGCTGGCCATCAACTGCCGGACGGCGCGATCGCCGAAAAGCTCGTCCAAACTCGGTTCGCAATGCTTGCCCATGACAGCCTCCTGAGGCGCGATGCTGGCCGTCGACCGCGCCTGCGCTGCAGATGGCGATCGTTCCGGCCGTGATCATCCCGACTCAGCCGAAGGCGCTGTTTATCCCCGGCGAATAATGGCGCCGGCGGCAGGCGCCGTTACTGCGGCTGCATCGTGTTGGGCGGCACGAGCGGCGCACCGGCATCCGGGAAATAGCCGCTGCGCTTCTGGTCGCTTTGTGTCGCGGCGGGATTGCCCGAGGTATCGTTCGGCGGCACGAGCGGTGCGTCGGCGTCGGGGTAATAGCCGCTCTTCTCCTGGCGGTTCAGCGTCGAGCCGGAACCGGTGTTCGGGGTCGGCGGCGCCACCAGCGGGGCGTCTGCGGCGGCGGCACCGGGCTGGCTGCCGGTCTCGGTCGCCGTGCTGCAGGCCGCAGCGCCAAACGCCAGCAGGAAAAGCATCGTCGAGGTGACATATGCGCGCTTCATGGGGCAGACCTCCAAGGATGTGCGCCGCTTTCCGCTGCAGACCGCGCGACGCGAAACGGCCTTCGCACGTGACCGCCGGGTCGCGCGCGAACCGGCGCGACCCGCTTTTCGCCGATGTCCTAGCCCCCCTTTCCTCCGCCGGCTCGGGCAAGCGAGAGCCGGCGATCTCATTGATGTGGGGGCGGCCCGATGCCGGGCAATTGCAGGAAAAGCTGAGCTTGCGGCGCCATGCTGGAATTGATGGTTGAATAGTGCGGTAACGACGCTGCTCGAGGTGCTCGACGCTACGGACTGCGACGCGGCGGGCTCCCGCGACATAACCGCGCCTGCCGTCCGCGATCGGCCCGCCGCCGCGCGGCTCCGGCCGAAGGTCGCGTTTTCCCGGTAGGCCACAATATCTTGCGGCTCGCCGAGGCGCTTCCCCGCGGCTTCGGCGCGGTTTTTTCCGGTGAAACCGGCGCTAGATCCACCTCGGAAAAACAATCCGTTAACCAATGTCAATTATCGTCTAGCCCGTGGGAGGAGGGTGATGAGCCTGCGGCCACGTCTGTCACCGGAGATGATCTATCCGCTGCTCGACTGGTTCATTCCGCCGGCTCTCAGGGCCGAGCGCGACATGCACCAGCGCGCACGCATCTTTCTCATCTCGCATTTCTTCGGCCCCTTCCTCGGCCACACCATCACCGTCTATCTCTACTGGCTCGATCCGCATCCCGGCTACGGGCTCTGGGTGCTCGCCTCGGCCATCAGCATCTACTGGGCCTTTCCGTGGCTGCTCAAGCGCACCGGCGCCTTTACCGCCTTGGCGCTGATCTCGGTGGCGAACCTCGTCTTCATGATCCTGTGGGGCTGCTATCATTACGGCGGCGTCAGCTCGCCCTTCGTCGCCTGGCTCGTGGTCGTGCCGCTGCTGGCCTTCCTTTATCTCGGCCCCGCGCTCGCGCCGCGCCTCCTGGTGCTGGGCATGATCGCGATCGGCGTCTGCATCTTCTATGTGTTCTTCGCCGTCGGACATTCCTTTCCCGAGCACATACCGCTCCATTCGCTGAGCGGCATCGGCATCGTCTCGACCATCAGCGCGGCCGTCTACGTCTCGATGATGGCGCTCTACTACGCCAGCATCGTCGCCAACCAATCCGAGCTCGAGCGCGAGGTGCAGAACCACCGCGCCACCGCGATCAAGCTGCGCGAGGCGAAAGAGGAGGCCGAGAACGCCAACCTCGCGAAATCCGAGTTCCTCGCCAAGATGAGCCACGAGCTGCGCACGCCGCTGAATGCGGTCATCGGCTACAGCGAGATGCTGCTCGAGGATGTCGTGGGCGAGGGCAATGACGGGCAGGCCGCCGAGGATCTCGGCAAGATCAACTCGTCGGGCAAGCATCTCCTGTCGCTGATCACCGACGTGCTCGATCTCTCGAAGATCGAGGCGGGCAAGAGGGAGCTGTTCCACGAGCGCTTCGAGCTCAACGACCTCATCGACGATCTCGCGGCGGCGGCGCGGCCGCTCTGCACCAGGAACGGCAACGAGCTGGTCGTCGAGCGCGCCGGCACGCTCGGCGAGGCGGAAGGCGACATAACCAAGCTGCGCCAGGCGGCGCTCAACCTCTTGAGCAACGCAGCCAAGTTCACCAAGAACGGTCGCATCATCATGAGCGTGACGCGCGAGACGGCGCGCAACGGCGACTGGCTGCGCATCGCGGTGCGCGACACCGGCATCGGCATTGCGCGCGAGAATCTGCGCAAGCTCTTTCAGAACTTCAGCCAGGCGGAGGCCTGGACGTCGACCAAATACGGCGGCACCGGCCTCGGCCTCGCGCTGACGCAGAAGCTCTGCCGCCTCATGGGCGGCGACGTCGCGGTGGAGAGCGAGCTGGGCCACGGCTCCTGCTTCACCATCAGGCTTCCCGCCTCGCTTGCCGAGACGGTGCAGTGGCGCAGCGAGGTCGATTGGGCGGCCGAGCCGGCGCAGGCCGCCAGCGCGCCGCGGCGTGACATCGTCATGGTCATCGACGACGATCCGGCGGTGCTCGACCTCATGCAGCGCATGCTGCTGAAGGAGGGCTTCCGCCCGGTGCTCGGCGATGACCCGCGCAAGGCGCTGGCGCTCGCCCGGGCGGTCAAGCCGAGCGCGATCGTGCTCGACGTGCTGATGCCGGCCATGAACGGCTGGGAAGTGCTTCGGGCGCTCAAGGCGGATGCCGAGCTGGAGGCGGTGCCGGTGGTGATGCTCACCATCGTCGACGACCGCCGCACGGGCCTCGCGCTCGGCGCCGCCGAGCATCTGGTCAAGCCGGTCGACCGCGACGTGCTGATGCGCGTGCTCGACCGCGTCTGTCCGCGCGGCAAGGCCGATCACCCTGCCGAACCAACAACCGCAAAGTCGATGGTCGCCAATGCCTAAGATCCTGCTCGTCGAAGACAACGAGATGAATCGCGACATGCTCGGGCGGCGCCTGAAGCGGCACGGCTTCGAGCTCTGCTTCGCCGTCGACGCGCCCAGCGGCATCTCCATGGCGAGCGCCGAGCTGCCGGACCTCATCCTCATGGACATCGCGCTCGGCGAGATGGACGGCTGGGAGGCGACGCGCCGCATCAAGTCCAATCCGGCAACGGCCGAGATCCCGATCATCGCGCTCACCGCGCATGCGCTGGCCAGCGACCGCGACAGGAGCGTCGAGGTCGGTTGCGCCGATTTCGACACCAAGCCGGTCGACCTGCCGCGACTGCTCGGCAAGATCAACGCCTGTCTCGGCGTCGCGCCGGGGAAATGATCCGGCACAGCGCCGCGCGGCCGGCTGCTTGCGCCGGGCGGTGCCTTCGTCGAGCGTGGCGGTCAGTCGCTGCGGCGCAGCCGGTTCAGCAGGTCGCGCAGCGCGGCGATGTCGACGGGCTTCTGCAGATCATCGACCACCTTGAGGCCGCGCGTCTCGGCCAACCGCCCCGCCGCCTTGCGGAACCAGCCGTCCTGGCCGCTGATGATGACCAGGAGGCCGTCGAAGCCGCTCTCCTCCAGCACCGGCAAGAGGTCGATGCCGTCGGCTCCGGGCATGCAGAGGTCGAGGGTGACGATCTCCGGCTTCCAGCTCGCGACCAGCGCGCGGACCGCGGTCGGATCCGACGTGGCTTGCGCCTCATAGCCGCATTTGGCGGCGACCCGCGCCACGAGATCGGCAGAATCGGCGCTGTCGTCCACAGCAAGCAGGCGCCCGTTGCCTCCCCCCGGCGCCATCTCGCTCAGGCTCCGATGGCGACGGCGATCGCGCCGGGAGGCGCGATGAGCCGGCTGTAAGGCTGATAGGCCGCCTGTGCCGCGTCATAGGCGGTGCGCAGCCGCGCGACGACATCATCGACATTGGCTTTGCTGTGCTTGGCCATCACCTGGAACCGAAAGCGCGCGCTGCCCTTCGCCACCGCAGGGTATTCAACAAGGTTAGCCACCGCGCCCAGCTCCGGCAAGCGGCTGGCGACGAGGCGGGCGAGGCCTTCCTCGCGCATCATCACCGGCACGATGGCCGAGGGCTCGCCGATGACCTCGAAGCCCGCCGCCTGCAGCTTGTTGCGCAGGTAGCTGATGTTGTTCATGAGCTCGGCGCGCAGCGTGCGGCCCTCGGCCGATTTGATGATCTCGAACGCCTTCAGCACGGTCGCCGCCTGGACCGGCGAGAGCGCGTTCGAGAAGGTCTGCGGCGCGCTGTAGTATTTGAGGTATTCACGCACCGCCGGCGAGTTGCAGGCGACGAAGCCGCCATTGGAGCCGAAGGTCTTGGAAAAGCTCCCCATGACGATGTCGACGAGGCCGATCATGTGCTGCAGCCCGATATGGCCGCGCCCGTCCTCGCCGAGATTGCCGAGATCGTGGGCGCAGTCGACGAGCAGGGTCGCCTTGAACTCGCGGCAGAGATCCTGCAGCGCGGCGATGTCGGGCGTGTCGCTGTCCATCGAGAACAGGCTCTCCGTCACCACCAGGATGGCGTTCTCCGCGTCGCGCGCGCGGATCCGCGCCAGGTGGCGGCGCGCCGAGGCGATGTTGAGATGGCCGTGCAGATGGACGTTGCGCGTCGCGGCAAAGGCGCCCTCCTGCAGGCAGGAATGGCAAAGGCCGTCCATCACCACATGGTCGTCCGGGCGCACCAGCGCCTTGATGACGCCGAACCCCGCGGCCCAGCCGGTGGGGTAGAGCACGGCGTGCTCCATGCCGAGGAAATCGGCGATCGAGCGCTCGAGCGCCAGCGAGTATCGGGTGTTGCCGATGAAGGCGGCCGAGCCGGCGCTGTGCACGCCATACTCGTCGATCGCCGCCTTGGCGGCTTCCTTGATCGCCGGGTGCGAGGCGAGGCTCAGATAGTCCTGCGAGCCGAAATTGACGCCGGCGAAGTGCTCGCCCGTATCCTCTTGGGCGGCGCAGACGGCTTTCGGCGCCTCTTCGGTGGCGCGTGAATAGGGCCACAGGTGATGCTGCCGGCGCAGATCCTGCCAGCGGAAGAAATGCTCGACCCGGCCCAGGAGATCGCCGCCGCGCAGATCGCGGTAATCGCGCAAGCTGCCGGTCAGGGCTTCCACCGGCGTCGGGGTCTCATTCATATACGGCATCGCCATTGTCCTTCCGCAGACTTGCAAATTGACCCGCCGCCAGCGTTCGGTGCCGCGTCGGGGCGGTTCCCCCTTTAGTCGGTGCATCCGCCGTTTATTAACCGGCTTGTCGGAGTTGATGCCGTTTCTTGTTAAGGATTATGGCGAGAAATTGTAAAGAAGAGGTAAATCTTGGTAATTTACCCAGGAAAATCCTCGAAAATTTGAGCTAAATTTGCCGCTGATTGTGGCGAATATTAACAATATACGTTAATGTTTGCCCGACAATATTGTTAATCATCGATTCGGCGAGAAGCATTGCTTGTTTCTAGTGGGCGGGCGCGAGGCTCGGCGCGGCGGCTTGGCGCGGCCGACCGGCCGGCGCGCGCTGCGGCAGGCGGATGGTCACCGTGGTGCCTTCGCCCGGCCGGCTCATCACCGACAGGCTGCCGCCGAGCAGCTCGACATATTGCCGGGTCAGCGGCATGCCGAGGCCGGTGCCCTTGGGCCGGCCGCTTTGCGCGCGATGCACCTGGCCGAAGGGGCGCATGACCTCGTCCATGTCCTTGGCGTCGATGCCGATCCCGGTGTCGCGCACGATGATGATCGTGGCGCCGTGCTCGGCGTCGGGGGCGGCCTCGACGGTAACCGTGCCGCCGGCGGGGGTGAATTTCACCGCGTTGGAGGTCATGTTGAGCACGATCTGCAGCAGCTTCGTCCGATCGGTCTCGATCTCTCCGAGACCGGGCTTGATCGCGATCTTGAGGCTGACGCCGCCCGCTTGCGCCTGCTGCGACAGCAGCTTGACGCTCTCCTCGATGACCTCGGCAATATCGACGGTGGAGATCGACAGGGTCTCTTGGCCGGCCTCAGCCTTGGCGAGGTCGAGAAAACCGTTGATCACCTCGAGCGCATGCAGCGCCGCGCCGTGAATGTCCCCGGCATAATCGAGATAGCGCGGCGCCAGCGAGCCGAATTGCTCGCTGCGCATCACCTCGGAGAAACCGCAGACGGCGGAAAGCGGCGTGCGCAGCTCGTGCGCAAGCTGCGCGATGACGTCGGCGCGGCTGCGGCTCTCCGTCTCGCTGCGGGCGAGCGCGCGCTTGAGCTCGGTCTCGGCATGGGTGAGCACGTCGAGCGCCGCTTGCAGTCGCTGGGTCCGAGCCGTTACCGCCTCTTGCAGCCGGTCGTTGTGATCGCGCAGGCGGCGCTGCAGCTCGCGCATCTCGGCGGCACCGGCGACGCGCGCGACGAGCACCGAGGCGGCGAAGGGCTTGGTGACGAAGTCGCTGGCGCCGCGCTTCAGCGCCTCGACCTGCACCTCGTGGCCGACGTCGCCGGTCAGCATGATGATGGAACAACCGACCCGCAGCGCCTCCTCGCGCAACAGGTCGAGCACGGCGAAGCCGTCGATCCCAGGCATGTGCAGATCGAGCAGCACCACATGCGGCCTGACCTGGCGCAGCAGCGACAGCGCGATCGTCGGCTCGCTCGTCGATTCCACCGACGGGAAGCCGACCCGCGTTAGCACTCTTTTTACCAGCTCGACGCTGGTCGGATCATCGTCGATGACGAGGATACGACTGCTGCCGATGATATCGCTATGCATGATGGTCGATGATAGGCGCCAGCTCTTCGCAAATGCTTAACGCTGGCGGGTGTCTAATCGTCGGCGCAGACCGGTCGGGCGGCGCACGGCAACGCGCCCGGGCCGGCCGCTTTACGCGGCAAGAGGTCCTGAGATGAGCGGCGCGCCGAGCTTGGAAGGCAAGACGGTCATGATCGTCGATGACGATGAGACCATGCGCATGCTGATCCGGCGCATGCTGACGCGCATGAAGATCGGCACGCTGATGGAGGCGGAGGGTGGCCAGCAAGCGCTGCAGCAGCTCGAGCCTGCGATGGCGGGATGTGATCTCATCATCTGCGATTGGAACATGCCAGGCATGTCGGGGATCGAGCTCTTCGACCGCGTGCACGCGCTGAAGCCCGACCTGCCGTTCCTGATGCTTACCGGGCGCTCCGACGCCCACTCGGTGATCGCCGCGAAGAAGGCCGGCGTGCCGGCTTATATCGTCAAACCGATCTCGCCCGAGGAGCTCAAGCTGAAGGTTTCCTATCTCCTCGCCAAGAGCGCCTGACGCAACGACTTTGGCCGGGCGCGGCCGGAGCCATGGTGATGTCGCAGACGACGAGCGAAACCAAGACGCCTCCCGCCGAAGCGCAGCTCCTGAGCCATGTGCAGCACCTGGCCGGCGCGCTCTCCGGCCAGCGCGCGATCCTCTTCCATCTCTCGCGCCTGCAGCGCCACAATCGCCGCAACAAGCATCTGCAGATCGCCGCCAACATGCTCGAGGAGGTGGTGCAGCGCTTTTCCGGCCGCCTCTTCGTGCTCTCCGCCGGCGACATCGTGCTGATTTGCAAAAGCGCGCGGCGCAAGACGCTGGTTGGCGCCGTGGAGCTGATCCGCTATCTCTTCCACGACGATCCGCTGGCGCAACATGATGACGCCGGCAGCGATTTCTGCTCGCTGTTCGACCTCGAGACGGATTACGGCCGCTTCCTCGCCGTCGTCCGTCGCCTGAAGGAGGCGCGGGAGAAACGCGCGGCGAGCGAGCTCCCGCGCCAAGGCGCAGCGCCGGCGCGCGCGCGCCGGCCGCTCGATCCCCGGCATCTCGCCGACGTCCTCGGCATCATCAACCGCGCCGATCTCTCCAACGTCATGCGGCGCCAGACGATCTGGTCGCTGGCGCCGGACGCGGCGCCGCGGCGGCTGTTCGACGAGCTCTTCGTCTCGATCGAGGAGCTGGGTCAGGCGCTCGCGCCCGACTATCAGCTCGCCAACGACCGCTGGCTGTTCCAGTATCTGACGCAGACGCTCGACCGCCGCGTGCTGTCGCAGCTCGCGCGCGACTATCCCGCCGTCGCCCGCGGCCTCAGCATCAACGTCAACGTCGCGACCCTGCTGTCGCCGGAATTCGCGGCGTTCGAGGATTACCTGCCGGTCCACGCGCGCGGCAAGATCGTGCTGGAGCTGCAGCTCGCCGACATCTGGTCGGATTTCGGCGCCTATCTCTTCGCCGAGAATCTGGCGAAGCAGCATGGCTACCGGCTGTCGCTCGACGGCGTGCGCCCGCGCGCGTTGCCGCTGATCGACGCGCCGCGGCTGGGCGTGGACTACCTGAAGCTCATCTGGGAGGACGGGCTGCTCACGCTCGAGGCCGAAGAGCAGGAGGAATTCCACCGCGCGCTCGCGGCCGTGGCGCCGGCGCGCGTCATCCTCATGCGCTGCGATCGTCCCGAAGCGGTGAGCTTCGGCCAGGCGGCGGGGATATCGCTCTTCCAGGGCTGGCACATGGACCGCCTCGCCCGGGAGTGACGGAACTACGACGCGGCGGCCGTGGTGGGGAGGTGGTGCTCGGCCGTCTCGTCGAGCAGCATCGGCCGCGGCGTGCTGGCGGTGATCGCGGCGGGAACCCTTATGGTGAAGCAGGAGCCGCCGCCGAGCTCGCTGTCGACGGTGATCTCACCGCCCATCATGCGGCAGAGCATCTGGCTCAAGGCGAGGCCGAGGCCGGTGCCGCCATAGCGGCTCGCGGTCGAGGCCTCGGCCTGATTGAAGTTCTGGAACAGCTTCGGCAGGTTCTCGCGGCTGATGCCGATGCCGGTGTCGCGCACGGCGACGCTGATCCAGTCGCCGGCCGCCGCACGCTCGCGCGCCGCCCTCAACGTGACGCGGCCCTGCTTGGTGAATTTGGCGGCGTTGCTCAGCAGGTTGAGCACCGCCTGGCGCAGCTTGGTCTGGTCGCCGACGATGGTGCCGAGCTCGCCGCCGCGCTCGACGACGAAATCGTTGCCGTTCTCCATCACCAGCGGCCGGCAGGTGGCGACGACGTCGTCGAGGAAGCTGCTGAAGTCGAAGGGCTGGGCGGCGAGCTCCATCTTGCCGGCCTCGATCTTGGAGAGGTCGAGCACGTCGGTGACCAGCGATAGCAGGTGCTTGCCGGCGCTGTTGATGCGCCGGAGATCGGCGATCTGTTGTTCCTTGCGGCCGTCGCCCTCGGCGTCCTCGAGCAGCATCTCGCTGTAGCCGATGACCGCGTTCAAGGGCGTGCGCAGCTCATGGCTCATCTTGGCGAGGAATTCTGATTTCTGCCGGTTGGCGTTCTCGGCCTCCTCCTTGGCCTCGCGCAACTTGATAGCGGTGGTGCGGTGGTTCTGCACCTCGTGCTCGATCTGGGATTGCGAGGCGACGAGGTTGGCGTAATAGAGCGCCATCATCGACATGTAGACCGTCGCGGAAAGCACCGAGGTGAGGCCGATGCCCGACATCTTCTCGATCGGCACGCGCTCGGGAAAGCCGCCGGCCACCGCGTAGACGGCGTAGAAGCCGAGCAGGTTGAGCGAGAACATGCCGAGGACGGCATAGCGCAGCTTCGGCCGGTCACCGAGATAGAAGAAGGCGAGCAGCAGCGCGTTCAGCAGCCAGGGCAGGAAGGGCGAGCTGACGCCGCCATACTGATAGGAGCCGAAGAGGGTGACGAAGGTCAGATCCTCGACGGTGATGAAGGCGAGCGGGATGAGCCGGCCGGTGAATTTGAGCGCGAAAGGCAGCGTCCAGAACGAGGTGATCAGGCTGACGATCACCCAATAGGCATAGCCGGGATTGGGATCGAGCAGCCAGAGATAGACGCTGATGCTCTGGGCCAGCGTCGGTCCGAAGAGATGGCTGAAGACGAAGATGCGCGCGCGGCCGAGCGTCGCCGCGTCCGTCGTCCTGAGCGAGTCAGGGATGAACCAATCGATCGCCCGATAGCTGGGCGACAGCATCGCCGACAGGCGCTTCAGCATCGGGCCACCATTCAAGCCGGGCGTTTCGTCGGCGGCGAGGATATCGCGCAATTGGTTAATGGTTGTTTTACGTTTGGCGCGCTGCACCGTCGCGGGTGCCGCCTCGCCTAGCGCGGCGGCGCGGCGGTGGCGCCCGCCGGCAGCGCCAGGGTGAGCATGGGCCCGCCGCCGATGGCGTAGGTGAGGCAGGGCCGCAAATGCTGGAAGCCGAGGCGGCGATAGAATTGCCGCGCGGGGTTGCTGTCCAGCACGTTGAGCTGGATCAGCGGCGCGCCGCGCTCGATCGCCGCCGCGGCAACCTCGGTTACCAGGGCGCGGCCGGCGCCAAGCTTGCGCCGGGCCGGATCGACGTAGAGGTCCTGGATGGAGAAGACGACACCGCCCAGCGCGGTCATGTAGACCTCGCTGTAGGTGACCATGCCGATCGCGGTTGCCGCCTGCTCCGCAAGGAAGCTGCGGAACCGGGCGTCGGGGCCGAAGCCGTCGCGCAGCCAGTCGCGTTCGGTGGCGACCAGCACGACCTCATTGCCTTCCGCGCGCGTGAGGTCGAGCTTCATGCGGAAAAGCGCCGGCACGTCGCCGGGCCTTGCCGGGCGGATGCGCAGTGTCGGCGACGAGCTGCCTTCCATGGCTTCGGTGGTAGCAGGACATGGTTACCCGCGGGTAAACGCGGGGCCAGCCCGTATTTCTTACACGGGCACGTGCTGCGTTGCACTCTGTTGGCGCGATGTTAGGAGCCAGGGCGCCGGCGATGCACCGCATCGTCAAGCCCGCAGCGACGCGGCAGCGCGCCAACAGGGTGCAACCCGGAGGGACGGCGCTCTTTGGCGCCAGGGGGCGTCGCCGGGACGCTCACGATGCGGTGCATCGCCGCGCGTCCCGGCTCCTGCCCTGGCGCCAAAGATCGCCGTCGCAGCGCATGCCCGTGTAAGAAATACGGGCTAGATCACCGCCCTTCGCCGCAGCGTCGCGATGGCGCCGGGATCGTAGCCGAGCTCGGCCATGACCGCGTCGGTGTGCTCGCCCAAGAGGGGCGCCCGGCGGCGGATGGCGCCCGGCGTCGCCGAGAGCCAGACCGGCGCCTTGGCCACCGGCGCGGCGCGCTTCAGGCCGGGATAGTCGAGCGGCTCGAAGAAGCCCATGGCGCGCACCTGCGGATCGTCCAGCACCTCCTGCGGCGTCAGCACCTTGGCCGCCGGGATCTTCTCGCGACTGAGGATGTCGAGCGCCTCGGCGGTGCTGCGCTCGCCGCACCAGCGCTGCATGCGCTCGCTGATGACCGCGCCGTGCTCGCCGCGCGCGAGGTCGTCCTTGAAGCGGGGATCGCCGAGCCAGTGCGGCTCGCCCATGAGCTTCGCCCAGCGGCGGTAGAGCGGCGCGCCCACCACTTGGCAGATGATCCAGCTGTCGCGCGTGCGGAAGAGATCGACCGGCGCCGCGGTCTGACCGCGATTGCCGGTGGGAACGCGGTTCGCCTCGATCACCGCCTGCTCGATCAGCATGGCGTTGGTGAAGGTGACGGCGGTGGCCAGCAGCGCGCCCTCGACCTTCTGCCCCGCGCCGGTTTCGCGCCGCGCCATCAGCGCCGCCAGCGTGCCGAAGGCGCAATGCAGCGCCGTGCCGAAATCCACCCAAGGGACCCAGGCGCGGTAAGGCTGGTCGGGCTCGCCCGTCATGTAGACCGCGCCCGACATCACCTGGCCGACGCCGTCGAAGCCGACCCGCTCGGCATAAGGCCCGTCACTGCCATAGGCGGAGCTGGTGGTGAGGATGATGTCGCGCTTGGCCGAGGTGAGGCTGTCGTAGTCGAGCCGCATCGCCTTGAGCGTCGGCGGCGGCAGGTTCGCCACCACCACATCGGCGGTGCGCACCAGGCGGCGGACGATCTCCTGCCCGTCCGGCGTCATCGGGTCGAGCGTCATCGACCGCTTGTTGCGGTTCATCTGCAGGAAGAGCGCCCCCACCCCGTCGGCGCCGACCGGGCTGACGAAGCGATCCTCGCTGCCCTCCCGCTTCTCGATGCGGATGACCTCGGCCCCCTGCTCGGCGAGCAAGGCGGCGCAATAGGGACCGGCGATGTAGCGGCCGAAATCCAAGACGCGAATGCCCGAAAGAACACCCGTCATGCTAAGTTTTCCTCATACTATTTCTATTATGAAACGAAATGCCGGCGATCTTTAGCTAAACCTTAACCGCGACCGTGCAGCTTTGCATTCGCTTCGGCGGTGTCGCCCGAAGCGAGAAGGGCGAGATATGGCGGGCGGTCGCTCGGGCGCGACGGGGATGTCGAGAGGTGCTGCGCCCCCCTATGGGGTGAAATCGGCCTCGGCGACGCCGTTGCGCTCGGCGTTCGCCGGCGAAGACATCCTCCACGGCTATCTCGAGCAGGTCGCCGCCGGACGGGCCGGGCAGCGCGCGGTCATCTTCCGCCTGTCGCGCCTCGACCGCTCGCATCGCCGCGACAAGCATCTGCAGATCGTCGGCAACATGCTGCAGGAGGTGATCCAGCAATATCCCGGCCGCCTCTTCGCGCTGCGCGGCGGCGATGTCGTGATGGTCTCCAAGGGCATCACGCGCAAAGCGATCGACGAGACGACGGAGCTGCTGCGCTATCTCTTCAACGACGATCCCTTGGCGCGCGAAGGCGCCGAAGCGGCGGATTTCTGCGCCACCTTCGATCTCGAGATCAACCACGCGCAATTCATGGCGGCGCTCGAGGAGATCCGCGAGGCCGAAGCGAAACGCCGCGCCGAGCAGGCGGCGCCGGCCCGGATCGTGCTTGGCGGCGAGACCGGGCCGCTCGACAGCGAGCGCGCCCGCGAGCTCATCGACGCCGTAAGCCGCATCGATCTCTCGACCATGGGGCGGCGGCAGACGGTATGGGAGATGGTGCCGGGCAAGCCGGCGCAGCCGCGCTTCGACGAGTTCTTCTTCTCCATCGAGCGGCTGCGCCACGCGATCGGCACGAATTTCGACCTGGCCAAGGACCGGCAGCTGTTCACCTACCTCATGCGCTGGCTCGACCGCTACATGCTGGCGACGCTGCTGCGCGACCATGCCAATTTCCAGCGCCCGCTCAGCGTCAACATCAACGTCTCCACCTTGCTCTCGCCGGATTTCACCACTTTCGACGATCTGCGCCCGACCGATTGGCGCGACCGCATCATTCTGGAAGTGCAGCTCGCCGATCTCTGGTCCGACCTGCCGGCCTTCCTCTCGACCTCCGAAGGACTGAAGCGGCGGGGCTACCAGCGCTGCCTCGACGGCGTGCTCTACCAGGCGCTGCCCTTCGTCAATTTCCGCCGCTTCGATGTGGATTACGTCAAGGTGCTCTGGGACGACGCGCTGCTGCAGCTCGACGAGCGCACCTTGCGCGAGCTGTGCGAGGCGATCGCCGAGTGCGGCAAGGGGCGCATCATCCTGACGCGCTGCGGGCGGCGCGAAGCGATCAAGGTCGGCCAGGCGATGGGCATCCATCTCTTCCAGGGCTGGCAGGTCGATCAGGCCAACCAGACCCCGTGATCCCGCGAGGCCTGACGGTCGCGACTTGAAATCCGGCGCCAGGCGCGGCATTTCTCCTTGGGCGAGCAAAGGGGAGTGCAATCCTGTGAAATTCGGCATCGGTCAGCCGCTGCGGCGGTATGAGGATCTCCGGCTGCTCACCGGCAAGGGCCGCTATACCGACGATATCGCGTTGCCCGGCATGGCGGTCGCCGCCGTGCTGCGCTCGCCCGTCGCCCATGCCGCGATCAAGCGGCTCGATGCCGGCGCGGCGCGGCGCATGCCGGGCGTGCTGCTGGTGCTGACCGGCGCCGAGGTCGCCGCCGACAAGCTCGGCGACGTGCCGTGCGTCCATCCCTTGGTCAGTCGCGACGGCAAGCCGCGCCACGACACGCCGCGCCCGTTGCTGGCGATCGGCAAGGTGCGCCATGTCGGCCAGCCCGTCGCTTTCATCGTCGCCGAGAGCCTGCATCAGGCGCGCGACGCCGCCGAGGCGGTCGAGGTCGAGTATGAGGAGCTGCCGGCGGTGGTGGACCAGCGCACGGCGCTCGCTCCGGGCGCGCCGCTGCTCTTCGACCACATTCCCGGCAATCTCGTCTTCGACTGGGACAACGACACCACCGACAAGCGGGCGACCGACACCGCCTTCGCCGCGGCCAGGCACGTCACCACGCTGGAGATCGTCAACAACCGCGTCGTCGCCAACTCGATGGAGCCGCGCAATGCGCTCGCCGAGTACGATCCCGCCACCGGCCGCTCGACGCTCTACACCACGACGCAAGGCCCGCATCTCGTGCGCGATCCCATCGCCGAGATGATCCTTGGGATCGGCAAGGACAAGCTGCGCGTCATCACGCCCAATGTCGGCGGCGCCTTCGGCATGAAGGCCTTCGTCTATCCCGAGCAGGCGCTCGCGGTCTGGGCCAGCCGCAGGCTGCAGCGGCCGGTGAAGTGGCAGTCCGACCGCTCCGAGGGCTTCCTCTCCGACAATCAGGGCCGCGATCACGTCACGCGCGCCGAGCTCGCGATGGACGATTCCGGAAAATTCCTGGGGTTGCGCGTCACCACCCTGGCCAATCTCGGGGCCTATCTGTCGCCGCTCGGCCCCTTCATTCCGACGCGCTCGTCGGATCTCATCTCGGGCCTCTACACCACGCCCGCGATGCATATCAACGTCAAGGGCGTCTGCACCAACACCGTGCCGGTCTGCGCCTATCGCGGCGCCGGCCGTCCGGAGGCGGCCTATCTCATGGAGCGCCTGGTCGATGCCGCGGCGCGCGACATCGGGATGACGCCTGACGCGATCCGGCGCATCAATTTCATCCCGGCGGGCGCCATGCCCTACACCTCGGCGACGCGGCTCGTCTTCGATTCCGGCGAGTTCGAGCAGGTGATGGACCTCTCGATGAAGGCGGCGGATTGGGCCGGCTTCGCCGCACGCCGCGCCCGCTCGGAACGGGCCGGCAAGCTGCGCGGCATCGGCATGGCGACCTATACCGAGCGCTGCGGCGGCGGCTTCCCCGAGACGGCGTCGATCGAGTTCAAGGACGGGCATATCGAGCTCGTCATGGGCAATATCGAGTACGGCACCGGCCTCATCACCGCCTACAAGCAGGTGGTGGCGGATCGGCTCAGCGTCGATCCCGACCGCGTCGAGGTCATCATGGGCGACACCGACCGCACCCCCGCGGGCCTCACCGGCGGCTCGCGCGCGCTGCCGGTCGGCGGCTCGGCGCTCTACGAGGCGTCGGCCGATGTGATCGAGAAGGGCCGCGCGCTCGCCGCGCATCTGCTCGAGGCGGCGGCGGCCGATGTGCAGTTCGAGGACGCGGCCTTCCTGGTCCCCGGCACCGATCTCAAGCTCGATCTTTTCGAGGTGGCACGCGCGTCGCGCGATCCCGCGAAGCTGCCGCCCGGCATGCAGCCCGGCCTCGACGTCACCAAGCATCGCGTGCCGCAGGCGGCGACCTTCCCCAATGGCTGCCACATCGTCGAGGTCGAGATCGATCCCGATACCGGCGTGGTGGCGGTCGACCGCTACACCATCGTCGACGATTTCGGCCGCACCATCAATCCGATCATGCTCGAAGGCCAGGTCCATGGCGGCGTGGCGCAAGGGATCGGCCAGGCGCTGATCGAGCACACCGTCTATGACGCCGCGAGCGGCCAGCTCGTCACGGGATCCTTCATGGACTACGCCATGCCGCGCGCCGACGATCTCCCGTCCTTCTCCTTTGCCACGCACAACGTGCCGTGCAAGGCCAATCCGCTCGGCGTCAAAGGTGCCGGCGAGGCCGGCGCCATCGGCGCGCCGCCGGCGGTGATCAACGCCATCGTCGACGCGCTCCACGCGAAGACCGGGCTGCGCCACATCGACATGCCGGCGACGCCGCGCCGGGTATGGGAGGCGCTGCAGTCAGGTGCGTAGGTGCAAGTTTCTGTTGCATGGACGCCAGTGCGTCCTTCGACAGGCGCGCTTCGCGCGCCAGCTCAGGATGAGGAAGGTTCTTCATGGCACAAAGAAATTTCCTCATCCTGAGCGCGAGCGTAGCGAGCAGTCGAAGGACGCACTGAGTCAATCCAACGGAAACACGCCCTAGGAGAAACCAATCGATGCGCAAGCCGCCCAAGCCCGCCGCTGCGCTCCCCGCCTGGATCAAGCCGCGGGGGCCGCGTCAGACGGAGCGCATCGATCTCCAGGACACGCCGGCAAAGGCGGTGTTCAAGCTGGTCCGGGGCGATCGTGCCGCCGCCGAGGCGTGCATCGCCATGGTCAAGGCGGTAGCGACCGCCGACCCGAAGGCCGAATACGGTCCCTTCACGCCGCTGGTGATCCTGGAGGCGATCGGCCTCACCGGCCCTGCCATCGGCGCGGTCTATACCCGCGTCTGCGGCGGCGATCCCGTCACGGCGCTGGCGGTGCTGCATGCGGTGCGGCTGAAGCTGGTCACCGCCGTGGCGCTGGAGAGCGCCGCTGAGGGCGGGGCGAAGATCGACGCCGCGGCGCTGCTCGATCTCATCCGGCACAAGATCCCCGGCTTCGGCCGCCCGCCCTCGGCCTAGCAGACCCGCGCCCGCTACTCCGCCGCCCGCGCGCGCTCGCGCAGCATGCCCTCGAGCCGTCCGGCGATGATCTCCTCGGCCTCGCGGACGATGCGGTGGACCAGCTCCTTGACGCTCGGCACGTCGTGGATGAGGCCTTGCACCATGCCGGCGGACCAGATGCCGTAATCGAGCTCGCCCGCCTCGAGCACGTGGCGGCCTTTGACGCCGGCGACGAAGTTGCGCACGTCCTCGAAGCTGCTGCCGGGCTTGTGCTCGATCTCGATCACCTTCTCGGCGATGCTGTTCTTGTGGACGCGCGCGGTGTTGCGCATGGTGCGGAAGATGAGCGCGGTCTGGCGCTCGTCGCTGTCGACCAGCTTCTGCTTGATGTTGTCGTGGATCGGCGCCTCTTTGGTCGCCATGAAGCGCGTGCCCATGTTGATGCCGTCGGCGCCCAGCGCCAGCGCCGCGACCAGGCCGCGCGCCTCGCCGAAGCCGCCCGAGGCAATGAACGGGATCCTAAGCTTGTCGGCGGTGATGGGAATGAGGACGAGACCCGGCGTGTCGTCCTCGCCGGGATGGCCGGCGCATTCGAAGCCGTCGATCGACACCGCATCGACGCCGAGGCGCTCCGCCTTCAAGGCGTGGCGCACCGCGGTGCATTTGTGAATGATCTTGACGCCGGCCTGCTTGAAGACCGGGATGTATTTTTCCGGGTTGTTGCCGGCGGTTTCGACAATCTTGACGCCCGAGGTGATGATCGCGTCCATGTACTCGTCGTAAGGCACCGGCTTGATCGTCGGCAGGATGGTGAGATTGACGCCGAACGGCCGGTCGGTCATGCCGCGGCACCGCTCGATCTCCTTGGCGAGATCCGCCGGCGTCGGTTGCGTCAGGCCGGTGAGGAAGCCCAGCGCGCCGGCATTGGCCACTGCCGCCACCAGCTCGGCGCGGCCGACCCATTGCATGCCGCCTTGGACGATGGGATGGTCGACCCCGAACATCTTGGTGAATCGCGTCTCGAGCATGGGCGCTTCCTTTCCCCTGGCCGATGCCAGGGTCGCGGGGCCGGCGGCAAAAGGCAAGCGCGACATGGCTCTGGCTTCGCCCCTGCGGAAATGCTGTACTCCGGCCGGAAATCAGCGGGGAGAGCGCCCATGGCGGAGCATGTCCTGACCGAGATCAAGGACGGGATCGGCAGCATCGTCTTCAACCGTCCCGAGGCGCTCAACGCGCTCTCGCCGGAGATGACCGAGGGGCTCATCGAGGCGACCGGCCGCTTCGAGCGCGATCCCGCCGTGCGCTGCGTCGTCATCCGCGGCGCCGGCGACCATTTCATGGCCGGCGGCGACATCAAGGGCTTCCAAAAATCGCTGAGCGAGGATCGCGCCGGTCATGTCGCGCGGCTCGAGATGCGCGTCGTCAAGGTGCATCAGGCGATCTATCACCTGCGCCGCATGCCGAAGCCGGTGCTCGCCTCGGTGCAGGGCGCCGCCGCCGGCTTCGGTCTCAGCATGATCCTCGCCTCCGACCTGGCGATCGCCGGCGACGACGCGTTCTTCACGCTCGCCTACCGCCATATCGGCCTCTCCGCCGATGGCGGCGCGACGTATTTCCTGCCGCGCATCGTCGGCGAGCGCCGCGCGCTGGAGATCGCGCTGCTGGGCGAGCGCTTCACCGCCCAGCGCGCGCTCGAGATCGGCATCCTCAATTGGCTGGTGCCGCGCGCGGCGCTGGCCGAGGAGACGGCGGCGCTGGCGCGCAAGCTCGCCGATGGCCCGACCGTGGCGCTCGGCAAGGCCAAGCAGCTGCTGCGCTCCTCGCTCGACAATTCCTGGGACGAGCAGTCGCATCGCGAGGCCGAAGGCCTCGCCGCCGCGGCGGCGACCGAAGACCATCTCGAGGGCGTCAGCGCCTTTCTCGAGAAGCGCAAGCCGGTGTTTAAGGGGCGCTGACGCGGATGGCGGACGTGCTCATCGTCGGTGGCGGCATCGGCGGGCTGACGCTCGGGCTGATGCTCACCCGCGCCGGCATTGCCTGCCGCATCTACGAGGCGGCGCCGGAGATCAAGCCGCTCGGCGTCGGCATCAACCTGCTGCCGCATGCGATGAAGGAGCTGGCGGCACTCGGCCTCGAGGAAAGGCTCGCCGGGCTCGGCGTGCGCACCGCCGAGGCGGCGTTCTTCAACCGCTTCGGCCAGCTCATCTACCAGGAGCCGTTGGGCCGCGCCGCCGGCTATGACTGGCCGCAGATCTCGATCCACCGCGCCGATCTCCACCGCGTGCTGAAGGACGCCTTCACCGCAGAGGCCGGCGCCGACCGGCTGCTGCTCGGCTGGCAATGCATTCGCGCCGACGAGAACGGCTCGGTGCATTTCCGCCGCGCCGGCACCGGCGAGGATCTCCCGCCGCAGCGCGGCGCCTCAGTCATCGGCGCCGACGGCATCCATTCCACCATCCGCAAGCAGCTCTATCCCGATGAAGGCGAGCCGATCTATTCCGGCGTCAACATGTGGCGCGGCGTCACCCGCTGGCAGCCGATCCTCGGCGGCGCCAC
The DNA here is from genome assembly GCA_052143095.1 of Allostellaceae bacterium. GTDB lineage: Bacteria > Pseudomonadota > Alphaproteobacteria > ATCC43930 > CGMCC-115725 > DAHUYF01. The sequence goes on from JBKQTR010000465.1 coordinate 19,713, forward strand.
GATGATCCGCTGCGGCTGGTTCACCCACGCCAAGCTCGTCCTCTATCCGATCCGCAACGCGATCGACGGCGAGGGACGGCAGCTCGTCAATTGGGTGGCCGAGATCGAGACGCCGAAATACGAGCGCTGGAACTGGGCGCGGGCCGGGCGGCTCGAGGACTTCCTCACGCCGATGCAGGATTGGCATTTCGACTGGCTCGACGTGCCGGAATTCCTGCGCCGGGCCGATGTGGCGCTGGAATATCCCATGGTGGACAAGGATCCGCTGCCGCGCTGGAGTTTCGGGCGCATCACGCTGCTGGGCGATGCCGCGCATCCGATGTATCCCCGCGGCTCCAACGGCGCCGGGCAGGCGATCCTCGACGCCCGGGCGCTCGCCAGCTGCCTCGCCGCCGCCGCCGATCCCGTCGCCGCGCTCGCTGCCTATGAGGAGCGGCGGCTCGAGGCGACGGCGACGGTGGTGCACACCAACCGCACGACGCCGCCCGACTGGATCCTCGGCGAGGTGCACAAGCGCACCGGCGACAAGCCTTTCACCTCGATCGATGCGGTGATCAGCCGCGAGGAGCTGGTCGCCATCACCGACGCCTACAAGCGCGTCGCCGGCTACGAGAAAGAGAAGCTCAGGACGTAGCGCTTCCGGCGACGGCCGCGCCAAGCCTTTCCCCCCGTCTGCCGCGGCAGGAGCGGTGGCCGCCCTGCCCCGGTAGGCAGGCAGGGCTATCGCAAGCGAGGTTCACCACGGAGGCACGGAGGCCACGGCGAAGAGCATTTAGGCGCGCGAAGCGCGCTATTCTTCGCTTCTCCGTGATCTCCGTGT
>JBKQTR010000466.1:0-8721 GCA_052143095.1 Allostellaceae bacterium
AGGGGTGGGGGGTGACTCCTCGATTGATGAAAGTCGGTACCAGGCCGGCGCATTCAAGCGGAGCGAACCGATTTCCCTCACGGCCCCAAAAGGGCGGAGAAGGACTTGCCGCTCACCCCGCCGGCAGCGTCACCTCCGCGAAGCGGTCGAGGTGATGATCGGCATCTCCGAATGTCTGATCGATCATCGTCAGGCGCTTGAAATAATGCCCGGCGAGATATTCGTCGGTCATGCCGATGCCGCCATGGAGCTGGATCGACTGCTGCCCGATGAAGCGGCCGGATTTGCCGATCTGCACCTTGGCGGCGGAGATCACCCGGCGCCGCTCGGTGGTGTCGGCGAGATCGGCGGAGAGCGCCGCCAGCACCGCCATCGACTTCGATTGCTCGTGCTCCACCACCATGTCGGCCATGCGATGCTGCAGCGCCTGGAAGGAGCCGATGGGAACGCCGAACTGCTTGCGCGTCTTGAGATAGTCGAGCGTCGCGGTATTGAGCGTCTCCATGATGCCGACCGCCTCGGCGGCGAGTGCGGCGATCGCGCGGTCGATGGCATGCTCGATGACGGGATAGGCCCCGTCGGGCGCGCCGAGCACGGCGTCGCCGGACACGCGCACGCCGTCGAGCGTCATCTCCGCCGCGCGCAGGCCGTCGACCGTGGGGTAGCCGCGGACGCCGACGCCCGTCGCCTTGGCATCGACCAGGAAGAGGGTGATGCCGTTGCGCTCGCGGCTCGCCCCGGCGCTGCGCGCGGAGACGATCAGCGTGCCGGCGCTGTCGCCGCCGAGCACCACGCCCTTATGGCCGCTGAGCACCCAGCCGCCGCCGTCGCGCTTGGCCGTCGTGTCGACATCCGCCAGCGCGTAGCGCGACTGGCGCTCGCCATGGGCGAAGGCGAGCAGCAGCTTGCCCGACGCGACCTGCGGCAGGATCGCCTGCTTCTGCGCCGCGCTGCCGGCGAGCGAGATCAGGCCGCCGCCGAGCACGATCGAGGCGAGGTAGGGCTCGACGACCAGGCCGCGGCCGAAGCTCTCCATGACAATCATGGTCTCCACCGCCGTGCCGCCGAAGCCGCCCTCGCTCTCGGCAAAGGGCAGGCCGAGCAGGCCGAGCTCGGCATAGCGCGCCCAGAGCTTGCGGCTGAAGCCTTCGGGCTGGGCGATGTAGGCCTTACGCTTGGCGATGTCGTACTCGTCCTTGACCAGCCGTCGCACCGTCTCGTCGAGCAGCCGCTGTTCCTCGCTGAAATCAAAGTCCATGGTCGCCGCCTCAGAGCCCGAGCATCATCTTGGAGATCACGTTGCGCTGGATCTCGTTCGAGCCGCCATAGATCGACACCTTGCGGTAGTTGAAATAATGCGGCGCGGCGAGCGCGGCGTAGTCGGGGCCGATCGGTTCCTCGTTCCAGCCGGCCTCCAGCGCCTCGCGCAGGAACGGCATGGCATAGGGGCCTAGCGCTTCCATGGCGAGCTCGGTGAGCCGTTGCTGGATGTCCGAGCCCTTGAGCTTGAGGATCGAGCTCTCCGGCCCGGGCCCCTTGCCGCCGCGCATGGCGGCGATCATGCGCAGATTGGTGATCTCGAGCGCCATCAGTTCGACCTCGAGCGCGGCGATCTTGTCGCGAAAGCGCGGGCTCGCCACCAGCGGCGTGCCGCCCTCGCGCTCGCTCGACGCGATCTCCTTCAATTTCTTCAGCTCGCGCTTGGAGGAGCCGACGCGGGCGATGCCGGTGCGCTCGTTGCCGAGCAGGAACTTGGCGTAGGTCCAGCCCTTGTTCTCCTCGCCGACGAGGTTCTTGGCCGGCACCTTGACGTTGTCGAAGAACACCTCGTTGATCTCGGCGCCGCCGTCCATGGTGACGATCGGCCGCACGGTGATGCCCGGCGTCTTCATGTCGATGAGCAGGAAGGAGATGCCTTCCTGCTTCTTGGCGCCGGGATCGGTGCGCACCAGGTTGAAGATCCAGTCGGCGATATGCGCCGAGGTCGTCCAGGTCTTCTGGCCGTCGACGATGTAGTGGTCGCCCTCGCGCACTGCCTTGGTCCTGAGCGAGGCGAGGTCGGAGCCGGAGCCCGGCTCGGAGAAGCCCTGGCACCAGACATGCTCGCCCGACAGGATTTTGGGCAGGAAAAACTGCTTCTGCCAGTCATTGCCGAAGCGGATGATGACCGGCCCGCACATGGTGACGCCGAACGGGATGACCGGCGGCGCGCCGGCCTCGCCGCTCTCATCCTCGAAGATGTGGCGCTGCACCGGCGTCCAGCCGGTGCCGCCGTTCTCCACCGGCCAGTTGGGTGCGACCCAGCCTTTCTTGTGCAGCAGCCGATGCCAGCGCAGGAAATCCTCGCGCCCCATCTTCTTGCCGTTGAGCACCTTGTCCTGGATGTCGGCCGGCAGATTGTCGCGGATGAAGCTCCCGACCTCGGCGCGGAAGGCTTGTTCTTCGGGGGTGTAGGCGAGTTCCATGGGTTTCTCCTGCCTGCGGTAGCGTCAGCGGCGCGCGTCCTGTCTAGTGTTCCGACCCCAACACCTGCTCTCCACCGTCATGGCCGGGCCGGCCGAAGGCCGAGTCCCGGCCATCCACGTCTTGAGGCGGGGCGCTGAACGGCGTGGATGGCCGTGACAAGCACGGCCATGACGATGGAGGAGCGTTGGGACTTGTGTGTTAGTGACACAACATTAGCCTTTCTTCGACGTGAGATCAGAAAAGCGCTTGCCTTCGCGCGCGAGCTTTTCCAGCAGCGGCGCCGGCCGCCAGAAATAGCCCTGCGTCTCGTGGAAGCGCCTCACATCGGCATAGACCTTGTCGAGGCCGATCGTGTCGGCATAGAACATCGGCCCGCCGCGCCAGGCGGGAAAGCCATAGCCGGTGAGATAGATCACGTCGATGTCCGAGGCGCGCAGCGCGATGCCTTCCTCGAGCAGCTTGGCGCCTTCGTTGACCAGCGCGTAGAGCGTGCGCTTGACAATCTCCTCGTCGGCGATCGGCTGGCGCGTGAGGCCGAGCCGCTTCGATTCGGCGAGGATCAGCGTCTCGATCTCGGCATCGGGCAGCGGTGCGCGGCTGCCCTTCTCGTAGCGGTACCAGCCGGCATTGGCCTTCTGTCCGAAGCGGCCCTTCTCGCAGATGCGATCGGCGAGATGCGAATAGCGCCGGTCGTTGGGCCGGCTCGCCGCCTGCTGCTTGCGGATGCGCCAGCCGACATCGTTCCCGGCCATGTCGCCCATGGCGAACGGGCCCATGGCGAGGCCCCACTCTTGCAGCGCCTTGTCGACCTGCCAGGGCAGCGCGCCCTCCTCGAGCAGGAACTCGGCCTCGCGGATGTATTGGAACAGCATGCGGTTGCCGACGAAGCCGTCGCATACGCCGACCAGCACCGGCACCTTGGCGAGCGTCTTGGCGAGCTTCATCGTGGTGGCGATGACATCCTTGCCGGTCTTGCCGCCGCGGACGATCTCGATGAGCCGCATGACGTTGGCCGGGCTGAAGAAATGCGTGCCGATGACGTCCTGCGGCCGCTTGGTCTCGGCGGCGATGACGTTGACGTCGAGGCTCGAGGTGTTGGTCGCGAGCACGGCGCCGAGCTTCGCCAGCTTGTCGAGCTTCGCGAACAGCTCCTTCTTGATCGCCATCTCCTCGAACACCGCCTCGACGACGATATCGGCGTCCTTGACCGCAGCAAGCTCGAGCGTGCCCTTGATCAGGCCCATGCGCTTGTCCATCGCCGCCTGCTCGAGCCGGCCCTTGGCGACGGTGGCGGCGTAGTTCCCGCGGATGGTGGCGAGGCCGCGCTCCAGCGCTTCCGGCGCGGTCTCTACCAGCGTGACCGGGATGCCGGCATTGGCGAAGTTCATGGCGATGCCGCCGCCCATCGTGCCGGCGCCGATCACCGCCGCGCTCTTGACCGGCCGCGTCGGCGTCTCCGGCGGCACGTCGGGAATGCTCATCGCCTCGCGCTCGGCGAAGAAGGCGTGGATCAGCGCCCGCGACTGGGTCGAGGTCACGAGCTCCTGGAAGATCTCGCGCTCGCGCTTCAGCCCCTCGGCGAAGGGCAGGTTCGCCGCCGCCTCGACCGCGTCGACCGAGCGCAGCGGCGAGATCAGGCCGCGGGCGCGCTTCTTGACCGCGGCGCGGTAATCCTGAAAGAGGGCGGCGTTGCCGCGGGCCTCGGCGATCTTGTCCTCGCGCTCGCGGATGCGCCGGCCGGCGGTGCCGCGCGCTTGCGCGCTTTCGGCAAAGCGCAGCGCGCCCTCGAGCAAATCGCCCTCGACGATCTCGTCGATGATGCCGACCTCCTTGGCCTTGCCGGCGCGGATGAAATCGCCGGTGGTGATCATGTCGAGCGCCGGCTTGGCGCCGATCAGCCGCGGCAGGCGCTGCGTGCCGCCGGCGCCCGGCAAGATGCCGAGCTTGACCTCGGGCAATCCCACCTGCGCCGAGGCCACCGCGACGCGGTAATGGCAGCCCAGCGCCACTTCGAGGCCGCCGCCCAGCGCGGTGCCGTGGATCGCGGCGATGGTCGGCTTGCCGGCGGTCTCGAGCCCGGATATCACGAAATTGAGGTCGGGCGGCTCCAGCGGCTTGCCGAATTCCTTGATGTCGGCGCCGGCGATGAAGGTGCGGCCGGCGCCGATGACGACGAGCGCCTTGGCCGCCTCGTCGCCGAGCCCCTGCATCAGCGCGTCCACCAATCCCTGGCGCACCGCCTTGCTCAGAGCGTTGACTGGCGGGTTGTCGATGGTGATGACACCGGTGCTGCCGCGCCGCTCATAGCGGACCACTTGCGACATCTCTCCTCCCCTGGCTCTTGGTTCTCAGCGCTGCCCACCGCCGACAATAGCCCAAGGCGGCGCGCAGGCAAGGGTGATCCCCCTAATCGGTGATTTTGCGGCAACTATCACCTTCCCATGACAGGCCCAACCTGTTGAGATGGCTTCACTTCATCGAAGCCGCACCTCTCCGACGCATCGCCCCGGCCCCGATCACCATCTGTGGCGAAGCGCAGCGCAAATTGCGAGCAGGACGTAACGTGCCGGGCGTCTTCGCGACGCCGCTTTTCGGCTTCCGGACACCCCAGCGGAACGCTATTGTTCAGGCTGTTTCCCCGGGATACCCGGGGACTATCGGCCAACAGGGAAAGGCCGCGCCAGCTTGCTTCGTGAAAGTGGCGCGGAGTGCGGACCGTTCGTGCTCGTCAGACCCGGATCGGGCAAACCGCCACCGCATTTCGTCAGGTGACCGCATTGGAAGGATTTTCAATGTCACCTGTGACACTGGAAGCTGAATCCGCGCCCCCAATCCAACGCGTGCATCGATGGGGTGTGTGGCTGTTGATCGGCCTTTTGGTGATAGGCCTCCCGACCGCCACGACAAGTCTGTTCGCGCTGTTGAAGAGCAGGGAGCAATCCGACGAACAGGCTCGCTTTGCGATCTTGGCCGAGACCGCCGCCAAATTGGCGGATCAGGAAATCGGCGTCCGAATGGCGATCCTCTACTCGATGCAGGAACTCGCCGAGCGCGGCACGATCCGAGATGCCGAAGATTTCAAATCGCAAGCGACATCTTACGTCAGTCGCTTTCCGGGATTCATCGCCATCAACCGAATCGATGCAACGCGAACCATCACCACAATCGTACCGTATGAGGGTAACGCTGGCGCGTTGGGCCGCAAGGTCGGAACAACGCCAGAGGTCATCGCGCTTCTCGATGCCGCACAAGCCTTGCATACGCCTCAAGCAACTCGACTGGTGCCGCTGTTCCAGGGCGCCACCGGCGTAGCAACCTATTTCCCGGTCGTCGTGGACGGTCTGTTCGACGGTTATGTCAACGGGGTGCTCAATCTGGGCGTTATCCAGCGCGCCATCGCCCAAGGACTGGACCCAGATCTGAAAGTCACGCTGCACGAGAGCGCCGATCCGAACTTGTCTGCCGATCGCCGCTCGACCGGCCAGTTCGAGCGTCAGCAAGCAATTCATGTGCTGAATCGGGAATGGATCGTCCAGGTAAGCTTGGCGAACAGCGTGAGAACCCGGTGGAGCAATCCATCAACATGGGAATTTGCCATCGGCATGTTGCTGTCGCTGGCTTTGGCAGTTTTCATGCTGCTCAACCTGCGTGAGCGCCGTCGGTCCGCGCTCAGCGAGACCCGATTGCGCGACTATGCGGAGACCAACTCGGACTGGTGCTGGGAGACCGGTCCCGACCATTGCTTCACCCTGGTCTCGCCGCGGCTCTCCGACCTGGGTGTCGAGCCGGAACGGCGATTGGGCGTGCGGCGCTGGGATTTCGCCGACGACACCGAGGAACAGCCGGACAAGTGGCGCGATCATATCAAGACAATCGAGGAGCATCGCCCGTTTCGCAACTTCACCTACAGGACGCGGCGCGCGGATGGTGCGGCGATCTACATCTCGACCAGCGGCAAGCCGATATTTGACCCGTCGGGCCGCTTCATGGGGTATCGCGGCGTCAGCAGCGACGTGACCGCCGCCGTCCGCACGGAGCAGGCGCTGCGCGAGGCGAGGGAGCAAGAGCTCCGCCACCAGACGCAGAAGATTGCAGCCGACGCCGAGCGGCTCCAGCTGCTGCAGCGGCTGGTCGACGTGCAGGAGCATGAGCGTCTGCGGATCGCGCGCGAGCTCCACGACCAGATGGGTCAGGATCTTATTGGCCTGTCGTTAGGCCTGAAGAGGTTGGAGGCGGCGGTTCAAGACGACAGCGGCCGTGCCACGCTGCAATGGCTCCAATCGTTGACCGTGCAGATCGGCCAGAATGTGCATCGAGCGGCATGGGAGCTTCGCCCGACCTCGCTCGACGATGTCGGCCTCGTCCGAGCGCTGCAGACCTATGTCGCGGACTGGGGAGAACGCTTTGGCATCCGTGTCGATTTCCATGCGGGTGACCACGAGAGCAGCCAGTTTCCGGCCGACGTCGAGACCACCGCCTATCGCGTCGTCCAGGAGGCGCTGACCAACGTGCTGAAGCATGCGGCGGCAAGCCTGGTGAGCCTTGTGCTCGAATGCGACGGGCGTTCGCTGCAGATCATCGTCGAGGACGACGGCAAAGGCTTCGACCCCGAGAGGTCCGGCGGCCAATCACGGCTCGGCCTCGCCGGCATGCGCGAGCGGCTCGCATTGGTCGGCGGCACGCTCGCCATCGAATCCACGCCCGCCGCCGGCACGACGCTCTACATCCGCGTCCCGCTGCGGGAGGCTCGGGAGCGGGCGGGCGGGCGGGCATGAGCACGATCCCAGTTGTGATATCACGCCGACGGGGTGGAACGCAGCGCGTGCCTGGGTGAGAAATCCGGGCTAGCATTGCCGCAGATCGGCCGCGACCGAGCCGGGACGGAAACCACGCGAGGAGGAAAGTCATGAGCAGCGCAGAGAAGGCCGCCATCGTCACCGGTGCCGGCAGCGGGATCGGGCGCGCGGTGGCGCTGGCGCTGATGCAGGCGGGCTATGCCGTGGCGCTCGCCGGACGGCGCAAGGAGGCGCTGGAGAAGACGGCGGAGCTGGGCAAAGCCTCGGGCCGGCGCGCCATCGCCATCACCACCGATGTCGGCAACCCCGCCCAGGTGAAGGCGCTGTTCGCCGCCGCCAAGGAGGCGTTCGGGCGGCTCGACCTACTCTTCAACAATGCCGGCACCGGCGCGCCGGCGGTGCCGCTGGAGGATCTGCCCTTCGAGGAGTGGAAGAAGGTGGTCGACGCCAACCTCACCGGCTCCTTCCTCTGCGCGCAGGAGGCGATCAAGATCATGAAGGCGCAGACGCCGCGCGGCGGGCGCATCATCAACAACGGCTCGATCTCCGCCCATGCGCCGCGGCCGATGTCGGTCGCCTACACCGCGACCAAGCACGCCATCACCGGCCTCACCAAGACGATCTCGCTCGATTGCCGCAAATACGACATCGCCTGCGGCCAGATCGACATCGGCAATGCCGCCACCGAGATGACCGACCGCATGACCAAGGGCGTGATGCAGCCCAATGGCGAGATGGCGGTCGAGCCGCGCATGGATGTGCAGCACGTCGCCAGCGCCGTCGCCTACATGGCGAGCTTGCCGCTCGACGCCAATGTGCAGTTCATGACCATCATGGCGACCAAGATGCCGTTCGTCGGGCGCGGCTAAACCGCGGCCGGCGGCGACGGAGGCGATCATGATCGAGATCAACGGCGTGGCGCATGTCGTCCTCACCGTGAGCGCGTGGGAGAAATGCCGGCCGTTCTATGAGGCGCTGCTGCCCTTCTTCGGGTTGCAGCGCGTCTTCGGTGGCGACGACTTCATCTATTATGTCGGCGGGCGGACGGCCGTCGGCATCCGTCGCTGCGACGAGCAACACGCCGCCCGCCGCTTCGTTCAAGGCGAAGTCGGCCTTCACCACGTCTGCTTCCGCTGCCGCAGTCGAGCGGATGTCGACAGCGTCTACGAGTTCCTGAGGCAGCAGGCGGTCACCATCATCCGCCCGCCGGAGGAAGGGGGCTGGGCGGCAGGCTATTACTCCATCCTGTTCGAGGATCCCGCCGGCGTGCGACTCGAGCTCAATTACGTCCCGGGCAAGGGCGTGTTTGAGGAAGGCGCGCGCTTCACGCCGACGGGGTATAGCTAGAACAGGTTTCCGCTGGATCGACTCAGTGCGTCCTTCGACTGCTCGCTACGCTCGCGCTCAGGATGAGGCGATTTTCTTTGTGCCATCAATAACTTTCCTCATCCTGAGCTGG
>JBKQTR010000467.1:0-3283 GCA_052143095.1 Allostellaceae bacterium
GATTTTCTGCAGGCGCGCGCGCGGGGCGGATTCGGTCTGATTATCGTGGAGAATATCGGCGTCCATGCCTCGGGCCGCGTGATGCCGCGCATGGTGATGGGACACGAGGACCGCTATCTCCCTGGACTGGCGCGTCTGGCGGGCGCGATCAAGAGCCAAGGTGCGTGTGCGGTCGCTCAGATCAGCCACGCCGGTCGGCAGACCAAGAGCAAAATCACCGGTCTGCCACTGGTGTTTCCTTCGCCGATACCGTGTCCGATCAATCGCGAAATGCCTGAGGTCCTCACGGTCGGCGGCATCCAGGCCATGGAAGACGCTTTCGTCCGCGCCGCAGTGCGACTCGATCGCGCCGGTTTCGACGGCGTCGAGATTCACGCCGCCCACGGTTATTTGATGGCCGCATTCCTTTCGCGCTACTCGAACAAGCGTGACGATATTTACGGCGGCGGTCTCGATAACCGCGTGCGCTTCCTGCGCAACGTCATCGACGGCATCAAGACAACTGTTTCTCGCGACTTTCTTATCTTGGTACGGATCAGCGGCGAGGAGTTTGTGCCGGAAGGCATAGACGTCACCGAGGCTATCGAGATCGGCCGTAGGCTTGAGCCGCAGGGCATTGCCGCGTTGTCGGTCTCGGTAGGCGTCTACGAGTCATTCAACAAGCTGTCGATGGTTTCCGGTGAACCGGAGGGACAGTGGCTTTACTTCGCCGAAGCGGTGCGGCACGGCGTCGGTCTGCCGGTCATAGGCGTAGGGCGGATCAAGCGCGGGGAGGTTGCCGAAGCGGCGCTCGCCCGTGGTCAGATCGACCTTGCCGCATTCGGTCGCGCGGCGGTCGCCGATGCCGATCTGCCGCGCAAGCTGGGGTCGCTGTCACGCGAGCCGATCGTGTGGTGCATTGGGTGCAATATATGCCTCGGCCGTACCGCACGGCCGGATACGATCTGCCCCGTCAACCCCGCCGTGGGACGCGAAGCAGAATTTGTTTTCCGGCGAACGTCGCGACCGCGCCGCATCGTCATTCTCGGCAGTAGTTTCTCGGCGCTGACCGCGGCGTGGATCGCAGCCGCGCGCGGCCATTCGGTGACGCTCGAGGAGTCGGGCCAGCAACTTGGCGGAATGCAGGCCTGGCGGGCGCGGGTGCCCGGCCAGGAGGAATATCGGGAAGGCATCACTGCGCTTGTCGAACGGGCACGTCAGGCTGGCGTCGAGATCCACATCGGAACCGCAGCGGCAAATCGAGCAGCGATTCGCTGGGCAACCCGCCGCTTCGAGCCGGCCCTACGCGACGGTTGCTCGCCCTTGGATGCTACGACTAGCTACGACATTCTGAGTGGCCGACGCACAATCGCGAAAGGTCTGCCTATCACCGTGCATGGTGACGATCTCAGCGCCGCCGAGGCCGCCATCGTTTTGGCGCACGCTGAACACCGGGTGACTCTGTGCTCTCCGGCCGCGGAAATCGCCACCGATGCCCACCCCGGATATCGCGACGTGTCGCTTCGTATGCTCGCCGCAGCCGGTGCGAGGATTGAGTTCAACGTCCCGGCAGTGCCGTCGACGGAGGGTGTCGTCGTGTACGGCAGAGCACCCGGCCTCGTTTATGAGAGCAATACTGCTTGGGTCACCGGCAAGGAAGCCGCGGATGCCGATGCCTTGCTCGACGATGCCTACGAACCGGGGGCGATGACGCGCGGAATCTACGCCGCCGTGAAGCTGGCGTTTGGTATTGACCGTCAAGACCTCGGTCACACGCAAGATCCGATGGCGATCGCCCGCACGGCGCGATCGCCGGCTGCAGGCAACTGAAGGGAGAGACCATGAAGGACGTCATCCGCCTTGGTGCAGGATCGGGATTCTGGGGCGATGCTCTTGATCCCGCCGTCGAGCTCATGGAGAAGGGCGAGCTCGACTATATGTCGTTCGATTTTCTGGCCGAGCTGACGATGGCGTTGCTCCAGCGTCAGAAGCTCAAGGATCCAGAAACGGGCTACGTGACCGATGTGGTCACCTACATGCAAGAGCTGATGCCGTTGGCGCGCGAGCGGGGGACCAAGCTGGTCTCGAACGGCGGAGGCGCCAATCCACGCGTCGCTGGGAAGCGCATCGTCGAGGTAGCGCGCAAGTTGGGATTGACCGGGCTCAAGGTCGGCGTCGTGGAGGGCGACGACTTGTTGTCGCGCTTGGACGACCTTCTTGCCCAGGGGGTTTCACTCGCTCACCTCGAGACGGGCGAGGACAAGATCGCCGCCATGCGTAATCGCATTGTCTCAGCCAATGTCTACATCGACAGTTCCGGCATCATTGAGGCGCTCGGGCAAGGCGCGACCGTCGTCGTGACCGGACGAGTCTCCGACAACGGTCCATATGTCGGTCCAATCATGCACGAGTTTGGCTGGCGCCACGACGAGGCGCATGCGGATCGTATTGCGGCGGCGATAACCGTCGGCCATCTGGCGGAATGTGCGGCGGCCGTAACCGGGGGCATGTCGTCGCGATGGGCGGAAATGCCGAGGATGGGGCAGCCGGGCTTTCCCATCATCGATTTCGCTCGTGACGGCAGTGCGGAGATTACCAAGCTCCCCGGCACGGGCGGTCGCGTCGACCAATGGACCGTGAAGGAGCACCTCCTCTACGAGATTGGCGACCCCAGAAACTATTTGATGCCTGACGGCGTACCCGATTTCACCACCATTCAGCTCAGTGAGACCGGACCCGACCGCGTACGGCTAAGCGGAATCCGCGGGCGGACGCCCCCCGATACACTCAAGCTGCTTATCGGCTACTCCGATGGTTGGATCGGCGAAGGCATGATGTTTTTCCCCTGGCCTGACGCGCTTGGCCGCGCTCAGAAAGCCAAGGATACGCTGCTGGAGCGTTTCGAGCGCCTCGGCCTCGAGGCCGAAGCGATTCATTTCGATCTCGTTGGCGTCAACATGTTGCATGGTCCCGCGGCGCCGATGCCTGATTACGACCTCAACGAAGTCGGCTTGCGAGTCGCGGTTAAGGCGGAGACACGGGACGAAGCTGAGAAGGTGAGGCGAGCATGCTCCAATCTTTGGATCTTCGGGCCCGGCGGCACATCGTTCGGCACGCCGATGAAGCCGCGACCAGTCATCTCATGCTGGCCCACCCTGGTGCCGCGTAGCGTCGTCAAACAGCACGTCGAGATCCTGGAGGCCTAAATGCCGCATCTTCTCCGCGAAATCGCCTATGTCCGCTCCGGCGACAAGGGCGACATCTGCAGCTTCGGTGTCATCGCCAAGGCCCCGGAATATTACGA
>JBKQTR010000468.1:0-4313 GCA_052143095.1 Allostellaceae bacterium
CCGGGGCGCGAGAGCCCGCGCCGTGCGGGCTAGCGAATCTTTCCCCCGCCCGCCTCCGCCACCAGCCGCTCGGTCGCCGTCTCGATCCGCTCCTCGAGCGCCGCCATCACCGCTTTGCGCTCGCCGCCGGGCGCGATCGGCGGCAGGATCTCGACGACGATCCGTCCCGGCCGCTTGATGAAGCTGCGCCGGCCCCAGAACACGCCGGAATTGACCGCCACCGGCACCAGCGGCAGGCCGAGCTGGCGGTAGAGCGCGGCGACGCCGGGCTGGTAGGGCCGGCGCGTGCCCGGCGCGGTGCGCGTGCCTTCGGGGAAGATCACGATCGGCCGGCCGAGCGCCGCGGCGCGGCCGGCCGCCGCCCCCAGCTTGCGCAAGGCGGGCGCGCCGGCCTTGCGGTCGATCGCGATCATGCCGGCCTTGCGCAGATACCAGCCGTAGAACGGAATCCACATCAGCTCCTGCTTGAGCACGATCGCGGGATCGGAGAACAGCACGGCGACGGCAAACGTGTCCCAGGCCGATTGGTGCTTCATGGCGATGATCACCGGCCCCCGCGGCAGGTTCTCGCGCCCGCGCAGCTCGTGCGAGAGCCCCACCGTGACCGCGCACAGCCGCAACACCGCGCCGGCCCAGGCGCAGCCGAAGCGGCAGGCCTGGCGCCGCGGCAGCAGCAGCACCGGCAATCCTGCGATCGCCTCGATGGCGGTGAAGAGATAGAGCGCCAGGTTGAAGACGAGCGAGCGCAGCAGGATCACCGCTCGGCCTCGCTCTCGCTCGCCAGCAGCGGCCGCGCCAGCGCCACTAGGTATTTGTGGTACTCGCCGAGGATGAGGCTCGCGGTGCCGGGCGATGCCCACCAGCGCTCCTGCTTGACGCTTTCGGGAAAGACCGGGTTGGCGACGATGCGCATCTCCGGCATCGCTCGCGAGAATTCGAGCAGGCTGCGCGGCATATGGTAGCTGGCGGTCACCAGGCGCAAGGAATGGAAATCCTCCTGGCGCATCCATTGCGCGGTCTCGAGCGCGTTGCCGAGCGTGTTGTCGGCCTCGTGGCCGAGCACGATGCAGCAGGCGACGTGCTCGGGCGATTGGCGCGAGATGTGCAGCAGCGCCGTCACGTCGGTCGAGTGGTAGACGCCGGAGACGAAGAGCTTCTTCGCCTTGCCCGCGGCCAGCAGCGCGAGGCCGCTCTGCACGCGCAGGCTGCCGCCGGTGAGCACCACGATGGCGTCGGTCTCGCTGTCGGCGTCGCTCACCTCGTCGGGGATCTCGCGCGCGAACCAGACGAAGCCGCCGAGCCAGAGAACGAGGAGGATGAGCAGCAGCGCCGCGGGAAGGCTGCGCCGGCCGAGGCGAAGGCGGCGCGCGTGGCCCTGCGCCTGGCGGAAGATCATGGCATGCGCTTCAGCGCGCGCAGCACGGTGACGCGCGCCGTCAGCATGGCGATGAGCGCGGCGGCGAACGGCAGCAGCGCCAGCGTCAGCCAGTGCCACGGCGCGAGCTCGAGCGCCGGCAGCAGGCGCACGCGCTCGCCGAACAGCGCGGTGGCGCCGCCGGCATGGCCGATGCCCATCAGCGTCAACAGCGTCAGCGCCAGTCCCACGACGCCGCCGCGCAAGCCGAGCTCGAGCGCCTGGCGCTGAAACTGGCCGGCGATATAGGCGTCGCGCGCGCCGATGAGATGCAGCACCTCGACCACCGCGTGGTGAACGGCGAGCCCGGCGCGGGTGGTGAAGACGACGGTGAGCACCGCCGCGCCGGCGATCAGCAGCACGATGGCGAGCGCCGTCGCCTCGATCGACAGCACCAGCCCGGCGAGCCGGTCGAGCCAGATCCGGTGATCGTCGAGCACCGCGCCCGGCGCCACGGCGGCGAGCCGCGTGCGCAGCGCGGCGAGGTCCGGCGATGCCGCCGGGTCGACGCGCAGATCGATCAGCCGCGGCAGCGCCAGCTCTTCCGGCGCCAGCGCGGTGCCGAGCCAGGGCTCGATGAGCCGCGCGGTCGCCTCGCGCGACAGCGGCTCGGCGCTGGTCACGCCCGGCGTCTGCTGCAGCAGGACCAGCGCCGCGCGCATCCCGTCGGGCTTGCCGTCGGCCGGCGGCAGCTGCACGGTCAGCGTGCCGGCGAGGCTCTGGTCCCAGCGCTGGAGCGCGCCCTGCAGCACCAGCGTGCCGGCGAGCGCCAGCCCCGCGAGATAGACCATCAGCGCGATGATCCACGGCAGGAAGCGCACGGAGCTGTCGCGGTTCAAGGGGATGTCGAGGCGGCGCAACATCGCTTCCCTATCCCGCCTGCCGGTCGCGGGCGCGCTCCTGGGTGAGCTCGCCGTTCTCGAGGTGAAGCCGCGCGTGGCCGAAGCGCGTCACCAGGCCCTGGTTGTGCGTGGCGATCACCAGCGTGGTGCCGAGCTTGTTCATCTCCTCGAACAGCCGCAGCAGGCGCAGCGCCATCTCGTCATCGACATTGCCGGTGGGCTCGTCGGCGAGCAGCAGGCTCGGCCGGCCGATCACCGCGCGGGCGATCGCCACGCGCTGCTGCTGCCCGCCCGACAGCGTCGCCGGCCGGGCGTTCAGCTTGTCGGCGAGCCCGACCCAGCGCAGCAGCTCGCTGACATGCTCGCGGATCTGCTCCTCGGCGAGCCCGGCGACGCGCAGCGGCAGCGCCACGTTGTCGAAGGCGGAGAGATGGTCGATGAGGCGGAAATCCTGGAAGACGACGCCGATCTTGCGGCGCAGCCCCGGCAGCTCGCGCCGGGGGGTGGTGGCGATGTCGCGGCCGAACAGCGAGATGAGGCCGCGCGACGGGCGCTCGGCCAGGTACATCAGCTTCAGCAGGCTGGTCTTGCCGGCGCCGCTCGGCCCGGTGAGGAAATGGAACGAGCCGGGAGCGAGCTCCATGGCAATGTCGCGCAGCACCTCGGGTCCCGCGCCGTACCGCATGCCGACATTCTCGAAGCGAACCAAGGCGCGCGCTCTCCGTCGCACCGCGGCATTGACCGTCGCCGCACGACGCAACATGACATGAGGCGGCGGGCCGCGTAAAGACGGGCGCGCATCCCGGCGCCGGCACCGGGCGGCGTCCCGAGTCGCGCGAGGTTTCCTTGCTTCGCGGCTGGATTGAGCCCTATAAGAGGCAAAAGGCGCTGCGGCATCGATGATTGCAACCTGTCCGGTCTGTTCCACGCGGTACCTTGTCGACCCCGGTGCGCTGGGCCCGACGGGGCGCTTGGTGCGTTGCGCCGGTTGCGCGCATACATGGCACCAGGATCCGGCCGAGGACGCGCCGCGGCGGGTCGATCTGCCGCCGCCCGAGCCGCTGCCGGTGCCGCAGGCGCTGCCGGCGCGCAGCACCGGCCGGGTGCAGCTTCCCGCCCTGCAGCCGCGGCGCCGGCGGCTCTCGGGGGTCGGCTGGGCGGCCTATGTCATCGTGCTGGCCGGCGTCATCGCCGGCGGGCTGTGGTGGACGCGCGATCAGGTGGCGAGTCGCTGGCCGCAGACGGCGCGCTATTATCAGATGCTCGGCATTCCCGTCGAGACGGCGCAGGGCAGCTTCGACTTCCATAACGTGACCCCCACCCGCGACACCGAGAACGGCTTGCCGACGCTGGTCATCCAGGGCGAGGTGGTCAATGTCTCGGGCGTGGCGCGGCAGGTGCCGAAGCTCAAGGTCACCTTGCTCGATGGCAGCAGCAAGGAGCTGCAATCCTGGTCCTTCACGGTCAGCGACGACCGCCTGCTGCCCGGTGCCAGCGCGCCGTTCCGCACCAGCATCGCCCAGCCCAACGAAGCCGCGACGATGATCAAGGTCTCCGTCTCGGACGGCGGCTAGGAGCGAAAGCCTTGGCCAGGATCCTGGTGGCGGAGGACGATCAGGCGGTGAGCGCCTTCGTCACCCGCGCGCTGCAGCACCGCGGCCATGAGGTGACGGCGGTGCCGGACGGCTCGATCGCGCTCGGCGCGCTTGCCGGCGCGGGCTTTGATCTGCTGCTCACCGACATCGTCATGCCTAACCTCGACGGCATCGCGCTGGCGCTCAAGGCGAGCAAGGATCATCCCGCGATGAAGATCCTGCTGATGACCGGCTTCGCCAGCGAGCGCCAGCGCGCGCACAATCTCGAGGCGCTGATCCACCGCGTCATCGCCAAGCCGTTCACGCTGGAGCAGATCTGCGCCGTGGTCGAGGAGGAATTGCGGCGCTAGAGCGCGTTTCCGCTGGATTAACTCAATGCGTCCTTCGGCTGCTCGCTGCGCTCGCGCTCAGGATGAGGCGATTTTCTTTGTGCCATCAATAACTTTCCTCATCCTGAGCTGG
>JBKQTR010000469.1:0-7173 GCA_052143095.1 Allostellaceae bacterium
TGACCGTGTCGAGCGCGGCCGCGACTTCCTCATGCATCGCGGTATTGAAGCTGTTGAGCCGGTCCGGCCGGTTGAGCGTCAAGCTGGCGACGCCGTCGCCGAGCTCGAACAGAATAGTAGCAAAGCCCATGCCCCATCTCCTTGCCAGGCGCGAGCGTCCTATACTCGCCCGGGCACGTCAAGCAAAGGGGGGAGCGGGCTCAGCGCGGGTGCGTGTCCTACAGCCGGTGCGAAGCGGGTTTTGTCCTACGATGCCGATCGCCTGCCGGTTTGCGCGAGCCCGCGATGACGCTGATCACGACCGCATGGACAACGAGCGCATTGGCGTCGGCGGGCTTACCGGCGCCGAGCGCACGAGCGATCGCCGAGGAGATGCCGCTACCGAAGGCGCCCGCCGACATCATCTGCATCAGCATGACGCCTGGAAAGACCAGCGACACGCCAGCAAGCGCCGGCGTCCCCAGCTTGCCGATGAAATAGGTCTCGACCAGCCCGGTTGACGCCTGAGCGAGCATGACGAGCATGTTAGGCAGCGTGAGCCGTACGAGGATTCCTAGGATTGGGGTCTCAAGCAATGTG
This sequence comes from Allostellaceae bacterium, assembly GCA_052143095.1. GTDB lineage: Bacteria > Pseudomonadota > Alphaproteobacteria > ATCC43930 > CGMCC-115725 > DAHUYF01. The sequence continues at coordinate 580 of JBKQTR010000469.1, forward strand.
CGGGTACGGGGATCGAGCGCCGCCGCACGACCAAGCGCACCTGACCCGGCTAGCGCGTTCCTGACAGGCGGATTCTTCTCTTGGAGCATTTAGTCCTCCAGACATGGGTGGTACGTGCGGCGCTTGGTTGCCAGCCTGTCAGATCGTCGGAGCGCAGCCTGTGGCCCGAGGCTCAGATCCCCGGTTTTCGCCTTCAGGACGTTTGAATGGGGCTGCGGCGGACAACTTGTTTTCGGAACATGCTCTGGGCCGCCGGCGAGCCAACCATCCCCTGCCGCATTCTCCTCAATCGGCCAGCGCTGTTGCAGGTCGACCCTCGCGCTTGATTGCGCGCGTGAGCTGCCTCAGCGACAAGCCGTGGCAATCGAGCGACAGCGGCACCAGAAGGGCGGGGAGCGTCACGGCCGGATAGGCGAGGGGGGACGGCACGAACAAGGCGAGGACGAAGTAGGGGACGACGTCCAAAATTCCGAACACGTTCTACGCGATGCCGGCAATGCGCCCGCCGCGGGCGTCCGGCCTAACATTTGTAATTCGATGACGCGGAGTCAGGCTTCGGACGCCTGGCGCGGCGGCATCGGCGGCGGGATCGTATTCAAAAAGCTCGGGCGGGCCGCATTGCGATCGTAGAAGGACGAAAGATGTTTCGACGACGCCAGTGCTTCGCCACCTTCCGGAAATTGCCTTAGCCAGTACAGAATTGGCATCACATTGATGTCGGCGAGCGTAAAATGGTCGCCGGCGAAAAAGCCGGTTTGGGCGACCGCCCGGTCGAGCAGAGAGATTTGCTGCCGCATCGCCGGGGCCATCGCATCAATCGCCAGTCGATCAGGCTTTCCATCCGCAGTCTTGGGAAAGATGTAGTGGAAGATGTAGGTGCGAACCAGGGTCGCGTCCATTTGGCTGTTCACCAATGAAATCCATTGCTCGGCGAGAGCAGCGAGTTTCGGATCGGACGGCATCAGGCGCGGACCCGGGAAGCCGAGATCGACGTATGTCGTGATTGCCCTCGACTCGCAGAGTGTGAACTCGCCATGACGCATCACAGGCAACTTGCCGAAAGGGTGGATAGCGTTCACTCCGGGAGAATGCGGCGGCGCATCGATGAGATCGTAGACGACGCCCTTTTCCTCGCAGGCCATTCGCACGACCCTTGTATAACTCGACCGTGCGAGACCGAAAATCTCGACTTTCGACATGGGCATCTCCCTTGTTCAGCCCGCCGCTCGGGCGAGGCAGCCGGTCAGGGCCTATCGCCCTGCCAGAGTGTCATCGAGGCGATCGAGCGCGCTGTTCCAGCCGCCACGATGCGCTTCAGCCGCAGGCGCGTCCGGCAGCGCTTCGTGGGTCAGCACCAGCTCGGTCTCGCCCTCGGTCTCGCGGAATTCGAGCGTCACCAGCGTCTCGATGCCGGCCCAGTCGCCCTGTTCCCAGATCCAGGTATAGGCCAGGCGCTCGAACGGCCGGATGTCGCGGAAGGTGCCGCTGACGCGGCGCACGGCGCCGGTCTGCGCCTGCGCGCCGGCGGCCATCTCGAAGCGGTAGGCGCCGCCGGGGCGGAGATCGATCTCGACCTTGGACAGCACGGAGCCTTTGGGGCCCCACCAGCGCTTCAGCCGCTCGGCCTCGGTGAAGGCGCGGAACACGCGCTCGCGCGGCGCGCGGAAGCGGCGGGTGAGCTTCAGCATCGCGACGCCGGCCAAGTCGGATGAAGCTTTCATGTCATTCCTCCTGCGCGAGGTAATCGGCCAGCGCGTCGAGACGCGCCTCCCAGAACAGCCTGATCTCGTCGAGCCACGCCTTGCCGTGCTGCAGTGGCGCCGGGTCGAGCCGGCAGCGATGCTCGCGGCCGTGCTTCTCGCGCAGCAACAGCCCGGCGCCCTCGAGCACCTTGAGATGCTTGGAGACGGCCGGCAGCGACATGCGGAAGGGCGCCGCCAGCGCGCCGACGCTGGCCTCGCCGAGCGCGAGGCGCGCGAGAATGGCGCGGCGCGTCGGGTCGGCCAGCGCGGCGAAGGTGCGATCGAGCGCGGCGATAGCGGATTTGCTCACGTCATACCTGCGTATGAAATTATTTAACTATATGGTTAAATAACATTGCCACCAGCCGCGACGCAAGCATTTTTACGGCTGCGTGCGCGCGAGATTTCTGTTCTGCTGACAGAACGAGCCGCGCAATGTCTCCCAAGGAGGCGAAAAAAAGCGCTGGATTCGCACCGATCGACCCTAAAGAGGTGTGGCCAACAGCGCGGGGGGTCATCAGGGTGAAGCGCGTGGGGAGGATGTGAACGTCCAGGGGATGTCGGTATGAGTTTCAGCATCTTGGTGGTCGAGGACGAGGACGACGTCCGCGAGCTGGTCTCGACCTCGCTGCGCAACCGGGGCTATTCCGTGCTCTCCGTCCCCAATGCCGAGGTGGCGCTGCAGATCCTGATGGAGCAGGTCAAGTTCGACCTGTTGTTCACCGATATCGTCATGCCCGGCGTCATGGACGGGTTCGAGCTCGCCGATCGCGCCAAGCGCCTGCAACCGGAGCTCAAGGTGCTCTACGCCACGGGCTTCTCGCACATCTCGCGCCGGGCCAGCGAGCAGCTTCACGGCAAGCTGATCCACAAGCCCTATCGGCCCGACGAGATCGCCTCGGAAGTGCGCCTCGCGCTGCAGGGGAACGGCGCCTCGCCCTAGGAGCCTGTCTGGCGTCTTGTCGGCCGCGCCGGCGCTTCCTATCTCCCCCTGACGCGTGGCTTTTGCGCGGCTGCGCCACGGGGTAGCCTTGCGACAGCGCGGCGCGAACCGCAACTTTGCGGTAACGGCATTGTTCAAGGCATAAGGCGCCGGAGCAGGGGAAGGGGAGGCATGAGGCCGATCACGCGGGACGGCGTCCCGGCAGGCATCGAGCGTGCCCGCATGGCGGCGCGCTATGCCGCGACAAGAGCGGCCACCGAAGCGCTGGCGGCGCCGCTCTCGGCCGAAGACCAGACAGTGCAGTCGATGGCGGATTGCAGCCCGACGAAATGGCACCGCGCGCATACCGCCTGGTTCTTCGAGACCTTCCTGCTGGCGCGGTTTGCGCGCGCCTATCGCGCCTTCGATCCCGCCTATGGCTATCTCTTCAACTCCTATTACGAGGCGGTGGGGCCGCGCCATCCGCGGCCGGAGCGCGGCTTGCTGTCGCGGCCGGGCATCGCCGAGATCGCGCGCTATCGCCAGCATGTCGACGCGGCGACGGCGGACCTCATCGCCGGGCTTGAGGCGGGGCCGTGGGCGCAGGCGGCGCCGCTGCTCGAGCTCGGCCTGCAGCATGAGCAGCAGCATCAGGAGCTGATCCTGATGGACATCAAGCACGCGCTGTCGCTCAACCCGCTGCAGCCGGCGTATCGCGCGCCAGCCTCGGCCGCACCGCGCGCGGCGCCGGCGATTGCCTGGCATGCGCTGGCCGGCGGGCTGCGGCAGATCGGCCATGCCGGCGCGGGTTTCGCCTTCGACAACGAGACGCCGCGCCACAAGGTCTGGCTCGATCCCTTCCGCCTCGCCGACCGCCTCGCCACCTGCGGCGAGTATCTCGACTTCATCGAGGCCGACGGCTATCGCCGGCCGGAATTCTGGCTGTCCGAGGGCTGGACGGTGGCGCAGCAGGAGGGCTGGGCGGCGCCGCTCTATTGGCGGCGCGAGACGGCGGGCTGGTCGGTCTTCACGCTGAGCGGCAGGCGGCCGCTCGACCCCGCCGAGCCGGTGGTCCATGTCAGCTTCTACGAGGCCGATGCCTTTGCCCGCTGGGCGGGCAAGCGCCTGCCCAGCGAGGCCGAATGGGAAGTGGCGGCGACCGAGGCCGGCGTGGCGGCCGACGGCAATCTCGCCGATCGCGGCCTCTTCCATCCTGAGCCGGCGGCTGGGGGCGGCGGGTTGCGGCAGATGATCGGCGATGCCTGGGAGTGGACGGCGTCCCCCTACACCGCCTATCCCGGCTTTCGCCCGGCAGGCGGCGCCGTTGGCGAGTACAACGGCAAATTCATGTCGAACCAGATGGTGCTGCGCGGCGGCGCGGCGGTGACGCCGGCCGGCCACCTGCGTACGACCTATCGCAACTTCTTCCCGCCGGCATCGCGCTGGGCATTCGGCGGCATCAGGCTGGCGGAGGATGCATGAGACAGGGCGGAGCAATCGCGGCGTTTCACGATCTTGCGCCGGCGGAGGAAAGCTTCCGCGACGCGGTGCTGGGCGGACTGACGCGCCGCGCCAAGTCGATCCCCTGCCGCTTCCTCTATGACGAGCGCGGCTCGGCGCTGTTCGAGGAGATCTGCGGGCTGCCGGAATATTATCTGACGCGCACCGAGATGGCGATCCTCGCCGACTGCGCCGACGAGATCGGTGTGCTTGCCGGCCGCCATGCGCAGCTCATCGAGTTCGGCAGCGGCGCCTCGCGCAAGGTGCGCCTCCTGCTGGACGCGCTGAGCGATCCCGCCGCCTATGTCGCCATCGACATCTCGCGCGAGCCGCTGCGTCGCGCTGCCGAGGAGGTTGCCGCGGACTTTCCCGAGGTGCCGGTGGTGGCGGTCTGCGCCGATTACCTGCAGCCGCTGCGCCTGCCGCCGCTGCCGGCGCGCGGCGCGGGGCGGCGGCTCGGCTTCTTCCCGGGCTCGACCATCGGCAATTTCGCGCCCGAGGATGCGGTGGACTTCCTGGCCGGCTGCCGGCGGGTGATCGGGCGCGGCGGCGCCTTGCTGGTGGGCGTCGATCTCAAGAAGACCCCGGCATTGCTCGACGCCGCCTATAACGACCGCGCCGGCGTCACCGCCGCCTTCAACCTCAACCTGCTCGAGCGCATCAACCGCGAGCTCGACGCCGATTTCGACCTCGACCGCTTCGCGCACGACGCCTTCTACAACGATGCCGCCGGCCGCATCGAGATCTACATCAGGAGCCTTGCCGACCAGATCGTCACCGTCGCCGGCCGCGCCATCCGCTTTGCCGCGGGCGAGCGCATCCATACCGAGGATTCCTGCAAATACACCATCGCCGAGTTCCAGCGCCTGGCGGCGCGCGGCGGCTTCCGTCCGGTGCGGCACTGGACCGATCCGGCGGCGCTCTTCAGTGTCCACCTGCTCGACGTGACCTGACGCCGCCTCCGGCGATCGCGCCCAGGTAGAGGTTAACAGAAACTTTACTACCGCGCGTCACTATGCCGCCGTAGGAAATGGAGCTTGCGGCGGGGTGAGCGTGTCCGTCCCCCTGTTATCGGAAGAGACGGAGCGCCTGCGGGCGCTGCGCCGATATGAAATTCTCGATACCGCCCCGGAAGAGGCGTTCGACCGCGTGACCCAGCTCGCGGCGTCGCTTTTTTCCGTGGGCAGCGCCTACATCTCGCTGATCGATGCCGAGCGGCAATGGTTCAAGTCGCGCGTGGGCATGGCCGTCACCGAGACCTCGCGCGAGGCGGTGCTCGCCGCCCATGCCAATCTTGGCGAGGCGGTCTGCGTCGTGCCGGATACGCGGCAGGACCCGCGGTTTCGCGACCATCCCTACGTCGCCGGCAAGCCGCATATGCGCTTTTACGCCGGCGCGCCGCTGCTGACCCGCGAGGGCCATTGGCTTGGCGTCCTCGGCATCGTCGACCGCAAGCCGCGCAGCGATTTCTCCGCGGAGAATTGCAAGCAGCTGCAGACCCTGGCGCGGCTGGTGATGAACGAGCTCGATCTCCGGCTCGAGCTCAGCGCGCGCAGCCGCGCCGAGCGCGATCTCAAGCTCGTCAACGAGCTGATGCTGGCGATCGCCGAGGCGCCGAGCGTCAACACAGCGCTCGAGACTTCGCTGAGCCTGATCTGCCAGGCGGTGGGCGCCGCGCACGGCCGCGCCTGGACGGTGGTCGGGCGCGGCAGGAAGTGCCAGCTCGTCGCCGCCTGGGGGCGCACCGGCACGGTTTGGACCAGCCGTCTCGACCAGCAGCGCACGGCGCCGCTGACGCTCACCAACAGCCTGGTCGGCGCCGTGCTGACCGACAACAAGCGTCAGGTCGTCGCCGATATCCGCGCCGCGCCGCGCCGCTACGCAGCGGCGCGCGACGCGCTGGCGGTGGGCTTGCGCGCCGCCATCTGCGTGCCGGTGCGGCAGAACGGCCGCAACTTCGCGCTCAATTTCCTATTCGAGCAGGCGCCGCCCGAGATGGAGAAGCTCGCCGACCGCATCGAGGAGCTTGCCGACAAGGTGCGGCCGGTGCTGTCGCGCAAGCTCGCCGAGGAGCGCATCACGCTGCTGCAATCGGTGGTGCTGCACGCCGACGACGCGGTGATGGTCGCCGAGGTCGACGGCAAATTCGACGATGCCGGCGCGACGCGCATCGTCTATGCGAGCCCGGCGATGACCCGCATGACCGGCTATGAGCTCGAGGAGCTCTACGGCCGCTCGCCGAGCCTGTTGTGGAGCGGCGGGGCGCAGGAGGCGGCGGTCGCCGAGCTGCACGCCTCGGCCGAGCGCGGCCAGGCGTCGCGCCTCGAGCTCGCCTGCCGGCGCAAGGACGGCTCGAGCTTTTGGGCGGATATCAGCGCCGTGGCGGGGGGCGGCGTGTTCGCGGGCGCCCGCCCGCTCAACGCGCTGCTG
>JBKQTR010000470.1:0-8249 GCA_052143095.1 Allostellaceae bacterium
CGCCTATTCGATCGCCGACATGGCGAGCTATCCCTGGGTCGTGCCCTATGAACGACAAGGCCAGAAGCTCGAGGATTTTCCCCACCTGAAGCGCTGGTTCGAGGCGATCAAGGCACGGCCGGCCACCGAGCGGGCCTATGCGCGGGCGAAGGAGTTCCAGACCGTGGCGCCCAACAGCGAGGAGGCGCGCAAGATCCTCTTCGGCCAATCCGCCAGCACGGTGCGCGGCCGATAGGCGAAGGCGCGTAGCGCCTTCGTCCGCGGCGGGCGACAGCGGTTGCTCCTGAGCCTGTCGAAGGATGCAACCGCGATAGCCCGCACCCTGCCGGCTTGGGCGCGTGTTCATAAACCGCCTGCGATCAGCATCGGCGGGATATCGGGTTTCCCCTTAGATGCTGGCCGCGACACGTGGAGAGCGAGGTCGCCGAAGCGTCAAACCATGACCAAAGCGATCGTTCGCGCGAGATCCGCATCTGAGCAACTCACGGACATCGAGAGGCCGGTAACGCATTTCTCGGTTTGACCCACACCGGTCATTCGAGCGCACTCTCTAGACAGTGTCCTCTCACCTAGACGATAATAAGGCGTACCCCAAGCAAGGGGGTGCCACTTTGGATGTTGGCGGATGGCTCCGGAGCCTTGGCCTCGAACAATACGAGTCAGTGTTTCGCGAAAACGAGATCGACAGCCAGGTGCTATCGGAGCTGACGGAGAGCGACCTTGAAAAACTTGGTCTCCCGCTTGGGCACCGAAAGCGGCTGCTGAAGGCGATCGCCGCGCTCGCAGCGACAGCGCCGTCCACGGCTGAGCCCTCTCCCATCCTTGAGCGGGCGGCGCGCGACAGTGCCGAACGCCGCCAACTCACCGTCATGTTCTGCGATCTCGTCGGCTCAACGGCACTTTCGACGAAGCTCGATCCCGAAGATTTGCGCTCGGTCGTGGGTGCTTATCACAAATGCGTTGCAGCGACCGTGGCTCGGTTCGATGGCTTTCTCGCTAAGTACATGGGCGACGGCGTGCTGATTTATTTCGGCTACCCTCGGGCGCATGAGGATGATGCTGAGCGCGCCGTGCGCGCGGGCCTCGCCCTCACCGAGCTCGTGCCAACTCTCGAAGCTGGGCAAGGCAGCGGGCTTCAGGTTCGCGTTGGCATTGCGACGGGGCTGGTGGTTGTCGGCGACCTAACCGGTGAAGGGGAGGCTCGGGAGCGTGGTGTCGTGGGCGAGACTCCCAATCTGGCTGCGCGGCTGCAAACGGTGGCACAGCCCGGCCAAGTAGTCATCTCACAGAGCTCGCGCCGCCTTAGCGGCGGAATGTTCGAGTACCGCGATTTGGGCTTGGTGGAGCTCAAAGGTCTAGTCGACCCAGTGCAAGCATGGCACGTGATGGGGGCGAGCGGCGTCGAAAGTCGTTTCGAGGCGCAGCACGAGGCGAAACTGACGCCGCTGGTCGGACGGCAAGAAGAACTGGAGCTGATGCTGCGCCGCTGGCGGCAAGCCGTGGAAGGAGAGGGACGCGTCATCCTCGTCTCGGGCGAGGCTGGGATCGGCAAATCCCGTCTGATCGCGGAGCTGCAAGACCGCCTTCAGGCCGAGCCGCATACGCGATTGAGGTATTTCTGCTCGCCCCATCACGCCGACAGCGCCTTCCATCCGGTCATTGCACAGCTCGAACGGGCGGCGGGGCTGGAGCGGCAAGATCGGTCGGAGATCAAACTGCGCAAACTCGCCGCGCTTCTCAAGCCCGGCGCACAACACGCGATCGGCGTCCAGCTTCTAGCGGAGTTGCTATCGATCCCATCAGATGATCGCTCTCTCCCACTCGACCTCACGCCCCAGCGGCGGAAGGAAAAGACCCTCGAAACGCTCATTCGGCAGCTCGAAGCGCTCGTTCGTGATCGACCGGTGCTGATGATTTACGAGGACGTGCATTGGATCGATCCCAGCTCGCGCGAGCTATTGGATGTGACGATCGAACGTGCGGCGAGTTTGGCGGTGCTGCTGATCCTTACCTTCCGCCCGGATTTTCATCCGCCTTGGTCCGGCCAAGCGCATGTGACGTCGTTGACGCTCAGCCGACTGAGCCGCCGCGAGGGGACCGCCCTGGTCAGCCGCGTGATTGGCAACAAGCAGATACCCGATGACATCGTTGCGGAGATCGTCGAGCGTACGGACGGTATCCCGCTCTTTGTCGAGGAGATGACCAAGGCAGTGTTGGAATCGAGTAGTCAAGAGGGCGCAGCAAAGGTGATCTCGGCCGCTCCCCTTCCAATCGTAGCGGTCCCGGCAACGCTATATGCATCGCTGATGGCTCGCCTCGATCGGCTGGGTCCGGCGCCGAAAGAAATTGCACAGATCGGAGCCGTTATCGGTCGGGAATTCGCTTATGAGCTGTTGGCTCTCGTTGCGGACCGAAGCGACACTGATTTGCTCGTCGCGCTGGATCTGCTCGGCGAGGCTGGGCTCGTGTTCCGCCGCGGCTTGCCACCAAGGGCGACACTGCTCTTCAAGCATGCTCTGGTAAGGGACGCCGCGTACAGCAGCCTATTACGGAGTCAACGACAGGAACTGCACGCCCGTATCGCAGCTATCGTGGAGGACCAGTTTCCCGACATCGCGGCGATGCAGCCGGAGCTGCTTGCACAGCACTGCCTCGAGGCGGGTTGGATTGAAAAGGCGACGGTGTATTGGTTCAAGGCCGGAAAGCGTGCGGCGGAGCGTTCTGGGACGACCGAGTCGGTAACGCATTTCAGCAAAGGGATAGAAGCCCTTTCCCGCCTTCCGGAAGCGTCTGAGCGCGATCGGCAAGAACTGCAATTTCGGTTGGCGTTGGGTCCGGCGCTCATTGCGACGCGCGGATGGAACAGTGTCGAAGCGGAAACCTCATATCGCCGCGCGTTGACGTTATGCGATCACCTTGGTGAGCAACGCGGCCGCTTCGATGCGCTGTGGGGGCTCTGGTTGACCGGTGGCACGAGCGAGCTGAGCAAGGCAGGGGAGCTGGTGCGCGAGCTCTCAGTCACGGCGGATCGGCTCGATGATGACGCGCTCCGCCTACAAGCGCACCATGCGGGTTGGGCGACTGTTATTTGGTTGGGCGAACTTGAACGCGCTCGCGATCATTTGCGCGATGGTTTGCGCATTTACGATCCGGAGAAACACAAAGACCATGCGCTCAAGTACGGCGGACACGATCCTGGGGTTTGCGCGAAAGGTCAGGGCTCGCTCGCACTGTGGCTGCTTGGCTATCCCGATCAAGCGGCGCGCTCCGCCGACGAAGCCGTCGCTCTCGCGCGATCTCTCAAGCACATCCCCAGCTTGGCGCACGCTCTCATGTGGAAATGCGCGGTTTGCGACATGCCGCGGCGCGATCATGCTTCCGCCCGCCAATGCAGCGACAAGCTCTTGGCCTTGGCCACTGAGCAGGGACTCGCTCTCTATCTAGCAGTGGGGACGATTATTCGCGGCTGGACCCTCGTGCACCAAGGATCCAGTGCCGACGGGCTCGCAGCGCTGCGCGGCGGCTTTGCCCACTACTGCGAGATCAGCAAGCTCTTTCGGCCCTATTTTGGCGGTGTATTCGCGGACGCCCTTCTGCTCGCCAATGCGGCTGAAGATGGGATGGCGGTCCTCACCGAAGCGATGCGCCTCGCCGAGGAATCGCGGGAAATTTTTTGGCTAGCGGAGATGCACAATCTTCGCGGCAAGTTCCTCCTTCTGGCTGGTCGCAATGTCGACGCCGAAAGTAGCTACCAGCAGGCGCTCGGACTCGCGCAGCACCAGAGCGCGCACTCACTGCAACTCCGCGCGGCCACTAGTCTCGCCCGCCTCTATCGCGACCAAGGCAAGTGCGCCGAGGCGCACGATCTTCTTGCGCCGGTCTTGGGTTGGTTCACTGAGGGCTTCGGTACGCCGGACCTCGAGGAGGCCAAGGCTCTGCTGGAGCACCTCTCAAAATAAATAAGCGAGGTCCGGTACTGTGAAGGGTTGCGGATGCCGGCCGGTCACGAACATTGCCACGTGTTCGTGGGCCGGCGTCCGCAAGCCTCCAAGGAAGGAACCCGCGGGAAGAAGAGGCGCCGACGGTGCCGGGCGATCTATGGCGATTTGGGCGCTGCGGATGGGGTGGTGGACGGGGACCGATGGCACCAAGGACGAGCATCGGGGGCATTGGCAGGCATGGTCGAGGCGTTGTCGCCGCCGCCGGAGGCAGCAGATAGTGATGATTGATGCGCAATCCGATCTCTGAGCGGCAAGTTCGTGCGAGCGCCACCGTGGCCGGCGGAGGTGCGGCGAGCGTGAGAACCAGCTTTGCGGCGTGGGTGTTGCGCAATGCCGTTCACGACGTGTCGATCCTGATGGCGGCCGTCGGTGCGGTCGGCCGATATCGGGGCGCGCTGCCGCGCTCGAAGGTCTCGATGATGAGCATGGGGCCGCCGCAACAGGGGCAAGGGTACGAGAGCCTCGATGGCTCGCTTGCTACTGTGAAGGCACTTAGCCGACATCGCGCGCCGCACGCCGTGGTGAGGACGCAGGCGGAAAGCGGACATCCTGCTAATGTTGGTCGCAGGGCAGTTCGTGAGTGCGCCCCCTAGTCGCATTGCCCCGCGCCGGCTATTTGAACTGCGCCATGACCTGGATGATCGCGGGGCCGATGAGGACGATGAACAGCGTCGGCAGGATGAACAGGATCATCGGCACGGTGAGGACCGCCGGCAGCCTCGCCGCCTTCTCCTCCGCCTTCATCATGCGCTCCTCGCGGAACTCGGCCGAGAGGACGCGCAGCGAATGGGCGAGCGGGGTGCCGTAGCGCTCGGTCTGCACCAGGGTGTTGACCACGCCGCGGATGGGCGGCAGATCCGTGCGCTTGGTCAGGTTCATCAGCGCCTGGCGCCGATTCGGCAGGAAGCCGAGCTCGACGGCGGTGAGGCCCAGCTCGTCGGCGAGATCGGGGCAGGAGAGGGCGAGCTCGCGCGCCACCCGGCTCACCGCGGCATCGAGGCTCAGCCCCGCCTCGGCGCAGATCACCAGGAGATCGAGCCCGTCCGGCAGCTGCCGGCGCAGCCGCGTCTGGCGCCCCTTGATCGCCTGCTTGAGGCCGAAGACCGGCACGAAGGCGAAGAGGATGCCCGCCAGCAGCACGCCCAGCAGCTTGTTCATGCCGGTGGCCTGCGGCACAAAGGCGACCAGCACGAACATCGCGGCGATGGCGCCGACGAAGGGCAGCGCCAGCCTCAGGCCGAGATAGATCACCAGCGCGTCGCGCGAGCGCCAGCCGGCTTGGGCGAGATGGTCGCTGGTCTTGCGCGCCTCATCGCCGCGCAGCAGCTGCAAGCGGTCGAGGAGCCGCTTGAGCACGCCCACCGAGGCGCGCTTGCGCTCGTTGGCCGTGTTGCCGGACAGGAGGCCGGCGCGGAGCTGCTCGCGTCGCTTCTGGTGGCTGCGCAGGCGGGAGGCCATGGGATCGTGCGGCACCAGCGCGTTGCCGAGCGCGATGACGCTGACGAAGACGAGCATGCCCGCGAGGACGGCAAGCGTCGTCTCGTCGAGCGTCAGGGAGCCGAGATTGAGGCTTGGCAGGGTCATATGTCGAACTTCACCATCTTGGTCATGACGCCGACGCCGAGGCTCAGGCTGCCGGCGGCCGCCATCAGCATGTGATGGCCGCGCTCGGTGGTGAAGAGCTGCGACATGTAGGCGCTGTTCACCACCATCAGCACGCCCATCATGATGAACGGCAGTGCGCCGATGATCATCGCGCTCGCCCGCGCCTCCGACGACATCGCCTTGACCTTGAGCTTCATCTGGCGGCGCCGGCGCAGGATGTTGTCGAGGTTCTCCAGCGTCTCGGCGAGGTTGCCGCCGGTCTCGCGCTGGATCGACAGCGTCACCACGAGAAACTTCAGTTCCGGCGTGTCGATGCGCTTGGCCGCGTCCCACAGCGCCTGCTCGGGCGGATGGCCGAGCCGGATCTGGTCGCTGACCTGGCGGAACTCGCTGCCGACCGGGTCCGGCACCTCGACGCCGACGATCTGGAAGGTCTCGGTCACCGGCAAGCCGGATTTGAGACCGCGGACCATCAGCGCAATCGCCTCGGGAAAATGCTTGCCGAAGCTGTTGGTGCGCCGCCGCGCCAGGAAGCCGATGAAGAGATGCGGCAGCCACAAGCCGACAAGCAGCGCAATCGGCAGCGCCAGCAGCAGCGAGAAGCCCAGCACGAGGACGCCGCCGGCGGCGACCAGGCCGATGACGAGGCAGCCGATACCGTAGGCGCCGAGGCTGATCGACCGCCCGGTGCGGTGCAGGCGCTCGCGCAGCAGCTCCGGCCGCGGCAGGTAGCGCAGCACCAGCCGGGAGACATGGCCCTTGTCGCCGGTCTCGCGGCGCAGCTGAAGCACCTGACCGATCGGACCGCTCTGGCCACGCGACTTCAGGCGATCGACGCGCTTGGCTTGCTTTTTGCCCTTCTCGTCGCCGAAGGCGAGGAACAGGCAAAGCAGCGCGATGCCAACGCCGAGAGCGACGACGAGCAGCCTGGGATCCGCCAATATTCCGTTCATCCGATCGCCTCCAGCAGCGCACGATCAAGGCCGTAATATTCGGCGCGCGGCGTGAAATGCGGCCTGAGCCCGCTCGACTTGAAGCTGCCTTTGAGCTTGCCGTCGGGCCCTTCGCCCTCGTACTGAAAGGTGAAGAGATCCTGGGTGGTGATGATCTCACCCTCCATGCCGACGATCTCGGTGATCGAGGTGATGCGCCGCCCGCCGTCGCGCATGCGGCTCACCTGGAGGACCATGTGCACCGCGGCGGCGATCTGCTGGCGCACGGCCTTGGCCGGCAGGTTGGCGCTGGACATGCCGACCATGTTCTCGAGGCGGGTGAGCGCCTCGCGCGGTCGGTTGGCGTGGATGGTGCAGAGCGAGCCGTCATGGCCGGTATTCATCGCCTGCAGCATGTCGAGCGCCTCGGAGCCGCGGATCTCGCCCAGGATGATGCGGTCGGGCCGCATGCGCAGCGTGTTCTTGACGAGATCGCGCATGGTGATCTCGCCTTTGCCCTCGAGGTTGGGCGGACGCGTCTCGAGGCGCACGACGTGCGGCTGCTGCAGCTGCAGCTCGGCGGCGTCCTCGATGGTGCAGATGCGCTCGCCCTCGTCGATCATCTGCGACATGGCGTTGAGCGTCGTCGTCTTGCCCGAGCCGGTGCCGCCGGAAATCAGGATGTTGAGGCGCGAGCGCGCCGCGATCTTCAGCACCACCGCCATTTCGGGCGAGATGCTCCCGGACTTCGCCATGGAGTCCAGGTTGATGGTCTTCTTGGAGAATTTGCGGATCGAGATCGAGGTGCCGTCGATGGCCAGCGGCGGCGCGATGATGTTGACGCGGCTGCCGTCCGCCAGCCGCGCGTCGACGAGCGGCGTCGATTCGTCGATTCGCCGGCCGATCTGGGTGACGATGCGCGTGGCGACGCTCATGACATGGGTATTGTCGCGGAACGTCACGTCGGTGAGCTCGAGCTTGCCGCGGCGCTCGATATAGACCTGCTTCGGGCCGTTCACCATGATGTCGCTGATCGTCTCGTCCGCCAACAGCGGCTCGAGCGGCCCCAGCCCCAGCATGTCGTCGAGCAGCACGGTGACGAGGTCGCGTTGCTCGAGCTGATTGAGCTGGATCTTCTGCTCGAGCAGGATCTCGCCGATCACCGCCTGGAGCTGGCGCGCGAGCTCGGCGCGCTGCAGCTTGGCGGCGACCTCGGGGTCGATCCGCTCCATTACCAGCGGGTAGATGCGCGGAATGGCGTCGTCGATCGCGGCGCGGCTGCCCACCGCCTGCGCCGGGCGGCCCGGCTCGGCCGCCGGCGCGTCGCGCTTCTGCTTCTCGACGATGCCGTTGACCAACAGCGTGACGAGGTCGCGCTGATTGAGCGCCGACATCGCCATCTGCTTCTGCTCGAGGGTCGTGCGGACGATCTCGTCGACCTGCCGGGCGATCTCGCTACGCGCCTTGCCGCGGACGGCCGCGCTGTCGATCGCGACGGCGATCGCCGGCTCGACGGCCCGCCGTGCTTCCACGACGCTGGCTTCCGGCCGCTCGCCGTCGCGCGCAAGTTGCGCTGGCGCCGCCGCGGGTACCGCTGTGGGCACGGCCGCCGGCCGCTCGCCGCGCCGCGCGTTCAGCGCATGTATCCGGGCCTGAAGGCCGCCTTCGGTATCGCGTTTGCCGAACATCACTTTTTGAACCTCGACAGCAA
>JBKQTR010000471.1:0-6794 GCA_052143095.1 Allostellaceae bacterium
AGGGGCGCCCGTGCGTCCTTCGAGACGCGCGCTTCGCGCGCTCCTCAGGATGAGGAAATGATGAGGCTGGCACCAAACGATGATGGCCGATGCAATATTTCCTCATCCTGAGGAGGCCGCGAAGCGGCCGTCTCGAAGGACGCACCGAGTCGATCCAGCGGAAACGTATTCTAGGCTTCGCAAGCAAGCTCGAAGGCGGCCCTAACCGCCATGCGCCTCTTCACCATCGCCTCCGACTTGCCCTTTCTCGACGCGCTCGTCGCCGGCTTGCGAGCCGAGAGCGGCGGCGATCCCTTGGTGCTGGCGCAGGCGACCATCTTGCTGCCGACGCGGCGCGCGGCGCGCGCGCTCGCCGAGGCGTTCCTGCGCGCGAGCGCCGGCCGCGCGCTGCTGCTGCCGCGCCTCGTGCCGGTGGGCGATGTCGATGCCGAGGAGCTGGCGCTCAGCGGCGATGACGGGGCGGCGGGCAGCGTCGACATTCCCCCCGCCGTGCCGGAGCTGCGCCGGCTTCTCGCGCTGACCAAGCTCGTGCAGGCCTGGGGCCGCGCGCGCGGCAGCGGGCCGCTCACCGCCGGCCAGGCGGCGCCGCTGGCGCAGGCGCTGGCGCGCTTCCTCGACGAGGTCGAGACCGAAGGCAGCGATTTCGCGCATCTCGCCGAGTTGGTGCCGGCGCATTTCGCCGAGCATTGGCAGCAGGTGCTGCAATTCCTCGCCATCCTCACCGCGCATTGGCCGGCGCATCTCGCCGAGCTCGGCGGGCTCGACCCGGCCGAGCGCCGCAACCTGGTGCTGCGCGCCCAGGCAGAGTCCTGGCGCCGCGCCCCGCCGCCGAGCCGCATCATCGCCGCCGGCCTCACCGGCGGCGTAGCATCGGTGGCCGACCTGCTGGCGGTGGTGGCGCGCCTGCCGCAGGGCGCCGTCGTGCTGCCCGGCCTCGACCGCGGCATCGAGGATTGGGACGCGGTCGCGGCCGACCCCGCGCATCCGCAGCATCTGCTGGGTCGGCTGCTGCGGCGGCTGGAGACCGAGGCGGCTCAGGTGCGCGACTGGCCCGCGCCGGGCCTCACCCCGGGCCCCGCGGCACGCCGGCGCCTCATCGCCGAGGCGCTGCGGCCGGCGGCAGAGAGCCATCATTGGCGCGGGCTCTGCGGCATCGATGCCGGCTCGCTCGAGGGGCTGCGGCGGCTCGATTGCGCCGGGCCGCAGGAAGAGGCGGCGGTGATCGCGCTGCTGCTGCGCGAGGCGCTGCAGAGCCCCGGCAAGACCGCGTCGCTGGTCACGCCCGATCGCGGCCTGGCGCGGCGCGTCGCCGCCGAGCTCAAGCGCTGGCAGATCGAGATCGACGACAGCGCCGGCGCGCCGCTCGACAAGACGCCGCCCGGCCTTTTCCTGCGCCTGCTGCTCGACCTCGCGGCCGAGGATCTGGCACCGCTGCCGCTGCTGGCGGCGCTGAAGCATCCGCTCGCCGCCGGCGGCAGCGCGCCCGAGGCGTTCCGCGCGCTGGTGCGCCGGCTCGAGACCGCGGTGCTGCGCGGGCCGCGCCCGGCGCCGGGCTTTGCCGGGCTCAACGCGGTGCTGCCGCCGGCGCGCGATCTCGCGGCGCTCGTAGCATTGCTCGAGGCGGCGCTCGCGCCGCTGCTGCGCGCGCTGGCGGCGCCGGACATCGAGCTTGCCGAGCTCGTCGGCGCGCATGTCGCCGCCGCCGAGGCGCTGGCGGCGAGCGATGTCGAGAGCGGGCCCGAGCGGCTCTGGCGCGAGGAGGCGGGCGAGGCGGCGTCCGAGTTCCTGGCGGAGCTGCTCGCCGGCGCCGCCACCCTGCCGCCGCTCGCCGGCCGCGACTACCCGGCGCTGTTCGCGGCGCTGATCGCCGCGCCGGTGGTGCGGCCGCGCTACGGCAGGCATCCGCGGCTCGCCATCTGGGGCTTGCTCGAGGCGCGGTTGCAGCAGGCCGATCTCGTCATCCTCGGCGGGCTCAACGAAGGCGTCTGGCCGCCCGCGACCGAGAGCGATCCCTGGCTGTCGCGGCCGATGCGCCAGGCCTTCGGCCTGCCGTCGCCGGAGCGGCGCATCGGCGCCGCGGCGCATGATTTCGTCCAGGCGCTCGGTGCCCGCGAGGTGGTGATGACGCGCGCCAGCCGCGTCGAGGGCGCGCCCACCGTGCCGTCGCGCTGGCTGTTGCGCCTCGACACCGTCATGCGCGCCGCGGGTCTCGCTTGGAAGCCGCTTCCCTTCGGCGGCCCGCTTGCCTGGCAGGCGCTGCTCGACCAGCCCGAGCGTCGCATCGTGCTGGCGCCGCCGGAGCCGCGCCCGCCGCTGGCGGCGCGGCCGCGCCGGCTCTCGGTGACGCAGATCGAGACCTGGATGCGCGATCCCTACGCCATCTACGCGCGGAAGATCCTGCGCCTCGATGCGCTCGAGGCGATCGACGCCGATCCCGGCGCGGCCGAGCGCGGCGAGGCGATCCATGCCGCGCTCGACCGCTTCCTGCGCGCCTGCCCCGTTTCGCTGCCCGACGATGCCGAGGCGCGTCTGCTGGCGCTCGGCGCCGAGGCCTTCGGCGCGGCGCTGGAGCGGCCGGGGGTGCGCGCCTTCTGGTGGCCGCGCTTCGAGCGCATCGCCCGCTGGTTCATCGCCGAGGAGCACGAGCGCCGCCGGCATATCGCATTGCTCCGCAGCGAGCTCGCAGGCAGGCTCGAGCTGCCGGCGCCGGGCGGCGCCTTCACGCTCACCGCCAAGGCCGACCGCATCGACCGGCGCGGCGACGGCGGGCTGGTGCTGGTGGATTTCAAGACCGGCGGCGTGCCCAGGCCCGAAGAGGTCGTGCATGGCTTCGCGCCGCAGCTGCCGCTCGAGGCCGCCATCGCCGAGGCCGGCGGCTTCGACGGCGTCGCCGCCGCAGCCGTCGCCGGGCTCGAATATTGGCAGCTCTCCGGCGGCGACCCGCCGGGCAAGGCGGTGCCGCTCGCCAAGACCGAGGCGGGGCTGCGCCGGCTGATCGGCGATGCGCTGGCGGGGCTGTCGCGGCTGATCGCCGGCTTCGACGATCCGCGCACGCCCTATCGCGCCGTGCCGCGGCCGGAGCGCGCGCCGCGCTATTCCGATTACGTGCATCTGGCGCGGGTCAAGGAATGGTCGATCCTCGAGGAGGGCGGCGAATGACCGCGCCCGATCCCGGCAAGCGTCAGCAGCAAGCCGCCGATGTCGCCGCCTCGGTCTGGGTCGCGGCCTCGGCCGGCACCGGCAAGACCAAGGTGCTCACCGACCGCGTGCTGGCGCTGATGCTGGCGGGCGCGCCGCCAACCCGCATTCTTTGCCTCACCTTCACCAAGGCCGCCGCCGCCGAGATGGCGAACCGCCTCAATGACCGGCTGAGCGCCTGGACGGTGCGCGGCGAGGGCGAGCTGGCGCAGGAGCTGCTGGCGCTCACCGGCGCAATGCCGGACGCGGCGCTGCTGCCGCGCGCGCGCCAGCTTTTCGCCCGCGTGCTCGACGCTGCCGGCGGCATGCGCATCGAGACCATCCACGCCTTCTGCCAGTCGCTGCTGCGCCGCTTCCCGATCGAGGCCGGCGTCGCGCCGCATTTCGCGGTGATGGACGAGCGCAGTGCCGCCGAGGCGCTGGCGGCGGCGCGCGAGACGGTGCTCGCGGCGGCGCGCGACGGCGGCGATGCCGCGCTCGCCGGCGCACTCGCCGAGGTGACGCGGCACATTCCCGAGCGCAGCTTCGACGCGCTGATGGGCCAGCTCGCCCTCGAGCGCGCGCGGCTCGCCCGCGCGCTGGCCCAGGGCGGCGAGCGCTTCGCCGACCGGCTCGCCCGCGCGCTCGACGTCAATCCCGACCTCGGCGAGGACGAGATCGTCGCGGGCGCCTGCGCTGAGAGCGAATTCGAGGGCGCGGATCTCCGGCGCGCGGCGGCGGTGCTGCTGCAGAGCGACGCCCTCACCGATCAGCGCGCGGGGCAGCGCATCGCTGACTGGCTTTCCGTCACGGCGGCCGAGCGCGCGCTCGTCATCGACGACTACCTCTTGGCCTTCTTCACCCGGGAAGGCGCGCCGCGCGCCGCGCTGATGACCAGGAAGCTCGCCGCCCAGCAGCCGCAATCGGCGCAGGCGCTTGCCGCCGAAGGCGAGCGGCTGGCGGAGATGGTGGCTGCGCGCGGCGCCGCCGCGCTTCATGCCGCCACCGCGGCGCTGGTTCGGCTCGGCGACGCGCTGCTTGCCGCCTATGAGCGCCACAAAGCGGCGCGCGCGCTGCTCGATTACGACGACCTCGTGCTCAAGACGCGCGATCTGCTGCAGCGTCCGGGCGTCGCGCCCTGGGTGCTGTTCAAGCTCGATGGCGGGCTCGATCACATCCTGATCGACGAGGCGCAGGACACCAATCCCGAGCAGTGGGAGGTGGTGCAGGCGCTGGCCGACGAGTTCTTCACCGGCGAGGGCGCGCGCGCCGAGCGCCGCACCATCTTCGCCGTCGGCGACGCCAAGCAGTCGATCTACAGCTTCCAGCGCGCCGATCCCCGGGAATTCCTGCGCCTGCGCGACTATTTCGCCGCGCGCGTCAAGGCCTCACGGCAAGACTGGCAGAGCGTCGATCTCGACATCTCCTTCCGCTCGACCGACGCCGTGCTCGCGGCGGTCGACGCGATCTTCGCGCGCGCCGAGGCGAGCGAGGGCGTGGCGCTCGACGGCGCGCCGATCCATCACCTGCCGTTCCGCCAGGGCCATGCCGGGCTGGTCGAGCTCTGGCCGCCGGTCGAGCCCGACGTGGCACCGGCGGCGACGCCGTGGGAGCTGCCGCTCGAGCAGCGCCGGCAACGCGCGCCGCAGACCCTGCTCGCCCAGGCCATCGCCGCCGAGATCAGGGGCTGGCTCGATCGCGGCGAGCGGCTTGCCGCGCGCGACCGGCCGGTGCGCGCGGGCGACGTCATGGTGCTGGTGCGCCGGCGCGGCGCCTTCGTCACCGAGCTGGTGCGCGCCTTGAAGCAGGTCGAGGTCGCGGTTGCCGGCGTCGACCGCATGCTGCTCACCGATCAGCTCGCGGTGCAGGACATGATGGCGCTGGGGCAGTTCCTGCTGCTGCCCGAGGACGATCTGACGCTCGCCACCGTGCTGAAAGGCCCGCTCTTCGGCTTCGACGAGGAGCTGCTCTACGCTCTGGCGTTCCCGCGCGAGCGCTCGCTGTGGCAGGAGCTGCGCCGGCGCCAGGGCGAGCACCTCGCTTTCGCCGCCGCGGCGTCGCGCCTCGGCGCGCTGCTGGCGCGCGCCGATTTCGTGCCGCCTTACGAGCTCTTCGCCGAGGTGCTGGGCGCGCTGGGCGGGCGCCGGGCGGCGCTGGCGCGGCTCGGCCCCGAGGCGCAGGACCCGCTCGACGAGTTCCTGTCGCTGGCGCTCGCCTATGAGCGCATGCATGGGCCCTCGCTGCAGGGCTTCCTGCACTGGCTCGCCACCGGCGAGACCGAGGTGAAGCGCGATCTAGAGCAGCGCGGGCGCGACGAGGTGCGGGTGCTGACCGTGCATGGCGCCAAGGGGCTGCAGGCGCCGATCGTGTTCCTGCCCGACACGCTGCAGGTGCCGCGCCAGGCGCTGCCGCTGCTCTGGACCGAGCGCGGCCTGCCGCTGTGGAAGGCGCATGAGGGCTGCGCCGCACCGGCGCTGCAGGCGGCGCTTGCCGAGGCGCGGCAACGCCGCGAGGCCGAGTACCGCCGCCTGCTTTATGTCGCGCTGACCCGCGCCGAGGACCGGCTCTATATCTGCGGCTGGCGCAACCGACAGAAGCCCGCCGAGCAATGCTGGTACCACCTCGTCGCCCGCGGCCTCGACGCGGCGCCGGGCGCCGAGACGGTCGAGTTCGCTCCCGGCAGCGCGCTGTGGCGCGGCCAGGGAAGGCGGCTTGCCACGCCGCAGCGCGCCGCCCCCGACCGGCGCGAGCGCCTGCCCGAGCTTGCCGATCGCGCCCGGTCGCTGCCGGCCTGGGCGCTGTCGCCGCCGCCGCCGGAGCCGAGCCCGCCGCGGCCGCTGGCGCCGTCGCGTCCGAGCGCCGCCGATCCGGCCGTGCGCTCGCCGCTCGGCGCCGAGGAGGGGATGGGGCTGCTGCGCGGCCGGCTGGTGCATCGCCTGCTGCAGAGCCTGCCCGATCTGCCGGCGGCGTCGCGCGGCGCGGCGGCGCGGCGTTTTTTGGCGCTGCCGGTGCACGGGCTCAGCCCGGCGCAGCAGCAGGGGCTGGCGGCGGAGACGCTGGCGGTGCTCGATCACGCCGAGTTCGCGCCGCTTTTCGCGCCGGGCTCGCAGGCGGAGGTGCCGGTGGTGGCGCTGCTCGGCGGCAAGGCCCTCAGCGGCCAGATCGACCGGCTGGTGGTGACCCCCGAGGGCGTGATGATCGTCGATTACAAGACGCTGCGCCCGCCGCCCCGCGCCGAGGCCGAGGTGCCCGCGGCATATCTCGACCAGCTCGCGGCCTATCGCGCGGCGCTGGCGGCGATCTATCCCGGCCGCACCATACGCTGCGCCCTGCTCTGGACCGAAGGCCCGCGCCTGATGCCGGTAAGCGCCGCGCTGCTCGACCGGCATGCGCCTTGAGCGCGGCGCGACGCGAAGCGTCGTCGCCGGCGGGCGGCAGCGGTTGCTCTTGCAACCGCGAGAGCCCGCACCGTGCGGGCGGAGGCCCGGAGAAACTGTCAGTGCGCCAGGAAGTTGGCGTGGTCCAGCCGGTGTGAGACTGGCCCAGGTAAGGGGTAGCGCCCGCCTGGTAGCGAGTGTTGCGTCATCGAAGGTGACGACGATGGCGAAGCGTACACA
>JBKQTR010000472.1:0-8452 GCA_052143095.1 Allostellaceae bacterium
GCGGATGCGCGCGGCACCGCCGTGCCACTGCATGCCCGCGGTTTCCTCCCCTGAGGCTTCTCGGACGCCTGCCGCCCGAGCATGTGGCGCCGTCCCTGCCGCGGCAGGCATCCGAGAACCCTTAACAATTGCCGCCGTTGTTGCGCCATACCTCGTATTTGTTCAGCCACTTCGCCGCGCGCGCGATCACGAACGTCAGGTGATGCGCGCCCGGGTTCCACATGGCGGGGTGCAGGTAGCAGATGTTGCCGGTTTGGTACCGGTGCGGCGCGTAGGTGATGGCGGGCGCGTCGACGTACACGCGCGGCATCTCGCTCGGGTAGCTATCCGGAAACCGGATCGAGAGCACGTACTGCCGGCCGTTCGCGGTCTGTAGGGCCGTGCGCGCGTAGACCTTGCCGTCGGGCGTCGGGCGCAGCTCGACCAGCGCGAAGGTGTTTTGCGCATCGGCGAACTCGCGTCTAATGCGGGCAATGTCCATCGCCGTTCTCAGTACTCGCCGCCGAGATTCTCGCGCATCGTGAGCGGCTTCTTGCCGGCCAAGTCGGATGCCGCGGTTTGGCCGATCTGCCTGATCTCACCATTCGGCAGAATCTGAACCGGGACGTCCTCCTCGCTGTTCAGGAGCCTCTCCAGCTCATCGATTTTCGACTGTTGGCTCATCGAATTCCTCCCGAGGCGCTCAATTACACTAATTGCACACCCTACTACGATCGTATGACAAATCAATAGAGATCGGAGCCCGGAGGGACGCGGCATGTGCGCTTTTGTTACGACTGGATCGCCAGTGTCTACTGGAGATAGCGATGGCCGCTATGTGCTTCCGCCCCGCTTCCAGAGGCTCCATGGCGGCAGCAAAAAGCCCGCCATTTCTGGCGGGCTTTTGTCTTCTAGGACAATTGGTTAGTTATGGTTGCGGGGGCCCGCAACCACCTTTGCCGAACATTGCTACACTACCTGCGCTAAATTCGACGTCACCGAACACAACCATCGAGAGTTGGCCCTTGTCGCCATCCCGACCCTGAACGGCGGCAAGCCGGCGCATGCAGCCCTCTCACGGCGGTAACACCGGTTCGAATCCGGTAGGGGACGCCAACCCGCCCTGAACGCGGCAGAACGCTGTGCAACGACAATTTCGATGGCCGGCCGACGACGATTAGCTTGACCTGTCACTGGCGGCGGCGGATGCGGTTCCCGCCGACCGGCTCGACGTGACTGAGCAGCGCTTCAGTGGCGTCCTTGCCTTTCACGATCGTGGATCCCGGCAGGGATATTCCATTCGCAGTCGGTGAGTTCATATCGCATGTTTCGAGGCCCCGGTTTGGGAGCTGGAATCACATCTCCGCCGACGCCGTCAAGGGCCTTCCCCACTTCCGGAATCAGCTGCCGAGCGGACATGGCGCAAAGGCCGCCGTTTTTCGCAATCTGACCTTCTACCTCGATGCCGGGGACGCGCCGATAGGCGAGCATCACCCCGCATCACGGCGGTGTCCGTCATCCACGAGACGCCGGCTAGCTTCGATCAGGAAGACCGGCGCTTGATCGGCTCCGACGACATGTCCATCAGCAGACTGATGAAGCGCAGTGCCTAGCGGGCGCCGCAGATCGAGCATCGTCGGCGGGATCGGCGGCGGGAGCCGCTAATTGGGGGCCTTTTCGAAGACCGCGCGAACAAAATACGCCCCTTCCGGATGGAGATCATTGAGCCAGATCAAGCCGGCGTGGCGCCAGCGGCAGCTTAGGCCGCGCCAGCCCGCTTGACGATCACGCCGGCTCGCCCTAGACGGTCCATGCAGCGAGAAGGCGCTGAGGTGATGCAATCGCCAACACGGCAAAACCGATTAGACCGGGCCGACCGGCGCAAGCAGCCGGACCGACGAATGCCCAATTGAACCAGTTCTTCGATGCCAAGATCGCCCCCTACGTTGATAGGAGATCGGCTTTGTCCTCCTCACCGTCTGGCGCGCACCGCCACTGGTCGTCGTCATCATCAGCGCGCTCGGCGGCATTGCGCTGGCACAAGCCATGTCATGACGGGGTAAGGCGTCCATGGCCACGCCTGCGATCCAGCGATACTTCATCGGGCTTTCGAGGAACACGTTTCTTCTCGCCTTCTCCAGCCTGTTCGCTGACATCTCGACGGAGATGCTCTACCCGGTTCTGCCGGTTTTTCTGACGCAAACGCTGAAAGCAAGCGGCAGCATCGTTGGTCTGGTGGATGGTTTTGCTCAAGCCACGCAGAACATCGTGCAGGGCTTTTCCGGGGCCTTGTCGGACAAGCTGCAAAGACGAAAATCCATCGCACTGGTCGGCTATCTGCTGGCGGCGGTCGCCAAGCCGCTGATGGGGTTTTCCACGGTCTGGCAAGGCGTATTCGGCGCACGGTTGCTCGACCGGCTTGGCACCGGCACCCGCTCCGCGCCGCGCGATGCGCTCATCGCGTCTTCCGTGGATGAGAAAGACAGAGGCAGAGCCTTCGGACTTGAAGGCTTTGGCGACAATGCGGGCGCGTTCCTCGGGCCGCTGCTGGCCGTCTTCCTCCTCTACGCGCTGCATATCGGCATACGCGCGATTTTCTATCTGGCGATCATCCCCGGCCTGCTGGCCTTTTTCATGGTCCTGCTGGTGGAGGAGCATCCGGCGGCGGTGGCGGCGAAGTCAAAGATCGATATCAGCCTGCGGCAGTTTCCGAAGGCCTACTGGAAATATCTGCTGGTGACCGCCTTGTTCGGACTAGGCAACTCCAGCAACGCGTTTCTGATCCTGCGGACGCAGGATATCGGCGCCTCTCTGGAAACGACGATCCTGATCTATGCGGCGTTCAATCTGGTGGCCGCGCTGATTTCCTATCCGGCGGGGTATCTGTCCGACAGGTCGGGCAGAAAAAACGTCCTGCTCGCCTCGTTCGTCATTTTCCTGATTGTCTATCTCGGCTTTGCCCTGACGCAAAACATCTTTCTAATCGCCGCGCTGTTTATCTTCTACGGATTGTATCAGGGGATATTCCGCGCTGTCGGCAAGGCGTTTGCAGCGGATTTCGTGCCGCATCATCTGCGCGCCAGCGGCGTCGGCTGGTACAGCGCCACCGTCGGTCTGTTGCAACTGGTAGCGAGCATCGTTGCTGGACTCCTGTGGGATCGGATCGGCCATGCGGCGGTGTTCTATTACGGTGCGGTCTTCGCCGTCGTCGGCAGCCTCGGGCTGTTCCTGCTGATTCCGGGGAAACATGATCGGCGCAAAGTGGCAGCGGCCAAGTGACCGTCGGTGAAGTGGACCCCATCGGTGGGACCACTTGGACCGGTTTCTTAGTTGGAAGCTCGGCCGTTCCGATCTCTTGAATCCATCATGCTACACGAATCTGCGGTTGTTGTTGCGGTTGTGGGCATGTGGGCAACGCGCCAGCGTTGTCCAAGCGAAGCGTCATGTCCACAGCCGTGTTGGCGAGCTCGCCGGTGACGGCGTCGCGCCAGACCGCCATCGGCGTCCGGTTGCCGAGCGCTTGGTGCGGACGGTGGCCGTTGTAGAAGGCCATCCACATACCGATCCCGGCCCGCGCCTCCCGGCCGTCGGCGTAGCCCTTGAGATAGATATCCTCGTATTTGAGGCTGCGCCATAGCCGCTCGATGAAGACATTGTCCATCCACCGGCCGCGCCCATCCATCGAGATGCGGATGCCGGCAGCGGCGAGTGTGCCGGTGAAGGCCGCGCTGGTGAACTGGCTGCCCTGGTCGGTGTTGAAGATCTCCGGCTTACCGAAGCGCGCCAGCGCCTCCTCGAGCGCCGAGACGCAGAACGACACGTCCATGGTGTTCGACAGCCGCCAGGCCAGCACCGCCCGGCTTGCCCAGTCGATCACCGCCACGAGCTAGAGGAATCCGCGTCCGATCGGCACGTAGGTGATGTCGGCCGCCCACACCTGGTTCGACCGATCGATGATCATGTTCCGCAGGAGATAGGGGAAAATCTTATGGCCCGGCGCCGGCTTCGTCGTCCTGGGCTTCGGCCCCAGCGCCGCGATGCCCATCCGCCGCATCAGCCGCTGCATCCGCTTGCGGTTGACCGGCCACCCTTCCGCCCGCAGCAGCGCCGCCATCCGCCGCGAGCCCAGAAACGGCCAAGCCGTAAACAACTCGTCGATCCGCCGCACCAGGGCAAGGTCGTTGTCGTTGGCAGGTGGCGGCTTCCGATAGACGCCGGAGCGGGCGAGGCCGAGCAGCTTGCATTGCCGGCGCATCGACGGCTCGCGGTGATCGCGATCGACGAGCGCCCGGCGGTCCGGGACGCTCATCTTCCGGACCTCTTGGCTAAAAAATCCCGCTCCACCGTCAACTGCCCGATCTTGGCGTGCAGCTTCTCGATCTCGCGTTCCCGGCTTGCCTCGGCATCGTTGCCTGCGCCCGCGTCGAAGGCGCGGGCCGCTTGTTCCAGCAGTTGCTTCTTCCAAGCGTAAATCTGATTCGGGTGGACCTCGTAACGCTGCGCCAGGTCCGCAACCGTCGCCTGCTCCCGCAAAGCCTCAAGGGCTATTCTTGCCTTCAGCGCCGCGTCGATCTTCCGTCTGGTCCTCTTCGTCATCTTCCGCTCCGTTTGCTGTCACGGAACGGCTTCTCCTCCAATTAGTCAACCGGTCCCAAAATCCGGGTCCACTTCACTATGCGTCCCTGGAACAGAACGGGGGCTGTGGCCGATTTTGACCGGTTATTGGGCGCAACGGACATTTAAGCATTGCATCAAACGTTGGACCCTCACAGCGAGGTGCTTCGCCGTATCATCCCCGCTCCGCTCGGCTTCGATGTTTGCCGCGCAGATCGGCCTGCGCCGTGAGCTCCAATTGAGCGCGGTCCACGATTTTCAGATTTCTTTTGTCTCTGAAACTGATGACGCCGCGGCTTGTGAGGGTGCGGAGCGACCGGCTTACCGCTTCGAGCGACATCCCGACATAGTCCGCGACGTCGGATCGGTCATGGGGAGATACAGCTCGTTCGAACGCTCGCCCCTGGCAGCTTGATAGTGTTCGAGCAATTGAAAGAACATCGCCACCTTGGCGAGGGCATTTCGGCGCCCTAAAAGGATTGCATGGCGCTGTGCCTCACGCAGATCGTGGCAAAGCTTGCAGATCACGTGAAACTCGAGATCGACATCCTTCCGGAGCCTGCTCTGTAGAGCGGACGCCGGTAGCCGGTACGCCGTAACGGCGGTGACTGCCTTTGCCGAGTTGGCGTACTTCCCGTCCTGGGCCAGGCCAAACAGATCATCTGCGAACAAAAAGGCGCTAATGCGCTCAGTCTCGTCCGGCAACGTCCTATAGGCCTTGACAACGCCGCCAATGATGTTGAAGACGGCGTCCGCGTGGTCTCCCTCATGGTAGATATGGGTCCCTTTCTTGAAGCGGACGACAGATGCGATGAGTGAAAGCTGAGTTCTTTCCTCATCGGTAAGCAGCTGCGTCCTTTTGCCTTTTTGAGGAACCCCATTGACGGGCCATGGCTGATGCGGGGATCGCCTCTATCGATTTCTTCACCACAATTTGCCCGGTCGGTCATTGCCACCCTGCGCCGATAAATCCGCTCCAACCTTGATCAGGATCAAATTTCAGAAGAGTCTGACGCTTTATCTGGTAAAGGAAAAAGGGTTAGCATTGATATGCAGCTGACAAGCACCTCGGCAGATTGCACTGAGATCAGGCGGAACGCCTTCCCTCGGGAGAAGAACTGTCGATGCAGATGCCCCCAGAGGCGTGGAAAGGCGAGGACGGCCCGCCAAACCAACGGCATGGCGACCTAAGGCAAGTGTGCGTTGCGCTCGTCCACGAATTGGTCGAACCGCTGACCGCGATCGGCATTTACCTCGAAGCTGCTAGCCGCCTGCATGATGCCGATGTCCGGTCGGCATGGACAAAGCTTGGCGAAGTCGTCGAAAAGAGCCAGACCCAGGCCTCGCGGGCCGCTGAAATTGTGCGCCAGATGCGCCATCTGCTGCGCTAGAGGAGCCGCGACATGCCCGACTGTCCCAGTTCAGAGCAGGCCCGGCGCTGGCGATTGAAGGCGGAGGAATGCCGCGCCGTCGCCGAACTGATGGAGGACGCTATCGCGAAGGCATCCTTCCGGCGCATGGCCCAAACCTATGACGGCATGGCTAACGGATTAGAGGAAATGGCGGCCCTATCGTTGTCCAAAAAGCCGGCGACGAGCTAAGCCCCATGGCCCTCGGGCCATTGTCGAGCACCAGGATCACCGGCTTGGCGGCGCATCCGGGCTTCGGCCCGTAGAGCGGGTCGAGGCACTCCAGGTGTTCGAGGAAACGGATGATCCATGAGTGGGCCATGGCATCGAAAAAGCCCTGGATATCCGCATCGAGCACCCAGTTCACTTGTCTCCGATAAATCCCCGCATGGAGAGCGTCCAGCGCATCGTGCTGGCCACGCCCCGGACGGAACCCATAGGAGAAGCCAAGGAAATCCTCCTCGTAGATGGCCTCCAAGACAGACACGACCGCCTGTTGGACGATCTTGTCCTCCAGACACAAGATGCTCAGCGGCCGCTCGGTGCCGTCCGCCTTCGGGATATATGTCCGTCTGGCCGGCCGGGCACGGTAGCTGCCCCGGTGCACTCGCTCGTGTAGGTCTTTCAGGTTCCCTTCGAGGGTTTCTCCATAGGCCTGCCACGTCACGCCATCGATCCCGGGCGCAGCGTCACGCGCGAGCGCGAGATAGCTCCGCTTCAGGAGGTCGGTGGTGATGTGATGCAGCAATGCAGTGAACCGCACACTCTTGCTCTGTCGCGCCGCTTGACGCACGGCTGCCAGCCCGTTCGACGCGGTATCCCGGCTCTGTGTCCGGGCCGCGGCCGTCCGACCGCCGTTTCCCTTGGGCGAGGCCCTTCCCTCCACGGTCTCCGCAGAGGGCAAGCCCTCATTGTTCGACCGCTTCACGGGTACTGCGACCTCGTCCGACTCCTCATCCGCGTGCATGCTCATCGTTCAGCTTTTGCCTTCATGAGCCGGTCCGGCATGCCCTGCCGGATACGGATGAGGTCTCCCAGGTTCCGTACAAAGGACGTCTCCACGTGCATGGGATCTCCGACTGCGCGAGGCCCGCCCACGCAAGCCATTGCGCGTGAGTGGTGTTGCCTTCTCTTCAGCGGAACGAGATCGGCGCCTCGAAATTAGACCCGTTTCGCAGCTCAATACCCAGCCCATGGTCTCCCCTGTGAACGCTTCACGGCTGTCCTCGCGGACAGCACCTCGTGCATCACTCGGGGCCGGGGCGGCTGGCTAGGCCTTCCCCGTGGGGGACTTTCACCTCCTATCCTTTGCCAGCTTGTCCTGGCGCACTCCGCTCCGGGTCACGAGGACTAAACCGCTCGCGCGGTAGGATGCTGCGGCAGGCGGCACGGCGAAGGCGATAGCGGGACGGAGTGTCCTGTCTTGAAGATGAGGGGTTGCCAACCTCACTCAAGACAGGAGCACCCCCATGAACGGCGAGACCATCAGCCCGTTACGCCGCCGCATGATCGAAGACATGACGGTGCGCAAATTCGTCGAGAAGACACAGAAGGATTACGTCCGCCATGTCAAGAGCCTCACCGTCTTCCTCGGCCGATCACCGGACACCGCCACGGCCGAGGATCTGCGCCGCTATCAGCTGCATCTGACCGAGAGCGGGGTCCGCCCGACGAGCATCAACAGTGCGGTTTCGGCGCTGCGCTTCTTCTTCTCCATCACGCTCGACCGGCCCGAAGTCACCAAGCTGCTGACCTTCGTCGCCGAGCCGCGGAAGATTCCCGTGGTGTTGAGCCCCGAGGAGGTGACGCGGTTTCTCGATGCGGCGCCTGGACCCAAGTACAAGGCTGCGTTCAGTGCCGCCTATGGCGCAGGCCTGCGCGTCTCCGAGGTCGTGGCGCTGAAGGTGTCGGATGTCGACTCCGAGCGCATGCTGCTTCGGATCGAGCAAGGCAAGGGGCGCAAGGATCGCTTTGCCATGTTGTCGCCGCAGCTGCCCGCATAGCTCGCCCCCATGATCCGGCCCGCTCTGGAGGTCGCGGATATCTTCCGCGGCCACGGGGCCGCCTGGCGTCGCGCCAATGCCGGCCATGTGAGCCGCGGCCAGCTGAAGGTCATGTCGGCCATCGAGAGCTGCCGCACGGCGGCTCTCGGCGGGCATGTCGCGCGCTGCGAGAAGTGCTCGCACACGCACATCGCCTATAACTCCTGCCGCAATCGGCATTGCCCCAAGTGCCAAGGCGCAGCAGCGAAGGAGTGGCTCGCCGACCGCGAGGCCGAGCTGCTGCCCGTCCCTTACTACCACGTGGTCTTCACGCTGCCGGCGCCGATCGCCGACATCGCCTACCAGAACAAGGCGGTGATCTACGACCTTCTGTTCAAGGCGTCGGCCGAGACGCTGATCACCATCGCGGCCGACCCCAAGCACCTCGGCGCTCGCATCGGCCTGACC
>JBKQTR010000473.1:0-24493 GCA_052143095.1 Allostellaceae bacterium
CAGGGCTCCGCCCGCAAGCCGCAGCAGTTCGGATGGCACAGCTGATTTAGTGACCGATCACGCAACAGGCAAAATCCTGGGGATCGCGGTCGGCCATGAGTTTGGCGCGGCTCAAACGAGATCAGGGCAAGCGGAACGAGGCCTATGATCTCCTCGCTCCGGTCTACGGCCGGTTCACCGAAGGTCTCGGCACGCTCCATCTCAAAGAGGCCAAGGCCTTGCTCGACACGTTGGCGCGATGAGCTGCGCTGAGTGCCTGAGGGATCGGGCGTGGAATCTCCGGTTGTGGCACATCGCGGAAGCGACGTCTGTCATCCGCCGCGACGGTTTGCAGCTTCGGAGCGGACTCTTGCGAGCCAAATGGTACAGGATGATCTGCGCGGCTGACGGGCATATACTGACGCCAAGGTCATGGGAGGAGCGTCATGACGAGCGCAACGGAGACGGAACGGATGTGCGCTGAAGCAACGACCGATGCCGGAGCGATCGAGCGCTGGGAAGTCATCGTCCTCGGCGCGGGCCTGTCAGGCATGTACCAGCTCTACCGGCTGCGCCAGCTCGGTTTCACGGTGCATGTCTACGAGGCGGGCGGCGGCGTCGGCGGCACGTGGTACTGGAACCGCTATCCCGGCGCGCGCTTCGATTCGGAAAGCTGGACCTACGGCTTCTCGTTCTCCAAGGAGCTGCTGCGCCAGTGGAATTGGGCCGAACATTTCTCCGGCCAGCCGGAGAACCTCCGCTACTGCAACTTTCTCGCCGATATGTTCGACCTGCGGCGCGACATCATCTTCGGAGCGCGTGCCAAATCGGCGGCCTGGGACGAGGCGGCGAACGAGTGGGAGGCCGTTTTCGAGGACGGCCGACGCGCCCGCGCGCGCTACCTGATCACCGCCATCGGGCCGCTTTCGGCGCCGACCATGCCGGCGATCGAGGGCATCGCCGACTTCCAGGGCGAGGCAGGGCACACCGGTCTATGGCCGCACGAGCCGGTGAGCTTCGCGGGCAAGCGCGTGGCGGTGATCGGCACGGGCGCCTCCGGCGTGCAGGCGATCACCGAGATCGCCAAGTCCGTGGGTCACCTCACCGTGTTCCAGCGCACGCCCAACTGGTGCGCGCCGCTGCGCAACAGCCGCATCGATGCCGAGACCATGGATCGGATCCGCGCGAACTATGACGAGATCTTCGCCCGCTGTCGCGAGACCTACGGCTGCTTCATCCATGCCGCCGACCCGCGAAACGCGCTCGAGGTGTCGGCCGAGGAGCGCGAGGCCTTCTATGAGAAGCTCTACAACGAGCCCGGCTTCGCCTTCTGGCAAGGCAATTTTCGCGACGTGCTGATCGACAAGGCGGCGAACGAGACGATGACCGCCTTCGTCGTCAAGAAGATCCGCAGTCGCGTGAAGGACCAGAAAGTCGCGGGCAAGCTCATCCCGATCAACCACGGCTTCGGCACGCGCCGGGTGCCGCTCGAAAGCGGCTACTACGAAGTCTACAACCAGCCCAACGTGGAGCTGGTCGACCTGCGGGAGACGCCCATCGAGCGCATAACCGCCAAGGGCATCACGACCAGCGACGGTGAACGCGTTTTTGACATGATCATCTTCGCAACCGGCTTCGACGCCATCACCGGCGCGTTCGACCGGATCGACATCAGGGGCCGCGGCGGCAAGCGCCTGAAGGAAAAGTGGGCGGAGGGTCCGCAGACCTATCTCGGGCTGCAGGTCGAGGGCTTCCCCAACATGTTGACCCTCGTGGGGCCGCACAACGCGGCGACCTTCTGCAACCTGCCGCGCTGCATCGAACAGAACGTCGAGTGGGTCAGCGACCTCCTGCGCTACATGCGCGAGAGAGGCCTGACGCGGGTAGAAGCGACGGCGCCCGCCGAGGTGGCATGGACCGCGCACGTGCACGAAACCGCGGCGCGGCTGCTGCTGATGCAGGTCGATTCGTGGATGACCGGGGTCAACAAGAACGTCGCCGGGCGGCAGAAGCGAACTTTCATGGCCTATGCCGGCGGCGCCCCGAAATACCGCCAGAAATGCGACGAGGTGGCCGCCCACGGCTACGAGGGATTCGTGCTGGCGTGAGATTGTCGTGAAGGATCCCCGTTGAAGACGTGCGCCCTTGGCGTCGCGTGTGTAGCGGTCGGTGGAAAGCCCATGGGTCCTCTAGCTGGGAGAAGGACAGATGAATCGTCTCGCGGGCAAGGTCGCGGTGATCACCGGCGCGGGATCCGGCATCGGCCGGGCGTCGGCCAAGATGTTCGTCGCGGAGGGCGCCAAGGTGGTTGTGGCGGAGATCGACGCGGCGCTGGGCGAGGCGAGCGCGCGCGAGGCCGGCGCCGGCGCCCGCTTCGTGCGCACGGATGTGACCGACGAAGCGAGCGTCAAGCAGATGGTGCGGCAGGCGAGGGACGCGTTCGGCCATATCGACGTGCTGCTGAATTGCGCCGGCGGCTCGCTCCGCGAGGACAGTCCCGTCACCGAGGTCGATCTCTCGGTCTGGGACCACACCATGAACCTCGACCTCAAGGGGCCGTTCTTGTGCTGCCGGCACGTCATTCCGGTGATGGTCGAGCAGGGCAAGGGCAGCGTGGTCAACTTCTCCTCGGTGGTGGCGCTGCGCGGCAACCACATCGCGCATGTCTACATCATGGCCAAGGGTGGCCTGATCTCCTTCACCCGGGCCCTGGCCGGCGCCTATTCTGCGAAGGGTATCCGCGTCAACGCCATTTGCCCCGGCGTGGTGCTGACCGAGCGGGTCAAGAGCCGCTTCACCGACGGCAACCAGATTCGCTTTGGCGGCATCGACAATATGGCCGAGCGATACCCGTTCGGTGTCGGCCAGCCAGAGGACATCGCGAGTGTCGCGCTGTTCCTCGCCTCCGACGAATCGCGTATGGTGAACGGCGCGGCGATCCCGGCCGAAGGCGGCATCTCCGCCTACTGAATGAAGGCCGAGATCCGGTTCAGGAACCGGCCAGGCAGGTCGCGGCCGCAGCCTCCGTTGACCAGATTGGGACAACCGGATGTCGGTCTGGCACTGCCCGGAAGAGCCGGTCAGCGTCGAGAAGGTGCGCTCATTGGGGTCGTACAGACGCGCGGGTTCGAAACGACGCGATTGACCCGAAGCGATCCCCGCCGCACTGTCCGGTCAAAGTGATGCGATTGACGGGCCGGCTGCTCTCGCCATGATGGGGACCGGAACCGCTCGACGATTTTCGAAGTCGGTGATTATCGGAGAACGCAAGAGGCGGCGATGGACGCGACTATGATGCTGCGAGAATTCTGCGACGCCGTAGAGCGCCGCGACGGCAAGCGATTCGCTGCTCTGTTTAGCGAGGACGGCGTCTATCACGACGTCTTCTACGGCGAGTTTGCCGGGCGGGCAAAAATCGCGGAGATGATCGAAGAATGGTTCTTCAAGTCCGCCACGGATATGCGCTGGGACATGCACGATCCGGTCTGCGACGGAACCATCCTCTATGCTCGCTACAACATCAGCTACACGTCACTGCTGCCGGAAGCGCGCGGCAAGCGCGCCATTTTCGAGGGGGTCGCGATCATGCGCCTGCGCGACGGACGCATCGCCGAGTATCGCGAGGTCGCCAATACCGGCCCCGGCTTCGTCGACATGAATTTCGCGCCCGAGCGTATTGCCAAGATTTTGCGCCGCCAGGGAGACGCGCTCAAGGCGCGCCCCGAGCTCGCCCGGCATCTCGCTTAAGCCGTATCCCGCTTGAATTGAACCGACTGTGCCTTGGAGTTCTCCTTTTGTTAAGGGTTCTCGGATGCCTGCCGCTGACGGACGGTGCGGGTGGCTCGGGCGGCAGGCGTCCGAGAAGCCTTAACAATCTTTGTCGTTTGGGTCATGTCCGCGACATGTCCGGAGCCGGTAGCTTCGGAAATGCTGCTTTAAGTGTTGATATCGCCGCCCTGGGCGTGAGTGGGAGCTCCCAACTGCATCCGCGTCTTGCAACCCGCGCGTTGCGAGATGGGAAAGACCGGAACAAACAAGCCCATGGCGCCCGGTTTAGGTTTTTCGGTGCTACTGGCGCTCGGCCGTCATCTCAAGGTGCGGTTGCCCGAGCGGCATTCTCGATCACGATGTGCCCCGCTTCGAGCTAAATTCTCTCTGAAATCAGGCACTTACGAATGTCACTCCGGCAGGTTCGACCGGCGGTCGGCGGGTCGCGGACGCAAACGCACACCGCGCGCGGCTTGACAATCGTCAAGACCTGTTCTCATTATGTTCTCGCTGTCGAGAACCCCGTCGAAACGTCACAGGTGAACGGTCGGGATGGAAACGATAGCTACGATCCTCCATGCAGACCTGGATGCCTTCTATGCCTCGGTCGAGCAGCTGCTCGACCCTTCGTTGCGCGGCAAGCCGATCGCCGTCGGGGGTGGGGTTGTGCTTGCCGCGTCTTACGAAGCCAAGGCCTTCGGGGTCCGTGGCGGCATGCCGGGGCGGCAGGCGCGCGAGCTCTGTCCGCAACTCACTTTTGTCAGCGGCCATTTCAAGCACTACCAACGGCTGGGCGATGCCGCCATCAAGGTGGTCAACGATTTCACGCCCCTCGTCGAGCGGATTTCCATCGACGAGGCCTTTGCCGACGTCGCGGGCTGCACCCATCTCTTCGGTCCGCCTGCCGAAATTGCGCGGGCAATCCGCCACCGCGTGCGGGCGGAGCTTGGCCTTCCGATCTCGGTCGGCGTGGCGCGCACCAAGCATCTGGCGAAAATTGCCTCGCAAGTGGCCAAGCCCGACGGGCTGGTGGTTGTCGATCCCGACACCGAGCTGGAATTCCTTCACCACCTGCCCGTCGAGCTGATGTGGGGAGTGGGCCCGGTCACCAAGGCGCGTCTGGCCGGGATCGGCGTGCTTACGATCGGGCAGCTGGCAAAGACACCGGGATGGTCGCTCGAGCGGTTGCTCGGTCCCGCGGCGGGAGAGAAACTCGCAGCGCTGGCGTGGAACCGCGATCCACGGGAAATCAAGACCGACCGCCGGGCCGGATCGGCAGGAGCACAGTCGGCGATCGGCCGGAAGCCTGCCGAAGAGCGAGTTTTCCGCCCCACCCTGCTTCATCTTGCAGACACAATCGGCACCCGCCTCCGGGCCAAGTCCAGGCCTGGTCGAACCGTGACGGTCCGCGTTCGCTTCGCCAACCTGGACTCAGCCACTCGTTCGGTAACCCTCGACGCGCCGATCTCCGCGACCGTGATCCTCGCCGAGATCGCCGAGGAGCTGGTGCGCGCGGTCCTCGCGGATCACCCTGACGAGAAGACCATCTCGCTCCTGGCGATCTCCGTTTCGCATCTCGAGGAGCACTGGGATGTGCAGCTGGAACTTCCGCTTGGACTTAAAGATGAGGCGCGCCGCCCCGGCACCAAGAAAGGCATGGCGCGGTGGGCGGCCGACTGCGCTGTCGATAGGATCCGCGATCGCTTCGGATGGGATGCTATCGGATATGCGTCGGTGGCGCTGGGGATTTCCCATTCCGTTCCGGACGAGTTTCGCAAACTCGCCGAAAAGGACCTGTGACCATCGCCGGTCACGCGACGTCTCATCCCGCCATATGCGCGAGCTTCGCACTCTCTTCCCAGAGCCGCTTTGCCGCGGCGTCGTCCTGCGCCTTGGCGGTCGGCGTCGCCGGGCGGCTCTTCGCGAAATAGCCGCCGCTGACGGCGGCGACCTCCGGCGATGCAGCGAGATAGACGATGGTCTCGGCGCCTTTCTCCGGCGAAATCGCGAAGAGATTCTTGGCAATGCCGATGCCGAGCCGGATGAGCCCGCCATTGTTGTCGCCGAAGCGGGTGGCGACGAAGCCGGGATGGAGGCAATTGGCGGTGACGCCGGTGCCGGCCAGCCGCCGCGCCAGCTCGCGAGTGAAGAGGATGTTGGCAAGCTTGGAGCGGCCATAGACGCTGAAGCCGCGATAGCTCTTGGCCGATTGCAGATCGCCGAAGTCGAGCGTATTGCCGCGATGCGCCTCGGAAGCGACGCTGACGATGCGCGCCGGCGCTGCTGCCGTCAAGCGATCGCGCAGCCGGTTCGACAGCACGAAATAGGCCATGTGGTTGAGCGCGAAGGTGCGCTCGAGCCCGTCCGCGGTGACGCTGCGGCGGCTGAACATGGCGCCGGCATTGTTGATCAGCACGTCGATGCGCGGCTCCGCCGCGGCGATCGCCGCCGCCAGCCGCTCCATCTCGGCCAGCAGCGACAGGTCGGCGTAATGAATGCTGAGCTGGGCGCTCGGCGCGCGCCCCCTGATGCGGGCGAGCGCCGCCTCGCCGCGTGCCTTGTCGCGCCCGACCAGCACCAGCCGCGCGCCCTCCGCCGCCAGCCGCTCGGCGGCGATGAGCCCGATGCCAGAGGTGGCACCGGTGATGACGCAGACTTTGCCTTCCATCCCGAGCCTTCCCTTCAGTCGGTGGCGGCCGTCATCCTAGCCCGTTTCTGCAGCGCGCGCTCGCGATAGAAGATGTAGAGGCCGCTGCCGATGATCACCGCCGCGCCGATCCAGGTGCCGAGATCCGGCCATTCGGCGAAGGCGAAATAGCCGATGATCACCGTGCCGATGAGCTGCGCGTAATTGAGCGGCGCGATCACCGCCGCCGGGCCCCATTCCAGCGCCTTGACGATGAAGTAATGGCCGAAGCCGCCGAAGATGCCGAGGCCGACGAAGAGCAGCAGATCGACCGCCGAGCGCGGCGTCTGCCAGAAGAACGGCACGGCGAGGCTGGTGAGGACGAAGCCGACCACGGCGATATAGGTGTTGGAGGTCTCGGCCGAATCGCGCGCGGCGAGGCTGCGCGTCAGCAGCTGGTAGAGCGCGTTGCAGGCGGCGCTGATCAGCACCAGGAACGAGGCGAGATGCACCACCCCCGTCCCCGGGCGCAAGATCACCAGCGCGCCGAGGAACCCCACCCCCACCGCCGCCCAGCGCCGCGGCCCGACCGGCTCGCCCAGCATGACGAAGGAGAGCGCGGTGATCATGAAGGGCGCGACGAAGCTGATGACCGCGGCGGTGGGCAGGTCGGTATAATGCAGCGCGGTGAAATAGACGCCGGTCGCGCTCACCAGCAGCGCCGAGCGCAGCACCTGGATCGGCAGCCGCGCGGTATAGAACAGGCTCAGCCCGCGGCGCGGAAAGAAGGCGACGATCATATAGGCGAAATGCCCGGCATAGCGCGCCCAGACGATCTCCACCGTCGAGTAGCCGCGCCCGAGATATTTCGCCGAGGCGTTGAGGCAGGGGATAAGCGCCATGGCCAATGCCATGTAGAGGATGGCCCGGCCGATATTGTGTCCACGCGCCACGACGCTGCCGCCCCGAAATTCTGCTTTGGCCGGCACCATAGGGGGCCGCGCCGGAAGACGCCACCGTCCCTCTCTTCTCCTCGGCTACGGCGGCGACGGTAGCGGCCTCACGCCAGCGCGCCGATGACGGCGCGCACCGTTTCCCAGGCGGTGCGGTTGGACGCCGCCAGCACCGGCCGGTCGGCGATGCGGGGATCATAGCGCGTGTCGTCGAGAAAGCCGGCGACGCCGCCGGCTTCGGCGACGATCAGCATGCCGGCCGCGTGGTCCCAGGGCAGCGAGCGCGAATGCAGCGAGAAATGCGCCCGGCCGAGTGCCACGGCGCTGTATTCGAGCGCGCTGCTGCCGAGATTGCGCACCGCGGCGATGCGGCCGCTGTCGCCGAGCGCCTTGGCGGCGCGCGGCCCCGCGAGTGTCTTGCCATAGGCGGCGCCGATCATGCGCTCGGCGCTGGCCTCGGCATCGACCGCAAGCCGCCGGCCTTGGGACCAGGCGCCGTTGCCGCGCTCGGCCAGCACCATGGTGTCGCCGAGCGGGTCGTAGATCCAGCCGGCCTGGACTTCGGCGCGCTCAACCAGCGCGAGGATGACGGCAAAGCCGGGCTCGCCGCGGGCGAAATTGGCGGTGCCGTCGATGGGATCGATGACCCAGACCGGCGCCTCGCCCGCCAGCAGCCCCAGGCGCGACGGGTCCTGGGCCGCCGCCTCCTCGCCCAGCACCACCGAGCCCGGCATCGCTGCCAGGAGCCGCCCGGTCAGCAGCCGCTCCGCCTCGAGATCGGCAATGGTGACGAAATCACCCGGCTTCTTCTCGCGGATATCCTCCTGCCGCAGCTGGCGGAAGCGCGGGACGATCGCCTCGGCGGCGGTCTCGCGGATGAAGTCTGCGATCTCCTCGGCATCGACCATTACCCCTTCCTAGCCAATGCCGGCGCGCAACTCACGGGAAAAATCGTCGCGCGCCAGGGGCTTCGACGCCGCTGTTGCCAGCGCCGTGCCAGTCCCTCTATGGCTCCGGGCCGAAGCGCGGCGAGCGAGGAGCGGATGGCAGGCGAGGTCGATATCGTCGTGGTGGGCGCCGGCGCGGCCGGGATCGCCGCCGGACGGCGCCTGGCCGAGGCCGGCGTCCCTTTCCTCATTCTCGAAGCGCGCGAGCGTGTCGGCGGCCGCGCCTGGACGCTGCCGACCGCGCTCGGCCGTGGCGTCGATCTCGGCTGCGAATGGCTGCATTCGGCCGACCGCAATCCCTGGTCGGCGATCGCCCGCGCCACGGGCTTTGCCCTCGATGAGCGGATGCCGGACCGGCGCAGCCGCATCGCCGCCCGCTTCGGCGATGCGGCGCAGGCGGATTGGTCGGCGGCCCAGGGCGCCTATGAGCAGCGCTTCGACGCGGCGGCGGCGCGCGCCGAGGACGCGGCGGCCAGCACGCTGCTGGCTCCGGGCGGGCGATGGAACGGGCTACTCGACGCGATCAGCAGCTGGGTCAATGGCGTCGAGCTCGACCGGCTGTCGATCCTCGATCACGCGCGCTACGCCGATAGCGGCATCAACTGGCGCGTGCTGGCGGGCTACGGCACGCTCATCGCCGCCTATGCCGCGAAGCTGCCGATCCGTCTCGGCACCGTCGTCCAGGCGATCGACCATCGCGGCGCCGACATCGCGGTCGCGACCAGCGGCGGCGTGCTGCGCGCCCGCGCGGTGATCGTCACCGTGCCGAGCAATGTTCTGGCGGCCGACGCCATCCGCTTCGCGCCGGCGCTTCCCGCCAAGCTCGCCGCCGCGCACGGCCTGCCGCTCGGCGTCGCCAACAAGCTCTTTCTCGCCATCAAGGACGGCGCCGAAGATTTTCCGATCGATCACCCCGTGCTCGGCCATGCCGACCGCACCGCAACCGGTGGTTATCTCCTGCGTCTACACGGTTGGCCGATGGTTGAGGGCTATTTCGGCGGCCGGCTCGCCACCGAGCTCGAGCAGGCGGGACCGCAGGCCATGACCGAGTTCGCGCTCGACGAGCTCGCCGGCATCTATGGCGCCGGGATCCGCGGCCGGCTGTCCTTCCTTGCCTCCTCCTCCTGGGTCGGCGACCATTTCGCCCGGGGCTCTTATTCCTATGCGCTCCCCGGCCATGCCGGCGATCGGGCGGTGCTCGCCGCGCCGGTCGACGACCGGCTGTTCTTTGCCGGCGAGGCCTGTTCGGCCAATGATTTCTCCACCGCGCACGGCGCCTATCTCACCGGCCGGGCGGCAGCGGAGGCGGCGCTGGCCGCGCTCGCGGACCGGCTGCCGGCAGGTTGAGAATTCCAGCGCCGCCGCAGAGAGCGTCTATCTCCCAAGATGGCAAAAGTGCTACAACTGCGGAGTGCGCGGGGCGGCGTCTCGCGCCTTTGTAAGCCGGAGGAGAGCAGCAGCAACCACTAAGGCCGAGAGCGGGGGGGAAGACTATGAGCAGGCTCGCCACCAAGGCGCCGGCAAAGCCGCGGCAACGGCGCCGCACCATCATCATCGACGGCCCGCACCCGATCGACGTCTATGTCGGCGCCCGCATCCGGCTGCAGCGCATCATGCGCGGCCTGACCCAGAGCGAGCTGGCCAAGCTTGTCGGCATCAGCTTCCAATCGGTGCAGAAATACGAGCGCGGCGAGAACCGCGTCAGCGCCAGCCGGCTGCATGAGTTCGCCACCGCGTTGGGCGTGAGCGAGCAATACTTCTTCGATGGCGTCGGCGCCGAGACCGGCGAGCCCGCCGCGCCGGTGCAGGAGCCGACGGTGTCCGCGCTCGAGGGCAAGGAGCTGCACCGCCAGCTTACCGCGGTGATGTCGATGGAGGACAAGCGGTTGCGCGGACTGATCATCCAGCTGCTGAAGCTGCTCACGGAGCTGAACCAGCCGCCGCCGGCCGTCGAGGCGCCGGGGCGACAAGAGCAGGCTTAGGCACTCGTCTGGGACTTGCAATTCGCCGGGCGGCCACTATCTTTCAGCCCGTCACTTCGCTTTGGCTCGGCCCCGTCACTTCGCTCCTTGCTGAGCCCCGACCCGGTCCTATCCAAACGACACTGACCCGTCCGCGCAGCCGCGCGGCGGCCTATCAGCTATGGAGGGACCTGTTGTCCACCGGTACTGTGAAATGGTTCAACACCACGAAAGGCTACGGCTTCATCGAGCCCGATGACGGCGCCAAGGACGTCTTCGTCCACATTTCGGCCGTGACCCGCTCGGGCATCGGCAGCCTGCATGAAGGCCAGCGCGTGAGCTTCGAGCTCGAGCGCGGCCAGCAGGGCAAGGTCGCCGCGGTCAACCTCAAAGCGGTCTGATCCGCGAGCCCGGTCTGAAACGGGGCGGCCCTTGGCTGCCCCGTTTCTTTTTGTTGCGGTCCCTCAGGGACCGCGGAAGCTGCGTGAAATGCCCCGCGTCTTGGCGGCTGAGGGGTGCATGCGTATCATGAGTCCGGAGCCGATCTTGGCGTCCCCTACGTCATCGACGCGCGCTGATTTTGTGTCGCCGGTGTACACCAGCGACGTAGGGCCGGCTTGCGCCCGCAAGCTCAGCGGCGCCCGCGCGCAGGGCGCCGGTTGCGCCGGCGCGGCGGCGCGGGCGATAGTGCGGCAGCGAGGGAGGCCAGCCATGATGGATGAGATGCGCGAGCGGCTGCGGATCCGCGAGGTGGTGGAGAATTGGGTGCTGTGGCGCGATGCCGGCGATTGGGAGCGCTTCCGCACCGTCTGGCACGAGGATGGCTGGATGATGGCCACCTGGTTCCAGGGCCCGGCCGAGCGCTTCATCGAGGTCAGCCGCCAGGGCTTCGAGCGCGGCGTCAACATCCTGCACTTCCTCGGCGGCAGCACCATCGATGTCAGCGGCAACCGCGCCATTGCCCAGACCAAGATGCAGATCATGCAGCGCGCAGCGGTCGACGGCGTGCCCTGCGACGTCACCTGCACCGGGCGCTTCTACGATTTCTTCGAGCAGCGCCAGGGACGTTGGGGCGTGGTGCTGCGCCAGCCGATCTACGAGAAGGACCGGCTCGATCCGCTCGATCCCGCGGCCAAGCTCACGCTCGATGCGGCGCTGCTCGGCGACTTCCCCGAGGGCTATCGCCACTTGGCATATCTCCAACACAAGACCGGCTTCACGGTGAAGCGCGACATGCCCGGCCTCACAGGCCCGGCGGTCGAGCGGCTCTATCGCCAGGGCATGGCCTGGCTGAGCGGCGAGCCGCTTCCCGCCCGGTGATCCCCGCGGCGCGCGGCCGGGAGTCTTTGGCGCGGCGCGACGAAATGCGGCATAGTCCGCGAAGGCTGCCATTGGGGGGAAGCGATGGG
This sequence comes from Allostellaceae bacterium, assembly GCA_052143095.1. Taxonomy (GTDB): domain Bacteria; phylum Pseudomonadota; class Alphaproteobacteria; order ATCC43930; family CGMCC-115725; genus DAHUYF01. Next base: position 11,644 of record JBKQTR010000473.1, read on the forward strand.
GTCATCGGGCGCGGGACGAGCCCTCGGGTTGGCGCTTGCGGTGCTGCTGGCGGGCTGCTCCCCACCGCATGGCGGCTCGGGGGAGCCGTCCAGCGCGGCGGCGTCGGGCGAAACGCAGCATGTCGAGATCCCGGTGGCGGGTACCGCGCTTCCCGCCGGCTACCACATCGACAGCGTGCGCTCGCTGATCCTCGGCGAGGGCGAGAGCTGGACCGGCAGGCTGGTCATATTCCGCGACCGGCTCGGCCGATGACGTCTTCGAGTTCCTGCGGCGCGAAATGCCGAAATTCGGCTGGACGGAGAGCTACGCCGTCCGCTCCGAGGTCAATCTGCTCGGCTTCGCCTCCGCGCCCACCGGGCGCGTCGCCACCATCCCCATCGAGCGCGGCTCGATGCTCGACAACACGCGCGTCGACATGATCGTCTCGCCGGCCAACACCACGGCGAGCAAGCCACCCGTCGGCCACTCCAAACCAGTGCCGGCGCTGCCGGCGCACTGAACGGGCGGCATCGGCGGAACCGCGGATCACGCGCAGCGCCCGGCATTTGCTTAAAATGCCGCTAAAACTCCGCCAAAGATTATCAATTGATTAAATCGAATAGCGTAGTCTTCGCCCGTGACGAGCTGCAGATGAGGCTCCGGGATGTCAATGATCTCGCTCCACGCACCGTTGCCTGTCTCGATCCGCGAAGCCGCAAAGGCCGTCTTCGCGCGCACGCCGCCCCGTATGCGGCTGCTCGCGGCCGCCGCCATGCTGCTGGTCGCGGGCTATCAGGTATCGCTCGCGCTGCAGTCCCCGGCGCAATCGCTCAGGAATGCGCTGACGGCGGCGGCCGACGAAGCCGCCGCGCTGCCGTGGAACCGCAACGCCGAGCAGGTGCAGCTCGCCATCGGCCGGCATTTCTCCGGCCACGACTTCCGCGTCGAGCCGGCGCGCTTTCCCGCGGAGGTCGTGGTCGCCATCGGCGATCTCGATCGCGAGACCTGCCTCGAGGCGCGCCGGCTGGCGCGCCGCATCGAAGGCGATGTCGTCATCACCCTCGACGACTACGGCTCCGCCACCGACTGCCAGGCGCGCAACACCATGACCTGGCGCATCTTGCCGTGAGCTAGCAGCCTGCCCGCGCCGCCGCGTCGGCCGCGGCCGGCGCAATCTCACACCATTGTAACCCGTCATCGGCTATGCTGCCTGTCGCAGCTTCCTGAATAACGGCGGAACGACGGGCGCCCTTGACCGATACCACCCTCGACCCCGCCGGACGAGCCCGGCCGACATCGAGCCTGCCGGCGCTCGGCCTTTCGGCTCTGGGCGTGGTGTTCGGCGATATTGGCACCAGCCCGCTCTATACCCTCAAGACCGTTCTCGACGTGACCGGCGACCACCCCGCCCCGGCCACGACGCTCGGCGCGCTGTCGCTGGTGGTCTGGACCCTCATCCTCATCACCTCGGTCAAATACGTCTCCTTCGCCATGCGCGTCGACAATGACGGCGAAGGCGGCATTCTCGCGCTCATGTCGCTGCTCGGCGTCAAGCGCCGGCACCGGCCGGTGATCATCGCGACCGGCCTGCTCGGCGCCGCCTTGATCTACGGCGACGGCGCGATCACGCCGGCGATCTCGGTGCTCTCGGCGCTGGAGGGGCTGGAGATCGCCACCCCCGCGTTCCACCCTTACATCCTGCCGGCGTCGGTGGTGATCCTGGTGGTGCTCTTCGCCGTCCAGCCACAGGGAACGGCGCGGATCGGCCGGGCGTTCGGCCCGGTCATGGCGCTGTGGTTCCTGGTCATTGCGCTCCTCGGGCTCGACGGGATCTGGCAGCATCCAGCGGTGCTGGCGGCGCTCGATCCGCGCTACGGCATCGCCTATCTGGTGTCGGGCGGCACTACCAGTTTTCTTGTGCTCGGCGGCGTGTTCCTCTGCGTCACCGGCGCCGAGGCGCTCTATGCCGATATGGGCCATTTCGGCGCCAAGCCGATCCGCCTCGCCTGGTCCGTGCTGGTGTTCCCCAGCCTGGTGCTCAATTATGCTGGCCAGGCGGCACTCGTGCTCGAGGGCGCGCCGAGCTCGGGCAACATCTTCTACCGGCTTTGCCCGCCGGCGGCGCTGGTGCCGCTGGTGCTGCTGGCCACGGTCGCCACGGTCATCGCCAGCCAATCGATCATCACCGGCGCCTTCTCGATGACGCGCCAGGCGATCCAGCTCGGCTGGCTGCCGCGCCTGCAGATCACCCAGACTTCGCAAGAAGGCTATGGCCAGATCTATGTCGGGCCGGTCAATTGGCTGCTGATGCTGGTGACGCTGGGCCTGACGATCGGCTTCGGCAAGTCGGACAATCTGGCGGCGGCTTACGGCATCGCCGTCTCCGCCACCATGCTGATGACCTCGGTCCTGCTGTTCATCGCCATGCGCGAGATCTGGCGCTGGCCCATGGCCGCCGCCGGCCTGGTCGCCGGCGGGTTCGTCATCGTCGATGCCGGCTTCGTCGCCGCCAATCTCCTGAAGATCGGCGATGGCGGCTATGTCCCGCTGATCCTGGCGGCGCTGGTCTATGGCACCATGCTGGTCTGGCATCTCGGCGCGCAAGCGGTCGCGGCGCTGATGCAGGAGACGGCTATGCCGATCGACACCTTCATGGCCGGGATCGCCGGCGGCAAGGTGCCGCGCGTGCCCGGCACCGCCGTGTTCCTGACGCGGACGCAGCACGACGCGCCGCCGGTGATGGTCTGGCATCTGAAGCACAACCGGGCGCTGCACGAGCGGCTGTTCGTCCTCACCGTCGCGACCGAATCGGTGCCGTGGATCGGCGCCGACGCTCGGCTCAGCGTGGCGGAGATCGCACCCCGCTTCTGGCGCGCCACCGCGCGCTACGGTTTCATGGAGCGGCCCGATATTCCGGCCTTGCTGGCGCAGGCCTGCGCCGGCGGCTGTGCCATCGATCTCGCCGACGTCACCTATTACGTCGGTCACGAGACGGTGGTGGCGCGCGAGGATCACCAGGGCCTGCCGCGCTGGGTCGAGGCGTTCTTCGCCCTGATGCAGCGCAACTCCTCGCATGTCACCGACTACTTCAAGCTGCCGCACGACGCCGTGGTCGAGATCGGCCGCGAAATCTCGATCTGAGTCAGCGATGGCCCGGGCCCGGCGCTGCGCGGCCGACCAGCAGATACCGCAGCCCGAGACCGAGCAGCCCGAAGACGAGGATGAGCGCCGCCATCGGCAGCGCGCTGGCGCTGTGCAGCGCGCCCACCAGCGCCGCCGCCGCCGCGGCGAGCGCGAATTGCAGCACGCCGAGCAGCGCCGAAGCGACGCCGGCGGTGTGACGGTGCGGCGCCATGGCGAGCGCCACCGAATTGGGCGTGACGACGCCAACGCAGGCGACATAGAGAAAGAGCGGCACCGCCAGCCCCGGCGCGCCGGCAGCTCCCGTCGCCGCCGCGGCCAGCAGCAGCGCCCCCGCCGCCACCTGCACCAGGCTGGCGCCGACGAGCAACGCATCGGCGCTGTAGCGCTGCAACAGGCCGTGATTGATGCGCGAGGCAACCGCGATGCCGAAGGCGTTGGCACCGAAGAGCCAGGCATAGTGCTGCGGCGTCAGCTGATGCAGCGTGATGAAGACGAAAGGCGAGCCGGCGATATAGGCGAACATGCCGGCCATGCTCGCGGCGCCGGACAGCGCATAGCCGAGATAGCGCCGGTCGAGCAGCAGCATCAGGTAGCGTGTCACCACCGAGCCGAGCGCGAGCGAGCGCGCGGTTTCCCTCCGGTGCGTCTCGGGCAGCCGCAGCCAGACCGCCAGCAGGCAGGCGATGCCGAAGGCGGCGAGCACCCAGAAGATGACCGGCCAGTCGAACCACAGCAGCAGATAGCCGCCGATCAGCGGCGCGACGATCGGCGCCAGCCCCATCACCACCATCAGCGCGGTGAAGAGCCGCGCCGCCTCCTGGCCGGTGAAGAGGTCGCTGACCACCGCGCGGGCGACCACCGCGCCGGCGCAGGCGCCGATCGCCTCGAGGAAGCGGAGCGTCGTCAGCAAGCCGATCGTCGGCGCGAGCGCGCAGCCGATCGAGGCGCCGATATAGAGCGCGAGCCCGACGTAAAGCGACGGCTTGCGGCCGTAGCGGTCGGCGACGGGCCCGTAAAAGGCCTGGCCCAGCGCGAAGCCGAGAAAGAAGGCGGCCAGCGTCCATTGCACCCGCGCCGCGTCGGTGGCGAAGACCCGTTCCAACCGCGGCATCGCCGGCAGGTACATGTCGGTCGCCAAAGGCGCAAACGCGCTGAGCCCGCCCAGGATGAGGACGAGCTCGGTGCGTCGGGAGCCGGCGGTGGCGGAAGACGGAGGCTCGATCAGGTCGGTCGGTGCTCGGGCGGGGGAAACGGCTCGGGATAGGTTGGGATGTAGGGGTCCAGCGGCGACGGCGCAATCCCCGCCCTGGTTGCGGCAAGACGCGGGCGGTCAGGTTTTCGGTTGCGCCGGCCGAAGCTGCAGCGCGAGCGCGCACAGCACGGCGCCGAGCGGCAGCATCACGAGAATGCCGCGATGCCGCAACGCCAGCGCGCCCGCGAGCATGGCGCCGGCGAGATAGATCGCCAACAACACGCTCTGCCGCACGGCGTCGACCGGCAGCGGCCGACGGCGGATAACCGCATCCGTCGCCATCATGACCATGCTGGCCAGCGTGCTGGTGAAGACGACGGTTGGGATCCCCGGGAGATTGACCCGCCGCGCGGCGACGATCTGCACGCCCATGCCCAGCGCCGAGAGGAAGATCAGCGCGTAGACGATGTTTCCGGCGGGCCGATCGACGGCATGCCAAAGTCCGGCGAAGAGGCCGAGGCACAGCGCCTCGACCCCGAGCACCGCGGCGAGCCCGCGCGGATGATCGCCGGCGCCGCGCGCCAGCGTACCGGCGACGACCCCCAGGACGAAGCCCAGCAGCGCCGCCAGCGAGCGCGTCGCCGCGAGCGCACGCCCCTGCCCCACCGCGATGCCCAGCAGCGCGATCGTGCCCGTCATGGCCGAGGTGAAAACCTCGCTGAAGGCGAGAAAGCTCAGCACGTCGGTGGTCGCTGATGCAAAGGCCAGCAGCGCAAGGGTCAGCTCCTTGCCCTCGAAGGCCGATTTCAGCCGCAAGCCATCCGCCATGGCACCCCCCGCCGACGCTGCCGTCGCGCGGGCGGCGACGATCCCCGGGATTGCCCGCGGCGACGGATCCTCCGCCCGCCTGCGCCGCGAGGATAGCCGGCACCGCCGCCGCCTCAAAGCGCGGCGTCCGGCGCCGGTCTGGCATGACTTGACCCGGCGGCGCGGCGCGGGGATACCGCGTCCATGCCTCCCGCCGGTCCCCGCCGCACGGCGCTCGCGGTGCTCGTCTTGTGTTTTGCCATGGGGCTGGTCGCGCGCGGCGTGCCGGACAGCTTCAGCGTCTTCGTCGTGCCGCTCGCCCAGGGCTTCGGCTGGGACCGCGCCGAAATCGTCTCGATCTATTCTTTCTATGCGCTGGCGAGCGGGTTGATGGGGCCGCTGGTCGGTCGGCTCTTCGACCATTCGGGGCCGCGCGCCGTCTATGCCCTGGGACTGGGGCTGCTCGGCGTGTCGTTCGTTCTTGCCGGCTTCGCGCAATCGCTCTGGCAGCTCCAGGCGACGGTCGGCCTCGGCGTCGGCATCGCCGCCACCTGCCTCGGCAACGTGCCCAACATGGCGCTGCTGAGCCGCTGGTACGGCAAGCGGCTGGTCACCGCCACCAGCGTCGTGTTCTCCGCCTATGGCTTCGGCATCCTCCTCCTGGTGCCGCTGGCGCAGCTGCTCATCGACGCCTATAGCTGGCGCGGCGCCTATCACTGGCTTGGCGGCGGGTTGCTGGCGCTGCTGCTGCCGCTGGCGCTGCTGCCCTGGCGCATCTGGCGCGGCGGGCATCCCGACCTCGCGCATCGCGGCCCGGCAGCGTCTGCCGTCGCTCCCAGTCGCGGCTTCACCTTGCTGCGGGCGATGCGGCATTCCGGCTTCTGGGGCCTGTTCTGCACGTTCTTCTTCACCAGCCTCGGGATCTTCGACATTGCCGTCGAGGTCGTCGCCTATCTGCGCGATGTCGGCTTCGCGCCGATGCAGGCGGCGACCGCCTGGGGGCTGAGCGGCGCGCTGCTCCCCTTCGGCATGATCGCGGTGAGCTGGCTCGACGGGATCATCGGCCGGCGTCCCTCGGTGCTGCTGAGCTATGTCGTGACGCTTGCCGGCATCGCCATGCTGTGGCTGCTCCGCTTCCATCCCAGCCTCTGGCTGCTGGGCGGCTTCGTGCTCTGCTTCGGCAGCACGCTCGGCTCGCGCGGACCGCTGATCTCGACCACCGCCATGCGCCTCTTCCACGGCCGGGCGGTCGCCACCATCTTCGGCGCCATCACCATCGGCGCCGGCGTCGGCCAGGCGATCGGCTCCTGGGCCGGCGGCCTGCTGCACGATTGGAGCGGCGGCTACGATCTCGTGATCGGCTTCGCCGTCATCAGCCTGCTTTGCGGCATGACACCCTTTCTCACCTTGCGAGCGCTGCGCGAATAGCGGCGACGATTTCTATAGGAGCAACCGTCGCCGGCGTGCAACCATGCCGCCGGAAATGTGGGAGAGCGCCATGGCGAGATATCTGCTGGTCAGCTTCAAGACCTGTCCCTGGGTGCAGCGCGCGGCGATCGTGCTGCGCGAGAAGCGGATCGACTTCGAGTTCCGCCACATCGACCCCGACAACCGTCCCGACTGGTTCCTCGCGATCTCGCCGCACAAGAAGGTGCCAGTGCTGCGCGTCGACGGTACGGTGTCGCTGTTTGAATCGAACGCCATCGCCGAGTATCTCGACGAGACCATCGCGCCACGGCTGCATCCGGAGGATCCCGTCCGGCGCGCCGTCAACCGCGCCTGGACCGACTATGTGCCGAGCTTCGCCGCGGCCGTGACTGCGACCGCCTATGCCGACACCGAGGCCGAGTATGAGAAGGCGCAAGCGGGCCTGCCGATGCCGTTCGAGCGGCTCGAGCGGGCGCTGGCGACGCAGAGCGCCGGCCCCTTCTTCAACGGCCCCGACTATTCGCTGGTGGATGCGGCCTATGCGCCCTTCCTGCAACGCTACGTCTTCCTCGACCGGGTGCGGACGCTCGGCCATCTCGAGAGCTTCCCGCGCCTCAAGGCCTGGACCGCGGCGCTGCTGCAGCGCGCCTCGACGCACTCCTTCCCGCCGCAAGAGTTCGAGGCGATGTACCGCGAGGCGCTGAAACGACGCAAGAAATGGGTGTCGCAATTCGTCGACACCGCGCGGGTCGCGGCGGAATAGCCGCTCAGCCCTCAGCGATCCGCGGCGGCAGCGCCAGCGAGATCGCTCGCCGCAACCAAATGCAGCAGGGCGCGCAGCTCGGCGCTGCGCTTGGCGCCGAACACCGTCTCGAACCGCGCCTGCGCCTCAGCCCATCCGGCGCGGCCGGCGCGCAGCCGCGCGGCGCCGGACTCGGTCAGACGCAGCTCCTTGCGGCGACGGTCGGCGCTGCCCTTCACCACGGCGACGAGCCCCTCACGCTGCAGCGGCAGGATGTTGCGCCCGAGCGTCGTGCGGTCCATCACCATGCGCTCGGCGAGCGCGTTGATGGTCATCGGCCCCAGGCGCTTCAGCTTCATGAGGATCGAATACTGCGTGGTGCGCAGTCCCGCCGGCGCCAGGCACTGATCGTAGAACTGGCTGACATGCCGCGCCGCCTGGCGTACCGCCAGGCAATTGCAGATCTCGGCCTCTCCCTGGCTCTCGTCTGGCATCATCGCTCCCCTGTCGCTTGACAAGCGTGTATATGCGCTTATATAGGCGCATATACGCTTATGTCAATCGCGCGGACCCGCCGATGGGTCCCCCCGGTTGGACCAAGGAGGGTCTTGCCATGACGTCACGACGCTCGGTCGTTCTCGCGGCGCCGCTGCGCACCGCGATCGGCACCTTCGGCGGCAGCCTCAAGGACATCGCCGCGCCCGATCTCGGCGCGGTCGCCATCAAAGCCAGCCTCGCCCGCGCCGGGCTCAAGCCCGAGGCGGTAGGCACCGTGGTCATGGGCAATGTCGTCCAGGCCGGGGTCAAGATGAATCCCGGCCGCCAGGCCGCCATCCATGCCGGTCTGCCGGTGACGGTGCCGGCGATGACGGTGAACCGCGTCTGCGGCTCCGGCGCGCAAGCGATCGTGTCGGCGGCGCAGGAGATCATGCTGGGCTCGCTCGACGCCGCCGTCGCCGGCGGCATGGAGAACATGGATCTCGCGCCTTATCTGCTGGCGCGTGGCCGTTGGGGCTACCGCATGGGCGACGGGCAGTTGTACGACGCCATGTTGCGCGACGGGCTCAACGACGCCTTTTCGGACAAGGCTTCCGGCTGGCACACCGAGGATCTCGTGCGCGAGTTTCAGATCACCCGCGAGGCGCAGGATCGCTGGGCGCTGCGCTCGCAGCAGCGCTTCAGCGCGGCGCAGGCGGCGGGCAAGTTCAAGAGCGAGATCGCGCCGATCGAGATCAAGGGTCGCAAAGGCCCGACCTTGTTCGAGACGGACGAGCACAACCGGCCGGGCACCACGCTCGACGCGCTGGCAGCGCTGAAGCCGGCGTTCCGCGAGGGCGGCACCATCACCGCCGGCAACGCGCCGGGATTGAACAGCGGCGCCGCCGCCATGGTGCTGGCCGAGGAGGCATGGGCCGAGGGGCACGGCATGGTGCCGGCGGCCCGCCTCATCGCCTACGGCATCGCCGCGGTCGAGCCCGGGATGTTCGGCCTCGGCCCCATTCCGGCGGTGAAGCAGGCGCTCGAGCGCGCCGGCTGGAGCGTCGGCAGCGTCGAGCGCGTCGAGATCAACGAGGCCTTCGCTGCCATCGCCATCGTGGTGGCGCGCGAGCTCGGCCTGCCCGAGGACATCGTCAATGTCGAGGGCGGCGCCATCGCCCATGGCCACCCGATCGGCGCCACCGGCGCGGTGCTCACCACTCGCCTCATCCATTCGATGCGGCGCGACGGCCTCAAGCGCGGCATCGTCACACTGTGCATCGGCGGTGGTCAAGGCATCGCGCTGGCGATTGAGACCGTGGCCTAGACGCCGCACCACAAGGAGAGAGACATGCGAATTCTGGTGGTGGGCGCCGGCGCGATCGGCGGATATTTCGGCGGCAGGCTGCTGGAAGCCGGACGCGATGTGACGTTCCTCGTGCGCCCGCGCCGCGCCGCTGCGCTCGCCGCAACCGGCCTGTCGATCCGCAGCAAATTCGGCGATGTCCATATCGCGGCGCCGCCCACCGTCACCGAAGATGCCCTCACCGGCGGCGTCGACCTCGTGCTGCTGAGCAGCAAGGCCTACGACCTCGAGGGCGCCATGGCTTCCGTCGCGCCGGCGGTTGGACCGCAGACGGCGATCCTGCCGCTGCTCAACGGCTTGCGCCATCTCGAGGCGCTGGCAGCGCGCTTCGGCGCCACGCCTGTACTCGGCGGCCAATGCCTGATCTCGACGGTGCTCGACCCGGAGGGGCGGATCCTGCATCTCAACGACACCCACAGCCTCACCTTCGGCGAGCTGGACGGCAGCCGTTCTGCGCGCGCCGAGGCGATCGCCGCGGCGCTGTCCGGCGCCCGTTTCGAGACCCGCCTCAGCGAGACGATCCTGCAGGAGATGTGGGAGAAATGGGTGTTCATCGCCACCGGCGCCGGGATCACCTGCCTGATGCGCGCGACGCTCGGCGACATCGTCGCCGCGGGCGCCGCCGATCTCGCCCTGGCGCTGTTCGACGAATGCGCCGGCATCGCCGCCACGCAAGGCTTTCCGGCGCGCCCGGCCTTCCTCGAGCGGACGCGGCTTGCCTTCAGCGCGCCGGGCTCGCCGCTCACCGCTTCGATGCTGCGCGACATCGAGCGCGGCGCGCCGGTCGAGGCCGAGCACATTCTCGGCGATCTCCTGCGCCGCGCCGGCGCGCCGACGACGGAGCGCTCTTTGCTGCGCATCGCGCTTGCTCATGTCAAAGCCTATGAGGCCCGCCGCGCGCGCGAGCACGCCGCCGCGGCGAAGGCAGCCTAGGAGCCGCGATGCCGGACACGGCCGTCATGCGCGCCGAGCCGCAAGCCGAGCCTGGCCCCGACCGCGCGGTGAGCCCCGCACCGCCGGCGGCGGGCGCCGGCTACGATGCCAGGACCCGCCGGCTGCTCGAGGCGCCGATCGTCGGCACCTCGCTCCGGCTCTCTGCGCCGAACGTGCTGGTGATGCTGGCGCAAGCCTCGGTCGGGCTGATCGAAACCTATTTCATCGGCAAGTTCGGCACCGATCCGCTGGCCGGCGTCGCGCTGGTCTTTCCGCTGATGATGCTGATGCAGATGATGTCGGCAGGCGCCGTGGGCGGCGGCATCTCCTCCGCCATCGCGCGCGCGCTCGGCGCCGGGCGCCGGGCGGATGCCGACGCGCTGGTGCTGCACGCGCTCGCCATCGCGCTGGGTTTCGGGCTCGTCTTTGTGCTTGCCCTGTTGGCCAGCGGGCGGTTTCTCTATGCCGCGATGGGCGGCAGCGGCGCGTCGCTGGCGGCGGCGCTGACCTATTCCAATGTGGTCTTCGCCGGTGCCATCCTGGTCTGGTTGTTCAACTCGCTGGCCAATGTGATCCGCGGCACCGGCAACATGGCGATGCCGGCGATCGTCACCTGCGCCGGCGTCGCGGTGCTAATCCCGTTGTCGCCCTGCCTCATCTTCGGCTGGGGGCCGTTCCCGCGGCTCGGCGTCGCCGGCGGCGCGGTCGCGGTGCTGGCCTATTATGCCCTGGGCAGCCTCGTGCTCGCCGGCTATCTGCGCTCGGGGCGCTGCATCGTCCGCCTCGGCTTTCGCGGCTTGCGCTTCCGCTGGCCGCTGTTTGCCGACATTCTGCGCGTCGGCGCCGTCGCCGCGCTGATCACCGTTCAGACCAACCTCACCATAGCCATCGCCACCGGTCTCGTCGGGCGGTTCGGCGCCGGCGCGATCGCCGGCTACGGCACCGGCTCGCGCCTCGAATACCTGCTGGTGCCGCTGGTCTTCGGCTTGGGTGGCCCGCTCGTCGCCATGGTCGGGACCAACATCGGCGCCGGCCGGCGCCAGCGCGCCTTGCGCGCCGCCTGGATCGGCGCCGCCATCGCCGCCGGGCTCAGCGAGGCCATCGGCCTCTGCGCCGCGGCGGCGCCCGGCGCCTGGCTCCGCCTGTTCGACAGCGATCCCGCGATGCTCGATGCCGGTGCGCGCTATCTCCATGCCGTCGGCCCGCTCTACGGCCTGTTCGGTCTCGGCATGGCGCTCTATTTCGCCTCGCAAGGGGCCGGGCGCCTGCTCTGGCCGCTGCTGGCCAATGGCGCACGGCTGGCGATCGCGGCCGGCGGCGGCTGGCTGGTACTGCGCTGGGCCGGCGGCCTCACCGATGTCTTCCTCGCGCTGGCCGTGGCGCTGGCCGCTTTCGGCCTGATCAGCGCCGCGGCGGTTGCGGCCGGCGCCTGGTTCAGCGATGCCGGAGCGCCGCGCCGGCGCGCCGCTCTCTTGCGCAGGAGCTAGGGCAATGGGCGAGCACTATCTCGAGGATTTCGCCGTCGGGCAGACCTTCGGCTCCGACCGGCTGCGTGTCGATGGCGAGCGGATCAAGAGCTTTGCCGGCGAGTTCGATCCGCAGCCCTTCCATCTCGACGAGGAGGCCGCCCGCGGCACGATCTTTCGCGGGCTGGCAGCGAGCGGCTGGCACACCGCCGCGCTCACCATGCGCCTCCTGGTCGATGGCGAGCTCAAGCCCGCGGGCGGCATCGTCGGCGCCGGCTTCGACGAGCTGCGCTGGCCGTTTCCGGTACGGCCGGGCGACGAGCTGCATCTTGTAAGCGAGGTGCTCGCGGTCAGGCCGTCGGCCTCGCGCCCGGAGCAGGGGCTGATCAAGGTACGGACGACGACGCTGAACCAGAACGGCCACGCCGTGCAGGTGCAGGTCGGCAATCTCATCGTGCGGCGCCGCCCCCGCTAGTGGTCAAAATCTGACAGTTGGTGCCGTCCGCCACGTGGGCGGCGGCGCAGGTGCATCTGCATCATCCGGCGGCCGCACGCTCCAGCGCGGCGATGTCCAGCTTAACCATCTCCGTCATGGCGGCGAAGACACGGCCGGACACGGTCGGGTCTGGGTCGGCCAAAAGACGCGGCAGAGCCTCGGGCACGATTTGCCAAGGCACGCCCCATCTGTCGCGTAGCCAGCCGCACATGATTTCCGACCCGCCATCGGCGGTGAGCGCCATCCACAGCCGATCTACTTCCGCCTGGTCGGAGCACTCGACTGAAATGGAGGCGGCAGTTCCGTAATTGGCTGGCGTGCCGCCGTTCAACGCCTGGAAGCTCTGCCCGGCTAGGGTGAAAGTCACCATGATCACGTCGCCCGCTTGCCCGCCGGGCCAAATTCCTGGCGAGCGCTGAATGTGCTCAAGGCTGGAGCCGGACACGAGAGAGACATAGAAGCGGACGGCCATCTCCGCATCTTTCCCAAACCAGAGGCAGGTGCTGACTTTTGACATCGCGACAGTCTCCTTTCCATCTGAGGTCCACCTCCGCAGTGGGTACTAAGCGTCAGATTTCGACCACTAGGAGCCTGTCTGAGAAATGGCTGGTCAAGTGGGGGCGCCCCTGCGTAGATCGGATGATGCAGCATCCGGCCCAGCATGCCCGGAGTTGGCAGCCGCCATTCCAACTCCCCGGCTCCGACGACCGGCAGCAAAACGCCATGACAACGCCATGACACGACGAGCGGAGCGAGCGTGAGACGGCAGCGGCGCACCAAAGTCGTGGCGACGCTCGGCCCGGCGTCTTCGGATCGCAC
>JBKQTR010000474.1:0-24324 GCA_052143095.1 Allostellaceae bacterium
CCAGCACCAGCACCAGCACCAGCACCAGCACCAGCACCAGCACCAGCACCAGCACCAGCACCAGCACCAGCACCAGCACCTGCACCTGCACCAGCTCCTGCACCAGCACCAGCACCAGCACCAGCACCAGCACCAGCACCTGCACCTGCTCCAGCTCCAGCGCCTGCACCTGCCCCGGCGCCTGCACCTGCCCCTGCTCCGGCGCCTGCGCCTGCACCAGCTCCAGCGCCTGCACCTGCCCCTGCTCCGGCGCCTGCGCCAGCGCCTGCACCAGCACCAGCGCCTGCTCCGGCGCCCGCTCCTGCTCCGGCGCCTGCACCTGCTCCAGCGCCGCCAGCTCCGGCTCCGGCCCCAGCGCCGCCGCCTGCACCTGCTCCAGCGCCGCCAGCTCCGGCGCCGGCGCCTCCGCCGCCGCCACCACGGGCGAAAGCTTTCTTGGCCAGCAGCGGTCTCCCGTCGTCGGTAAATGGCGGCACCGCGGCGAGTAGTGCAGCGAAGGCCGCTATTGCGATCCGGAGCGAAATCCTTGAGCCAAGTCGAGCGCTCATCGAATCCCCCCTGCATGCATGAGAGCAGCGCTCGACAAACCCAGGGTTTGCTGATGCAGTTCCGTGCTCGCACGGCTTCACGCCCACCGGTTCAACGGTGCTCAGATCGCCCAACCATGGATGGGCTTGTTGCGCCTCACCGGGGCCGGTGAAGCACACATGACGCGAATTGATCCGTTCAAGAGCTACCTGAGCGGAAACTCGGCGCTTGCGTGCTCGTTCAACAAGGATGGAAAACATCCTTGCCTGCTTTTGGCATATGCTCGCGCATGCGAGGCGGCGCCTCGCTGCGACTTGAGGGAGGGTCGTCCCATGCGTCCGCCGGCGATCGAACGCTGGCATGCGATTGCCGAGGCCCGCGACGCGGCGGGGCTCGACGAGCTGCTCGCCGACGAGGTTGTCTTCCTTTCGCCCGTCGTTCACGCGCCGCAACGCGGCAAGGCGATCACGCTAAAATATCTCACCGCCGCTCTTGCCGTGCTCGGCGGCGATGCGTTCCGCTATGGCGAAGAATGGATTGGCGAGACGTCGGCGGTGCTCGAATTCTTCACGACGATCGACGGCGTCGAGATCAACGGCGCCGATTTCATCGGCTGGAACGCCGCGGGCAAGATCGATCGCTTCAAGGTGATGGTCAGGCCGCTCAAGGCGATACAAGCGATTCATCAGGCGATGGGTGCACGGCTCGCGGAGGGGGGACGGCCCCCAGCGTGATGTCCTACTTCCGCGGAGCTATCCGGGCTCGATCAGGAGGGGACGGGAGCGCCGACATGGACAAACATGCTCCAAACATCCGCAGATCATCCCTTTGCTATTCAAAGGCTTAGAACCAGCTATTTAAGCCCGAAATAGGCGCGCCTCAGCGCGTCGTTCTCGTGCATCGCCGCCACCGTGCCGGCGAAGCCGATGCGGCCGCCGTCGAGCGTGTAGACGCGGTCGGCGAGCTCGAGGAACTTGACGTTCTGCTCGGCGATGAGCAGCGTCAAGCCGCGGCCGCGGAACTGCGCGAGCACGCGGATCACCTCCTTGACGAAGAGCGGCGAGAGGCCCGCCGACGGCTCGTCCATGACCAGGAGGCGCGGATTGCCGGCCAGCGCCTTGGCGATGCCGAGCATCTTGCGCTGCCCGCCCGAGAGCGAGGAGGCGAGCGCGCGCTTGCGCTCGCCGAGCGCCGGAAAGATGGCGTAGAGCTCGCCGGCGCGCTGCCGCAGCGCGCTGCCGGAGAGGAATTGGCCGCCGATGCGGATGTTCTCCTCGATGGTCATGCCGGGAAAGACCGCGGTCTCCGACATGTAGACCATGCCGCTGCGCACGCGGTGATCGGTGCGCCAGGCCGTCACCTCCTCGCCGAGGAAGCGGACCGCGCCGCGCCAGGCGGGCAGCAGGCCGAGCAGCGTCTTGAGCAAGGTGGTCTTGCCGGCGCCGTTGGCGCCCAGCAGCACCACCGTCTCGCGCTCGAGCACGGCGAGGTCGACGCCCCAGAGCACCTGGACGCGGCCGTAACCGGCCTCGAGCCGCTCGGCCGCGAGCAGCGTCTCAGCCTTCATCCTCGCCTCCGAGGAACACCTCGACGACGCGCTTGTCGTGGACGGCGTCGTCCATCACGCCCTCGAAGATCTCCTTGCCCGCGTTCATGACGATGACGCGGTCGGTGATCTCCCGGATGAAGCCCATGAGATGCTCCACCACCAGCAACGCGATGCCGGAGCGCGCGATCTCCTTAAGCCGCGCCGCGACGCGCTCGAGCTCCGCCGGGTTGAGCCCGGCGGCGAGCTCGTCGATCAGCAGCAGGCGCGGGCCGGTGGCGAGCGCGCGGGCAAGGTCGAGCATCTTCTGCTGCGCCGAGGTGAGCTCTTCGGCGCGGCGCTGGGCGAGCGGCGCCAGCTCGAGCGAGGCCAGCAGCGCGCCGATATCGACGCGGCCCTGCGGGTTGCGGCCATAGCCCTCGGCCACAGCCACGTTCTCGCGCACGGTCAGGCTCATGAACGGCTTCGGTACCTGGAAGGTGCGGTTGATGCCGAGATGGACCAAGCGGTGCGATTTGAGCCCGCCGATGGCGCGGCCGGCGAAGGTCACGCTGCCGCCGTCGGGCGCGTAGAGTCCGGAGATGACGTTGATGCAGGTGGTCTTGCCGGAGCCGTTGGGGCCGACCAGGCCCAGGATCTCGCCGCGCTTCAGATGAAAGGTCAGCTCGTCCAGCGCGCGGAAGCCGCCGAAGCGCTTCACCAGCCCGTCGACGGCGAGGAGCGGCGCTTGAGAGCTCTCAGGGGACATCGACGCCTCGGCGGCGCAGCAGCGAGGCGAGCCCGTTCGGCAGGAACAGCACCAGCCCCATGATCAGCAGCCCGTAGATGAGCTGGAAATATTGCGGCGTCGAGATGCCGATGGCGTTGTAGATGCCGTAGAGGATGACGACGCCGAGGATCGGTCCCGTGATCGTCGCCGTGCCGCCGAACAGCGCGAAGACGATGGCGAAGATGGTGACCTCGCCGCTGAACACGGTCTCGGGATAGAACACCGAGATGTACCAGGCGTAGACGCCGCCGGTGAGCCCGGCGATGAGCGCCGCGAGCAGCCAGGCGATGATGCGCGCGCGCACGACGTCGATGCCGGCCATGCCGGCGCTGATGGCGTCCTCGCGGATCGCCTGCAGCGCCATGCCGAAGCGCGAGTTGCGCAGCCAGATCACCAGCAGCACCGTGCCGGCGAGGATGGCGAGCGCCACGGCGTAGGCGAGCGCCGGGTTGAAGACGCCGCTGAGGCTGACGCCGTAGGGGCCCTTGGTGATGTCCTCGAGCGCGGGATTGGAGACGATCTGCAGCACCGCCAGGGCCGCGGCGAGGCTGGCGATCGAGAAATAGGCGCCGGAGAGGCGGAAGAGCGGCGTCAGCCCCAATCCCAGCAGCAGCGCCGCGAGCCCGCCCGCCGCCAGCGCGGCGATGGGCGGCGCGTGGAGATGCATCACCGCCAGCGAGAAGCCATAGGCGCCGGCGCCGAAGAAGCCGACATAGCCGAAGGGGAGGTAGCCGGTGAAGCCGTAAATGACGTTGATGCCCTGCGCCAGCGTCATGAATACGATGACGTTGAACAGCAGCAGGTGGTTG
Source organism: Allostellaceae bacterium (assembly GCA_052143095.1). Lineage (GTDB taxonomy): Bacteria > Pseudomonadota > Alphaproteobacteria > ATCC43930 > CGMCC-115725 > DAHUYF01. The sequence continues at coordinate 3,653 of JBKQTR010000474.1, forward strand.
CCGTAGAGCGCGGGCGCGATCGCCAGCGCGGCGATCAGCGGCACGAGGATGAGCAGCGTGTGGCGCCAGAACCTAGGCACGCCGCACCTGCCGGCCGAGCAGCCCGCTCGGCCGCAGCAGCAGCACCGCGATGAGCAGGAGATAGGGCAGGAGATTGGCCCAGGAGCTGTAATAGCTCTGCATGAACATGTAGGAGACGCCGTAGACGGCGCCGCCCAGCACCGTGCCCAGCGGGTTGCCGAGCGAGCCGATGACGATCACCGCGAAGGAGGTGATGGTGACGTCGACCCCCATCGCCGGGGTGATCGAGCCCAGCATGAAGGGCGCGAAGACGCCGGCGACGGCGGCGAGTGCGATGCCGATGCCGAAGGCGATGGCGGAGACGCGGTGGACGTTGATGCCGGTGCTGATCGCCTCCTCGCGGCTTACCATCACCGCGCGGGTGAGGTATCCGAGCCGCGTGCGGTAGAGATAGATGTAGATCAACAGCACCGCGAGCGCGCTGGCGATGCCGCTCGCCACCCAGGCGATGGGAAAGGACTGGCCGAGGAGCTCGACCGGCCCGGGCTGATAGGGGATGCCGAGGAGCGAGGCGAGAGCATTCACCGCGCGCGCCATGGTGCCGCCGGGGATCGACCGCTCGCTGGTGCCGAAGGCGATGGTGGCGAGGGATTCGATCACTTGCGAGAGGCCGAAGAACAGGATGAACGACAGCATCTCCGGATCGCGCGCCGCGAGCAGCCGCGGCACCAGCACGTAATAGAGCGGCAGCCCCGCCAGCAGGAACAGCGCGAACGCGACGGCGACGCTGGGGATCGGGTTGAGCGCGAAGAGATTGAACAGCCAGAAAGCGAGAAAGGCGCCGAGCATGAGGAAATCGCCATGCGCGAGGTTGACGATGCGCATGACGCCGAACACCAGGTTGAGGCCGAGCCCCACCAGGCTGAAATAGAGCCCGAACAGCAGGCCCGCCAGCAGCGTGTAGGTCAGCATGGCCGGCGGCGGCGCGCTGCGGCCGCCCGCGCGGCGATCACGGCGCGGGATAGATCGGCTTGCCGGTAGCGACGGTGGGCGGCCAGACGGTGACGAATTTGACGTGCTCGCCCTCGGCGGCGAGCTGGCCCAGCGGCGTGAGCTCGCCGATCTGCGCGCCCTGCGCGTCGACCTCGAAGGTGCCGTCGAGCGTCTTGAGCTTGCCGGAGATGTCGGAGATCGCCTTGCGCAGCGCGAGCTGGTCGAGGCTGTCGGATGTCGCGAGCGCCTTCTCCAGCACCAGGCCGGTGGTGTAGCCCGCCACCGAGTTGAAGCCGAACTCGACCTTGCTGTCGCCATAGGCCTTGTTCCAGGCGGCCTTGAACTGCTCCAAATTCATGCCGAACTCGCTCTGATAGGTGATCTCCGAGGACGGCACGTAGGTGAAAACGCCGTTGAGCCCGGCGGCGCCGACATTCTTCTCCAGCAGCTCGGTCTCGAGCCCGGCATAGATGCAGAACAGGAAATTGAACTTGACGCCGCTGTCGGCGAGATTGCGCAGGAAGGCGATGTCGTTGGGTGCGTAGCCGAGCTCGATCACCGCGTCGGGCTTGGCGGCGCGGATGTTGTTGATGAGAACGGTGTAGTTCGACGTCTCCGTCGGCACGCCCTGGTCATAGACCAGCTCGACGCCGCTGTTCGCCTGCTTGATGAAGTTGCGCACGGCGTTGGCCTGCGTGCCGGTGAAGTCGTTGGTGGCGTAGATCATCGCCACCTTCTTGATGCCGAGCTTCGGCCCGCCCTCGGTGAGGAAATCGGCCAGCGGCTTCGGCCAGATGGTCGAGACCGGATCGGCCATCAGCGCGATATAAGGGTTGTCCGGCGTGAAGAAGGTGGCGCCCGTGCCGGTCTGGTCGATCAGCAGCATCTTGTTGTCGCGCGCGATCGGCACCGCCACCGAGGTCAGCACCGAGCCCGAATCCGAGACCAGGATGTCGACCTTGTCCTGGGTGATGAGCTGGTTGTAGAGCGTCGCCGCCGTGCCGGTGTTGCTCTGGTCGTCATAGGCGACGAGCTTCAGCGGGATCTTCTTGTTGAACGCCTTGACGAAGACGCCGCCCTCGGCGTTCTTCTGCTCGAGCCACAGCTTCAACCCGTCATGCACCGGCATCGAGATGCTGGCGTAGCGGCCGGAGGAGGCGTAGAGGGTGCCGAGCTTGATCTCGGCGGGCGCGTCGGCGGCGACGGCAGGGGTGACGAGGGCGAGGCTCGACAGCGCGGCGAGCAGCGTTTGGCGGATCATCAGGCGCGTCCCTATGTTTAGGATTTGTTCTGGCGCGCCGACCTTAGACGCGGCTCCGGAGGGTGTCAACGCTGCGAGCCTCCCGCACCGCGTGCTGCTTCGGCGGTTTCGCCTGCCTCGCCGCTCGGCTATTCTCCCTTGCTCATGTCGCGTGCCCTCCCGCCGTTCGAGCTCACCCGCGAAGCCATCCTCGGCGACGCCATCCGCGCGCTGATGATGGCCACCGATCCCGCACTCACGCTGCTGACGCCGGAGGAGCACCGTGCCTCGATCGACGGGCTGCTGCGGCAGCGGAAGGACAGCGGCGATGTCTGGCTTTTCGCCTACGGCTCGCTGATCTGGAACCCGCTCATCCATTTCGTCGAGAAGCGCGTCGCCACGGCGCGCGGCTATCACCGCTGCTTCTGTCTCTGGTCGCATACCGGCCGCGGCACCGCGGCGAAGCCCGGGCTGACCCTCGGGCTGGAGCGCGGCGGCTGCTGCCGCGGCGTCGCCTATCGCATCGCCGAGGCGCAGGCGGGCCACGAGCTCGAGATCATCTGGCGGCGCGAGATGCTGACCGGCGCCTATGCGCCGCGCTGGCTCAAGGTCGAGGCGGCCTCAGGCGGTCTCCATGCCATCGCCTTCCTCGTCAATCGCGGCCATACCCGCTATGCCGGCCGGCTTCCCGAGGACAAGATCATCGCCGCGATTGCCGAGGCGCATGGGCCCTTGGGCGCGTGCGCCACCTATCTCTTCAACACCGTGGCGCATCTTGAGGAGCTCGGCATCGGCGACCGCCGGCTCAAGCGCCTGCGCGACCGGGTGGCGGCCAAGATCGAGGCGGCCGGGGGGTAGCGGGAATGGCGCTGCTGTCCTCGCTGTTTGCACCGGGACGGCGAGCGCTCTATCAATAGGCGGGATTAAAGGGGACCCGATGACCGAGGGCAAGCGGCGCGTCGCCATCCTGGGCTCGACCGGCTCAGTCGGCTGCAACACGGTCGAGCTGGTGGCGGGGCAACCCGACGCCTATGCGGTGGAGGCGCTGGTGGCGCAGCGCAACGTCGAGCGGCTGGCGGCGCAGGCGCGCCAGCTCCAGGCCAAGCTCGCCGTCGTCGCCGATGAGAGCCGCTACCGCGTGCTGAAATCGCTGCTCGAGGGCAGCGGCATCGAGGTCGCCGCCGGAGCCGATGCCGTGGTCGAGGCGGCGATGCGGCCGGCGGACTGGGTCATGGCGGCGATCGTCGGCGCCGCCGGGCTGGCGCCCACGCTCGCCGCCATCCGCCGCGGCGCGATGGTGGCGCTCGCCAACAAGGAGGCGCTGGTCTGCGCCGGGGCGTTGGTCACCGCCGAGGCCAAGCGGCACGGCGCGCGCTTCCTCCCCGTCGACAGCGAGCACAACGCCATCTTCCAGGTGTTCGACGCCGACCAGGCGCATGCCGTCGAGCGCATCGTGCTGACGGCAAGCGGCGGCCCGTTCCGCGAGCGGCCGACCCACGCCATGGCGGCGGTCACGCCGGCCGAGGCGGTGAAGCATCCCAACTGGTCGATGGGCGCCAAGATCTCGGTCGACAGCGCCACCATGATGAACAAGGGGCTCGAGATCATCGAGGCGCATCATCTCTTCGCGCTCGAGAGCGAGCGCATCGATGTCGTCGTCCATCCGCAATCGGTGGTGCACGGCCTCGTCTACTACAAGGACGGCTCGGTGCTGGCGCAGCTCGGCTCGCCCGACATGCGCACGCCCATCGCCAACGCGCTGGGCTGGCCCAAGCGCATTGCCGCGCCGAGTGCGCGCCTCGACCTGGCGCAGCTCGGCCGCCTCACCTTCGAGCCGCCCGATCCCGAGCGCTTCCCGGCGCTGCGTCTGGCGCGTGCGGCGCTGCTCGCCGGCGGCGGCGCGCCCACCGTGCTCAACGCCGCCAACGAGGTCGCGGTCGCCGCCTTCCTGGAGGGCCGCATCGGCTTCCTCGACATCGCCGCCATCGTCGAGGATGCGCTCGCGGCGCTGCCTGATCGCCGCATCGACAGCCTCGACGACGTCTATGACTGCGACCGCGAGGCGCGCGCCGTCGCCACCCGCCTCGCCGGCAACGGCGCGCGTCGCGCCGCGGGCGGGTGAGGTCGCTGCCGGCTCGCGGCGCCGAGCGCTGACGGCTGATGACGGCGAGCGTGCGACCTGTCCTGGTTACCGGCGCTTCGGGCTTTGTCGGCTCGGCGGTGGCACGCGCCTTGCTTGCCGAGGGGCGCTCGGTGCGCGTGCTGCTGCGGCCGGGGAGCGCCCGGAGCAACGTCGCCGACCTCGCCGTCGACATCCGCATCGGCGCGCTGGAGGAGCGGGAGTCGCTCGCCGCCGCGCTGGAAGGCTGTGGCGCGCTCTTTCATGTCGCCGCCGACTATCGGCTCTGGGTGCGCGATGCCGCCGCGATGTACCGCGCCAATGTCGACGGCACGCGGGCGCTGATGGAGGCGGCGCTCGCCGGCGGCGTCGAGCGTGTCGTCTATACCAGCAGCGTCGCCGTGCTCGGCCTGAAGGCGGATGGCAGCGCCGCCGACGAGACGACGCCGTCGACGCTCGACGACATGATCGGCACTTACAAGCGCTCGAAATTCCTCGCCGAGGAGGCGGTGCGCGATCTCGTGCGCCGCCGGGGCCTGCCGGCGGTGATCGTCAACCCGTCGACGCCGATCGGACCGCGCGACGTGAAGCCGACGCCGACCGGCCGCATGATCGTCGAGGCGGCGTCGGGGCGCATGCCGGCCTTCGTCGATACCGGCCTCAACCTCGTCCATGTCGATGATGTCGCCGCCGGGCATCTGCTGGCGGAAGCGCGCGGCCGCGTCGGCGAGCGCTATATCCTTGGCGGCGAGAATCTGGCGCTGAAGGAGATCCTCTGCCGTATCGCCGCGCTCGCCGGGCGCCGGCCGCCGCGTCTGGCGCTGCCGATCCCGGCGATCTGGCCGGTGGCGCTGCTGGCCGAGGCGGCGGCGCGCGTCACCGGCAGCGAGCCCTTCGTCACCCGTGACGGGCTGCGCATGGCGCGGCACAAGATGTTCTTCACCTCGGCCAAGGCGATGCGCGAGCTCGGCTACGCGCCGCGCCCGGCCGATGCCGGCCTCGCCGATGCCGTCGCCTGGTTTCGCCAGGCCGGGATGTGCCCGTGAGCCCGGCGCTGGCAGTGGCCGCGCTGTCGCTGGCGGTCTGGCTCTATCTGCTGCTCGGCCGCGGCTGGTTCTGGCGTCCCTATGACGGCGATCCCACGCCGCCGCTCGAGCGCTGGCCGAGCGTCGCCGCCATCGTCCCGGCACGCAACGAGGCGGCGGTGGTGGGCGACGCGGTCGTCTCGCTGTTGGCGCAGCGCTATGCCGGCAGCTTCCGCATCGTGCTGGTCGATGATCACAGCGCCGACGGCACCGCCGAGATCGCGCGCGCCGCCGCTGCTCGACAGGGCAAGGCGCGGCAGCTCTTGCTGCGCGGCGCGCCGCCACTGCCGCCGGGCTGGACCGGCAAGCTCTGGGCGCTGAACACCGGCGTGCAGGCGGTGGAAGCCGAGGGCGACCCGCCGGAGTTCTATCTCTTCACCGACGCCGACATCGTGCATTCACCCGCCAACCTCGCCGAGCTCGTCGCGCGGGCCGAGACCGAGGGCCGCGACCTGGTCTCGCAGATGGTGCTGCTGCACTGCGGCAGCGCCGCCGAGCGGCTGCTGATCCCGGCCTTCGTCTTCTTCTTTGCCATGCTCTATCCCTTCCGCTGGTCGAACGATCCCCGTCGCGCCACCGCGGCCGCGGCCGGCGGTTGCGTGCTGCTGCGCCGCAGCGCCTGTCGCCGCATCGGCGGCCTGACGGCGATCCATGACGCGCTGATCGACGATTGCGCACTCGCCATGGCGGTGAAAGCGAGCGGCGGCTCGATCTGGCTCGGCCTCACCCGCGAGACGCGTAGCGTGCGGCCCTATCCCGGCATCGGCGATGTCTGGCGCATGGTGGCGCGCACCGCCTATGCGCAGCTCAACTACTCGCCGCTGCTGCTGGCCGGCACCGTGCTCGGGCTTGCCGTGACCTATGTCGCGCCGGTGGCGCTGATCTTTGCCGGCGGGCTTGCCGCCGGGATTGCCGGGGCGGCGTGGGCCGCCATGACGCTCGCCTATCTGCCGATGGTGCGCTTTTACGCGCTGTCGCCGCTCCGGGCCCTCTTGCTGCCGGCCGCGGCGTCGGTTTATCTGGCGGCGACGGTCGATTCGGCGCGCCGCTATTGGCAGGGCGCCGGCGGCGAATGGAAGGGGCGGGTCGAGTGGCGCAGGCGGAACTGACGGGCAGCCTGGAGACGCCATCGGGCAAGGGGCGCGGGGACGAGAATTTTCCCGTCGGCTCCTTCCTCATCCGGCGCGCGCTCAGGCCGCATGTCCATGCCTTCTACCGCTTTGCCCGCGAGGGCGACGACATCGCCGACAACCCGCTTCTCGCCGCCGAGGAGAAGGTCCGCCGCCTCGCCCGCATGGGCGCCATCCTCGACGGCGCGCCGGGCGATGACTCGCCGGCAGCGACGGCGATGCGCCGGAGCCTGGCCGAGACCGGCCTCTCGGCGCAGCATTGCCATGACGTGCTGCGCGCCTTCACCATGGACGCGACCAAGCTGCGCTATCGCGACTGGGACGATCTCATGGAGTATTGCCGCTATTCCGCCATGCCGGTCGGCCGCCAGGTGCTGGACCTCCACGGCGAGTCGCGCGACAGCTGGGCCTCGTCCGATCCGCTCTGCGCCGCGCTGCAGGTGCTGAACCACCTGCAGGATTGCGTCGCCGATTACCACGCGCTTGATCGCGTCTACCTGCCCGAGCGCGAGCTTGCGGCCTGCGGCAGCGGCATTGCCGATCTCGACGCGCCCCGCGCCAGCCCGGGGCTGCGCCGCGTCATCGACCGGCTGCTGGACGGCACCGACGGGCTCATCGACCAGGCGCGCCGCCTGCCGCGCGCCGTGGCGAGTCCGGGCTTGCGGCGCGAGACCGCGGTCATCGTCACCTTGGCCGAGCGGTTGGCGCGGCGGTTGCGCCGCGGCGACCCGCTGGCGACGCGCGTCAAGCTGACCCGCGGCGATTTCGCCGCCGCGCTGGCGCTGGGGCTGTGGCGCGGCCGGCGCTGGGGGCAGGGATGAGCGCGGCGTTGCAGCAGGAGCCGGCGGCCGATCCGCGCGACGCCATCCGCGCCCGCGTGGCGGCGGCGGGCACCTCGTTCTATTGGGCGATGCGGCTGCTGCCGCAGGCGCGGCGCGAGGCCATGTTCGCGGTCTACGCCTATTGCCGCGAGGTCGACGACATCGCCGACAGCGACGATCCGCCGGCGGTAAAGCGCGCCGGGCTCGCCGCCTGGCGGCGCGAGATCGACGCGGTCTATGCGGGAAAGCCGCAGACCGCGCTATCCCGCGTGCTCGCCGAGGTCGCCGCCGCCTTCAAGCTCCGGCGCGAGGATTTCCTCGCCGTCATCGACGGCATGGAGATGGACGCCGCCGCCGACATCCGCGCTCCGGCGCTGGCCGAGCTCGATCTCTATTGCGACCGCGTGGCGAGCGCGGTGGGCCGGCTTTCCGTGCGCATCTTCGGCACCGATCTCGCCGCCGCCGACCGCGTCGCGGCGGCGCTCGGGCGCGCGCTGCAGCTCACCAACATCCTGCGCGATCTCGCCGAGGATGCCGCGCGCGGCCGCCTCTATCTGCCGCGCGAGTATCTGCGCGACGCCGGCATCAGCGAGACCGAGCCGCACGCCGTGCTGCGCCATGCCGGGCTCGGCGCGGCCTGCGACCGGCTCGCCGATCTCGCCGAGCAGCGTTTCGCCGAGGCGAGATCGGCGATGCGCGACTGCCCGCGCCGCGTCATGCGCCCGGCCGCGGTGATGGCCGCGGTCTATCACGCGATCCTGCTGCGGCTCAGGCAGCGCGGCTGGCGCGACATCGAGCGCGAGGTGAAGCTGCCCGCCCGGCTCAAGCTCTGGCTCGCGCTGCGCCACGGCCTGTTGTGAGGCGGCCCCGTCGCGTCCATGTCGTCGGCGCCGGGCTCGCCGGGCTGGCGGCGAGCCTGCGGCTGGCCGAGAGCGGCGTTGCCGTCGTGCTGCACGAGGCGGCGCCCCAGGCGGGCGGTCGCTGCCGCTCTTATGTCGACGCGACGCTCGGCTGCCGCATCGACAACGGCAATCATTTGCTCATCGCCGGCAATCACGCCGCCATGGACTATCTCCGCCGCATCGGCGCCGCCGACACGTTGATCGGCCCCGACCCAGCCGCCTATGCCTTTCTCGATCTTGCGACGGACGAGCGCTGGACGGTAAGGCCCAGCCCCGGCCGGCTGCCCTGGTGGCTGTTCCAGCCCTCGCGCCGCGTCGCCGGCACGCGCGCGCTCGACTATCTCGGCGGGCTTAATCTTGCGGCAGCGCGGCCCGGCGATGTCGTCACCGACCGGCTCGACCGCCGCTCGCTCATCTTCCGCCGCCTGTGGCAGCCGCTGGCGGTGGCCGGGCTCAACACCGAGGCGGAGCAGGGCTCCGCGATGCTGCTGGGCCGCCTCCTGCGCGAGAGCTTCGGCGCGGGTGGCGCCGCCTGCCGGCCGCTGGTGCCGCGGGTGGGGCTGTCGGAGAGCCTGGTCGAGCCGGCGCTCGGCCGGCTGCGCGGGCTCGGCGTCGAGTTGCGCCTGGGTTCGCGGCTGCGCGCGATCGAGTTCGCCGGCGCGCGCGCCGCGGTGCTCGCCTTCGACGGCGGCGATGAGCGCCTGGCCGAGGACGAGACCGTTATCCTCGCCGTCACCGCGCCGGTGGCAGCGCGGCTCCTGCCGGATCTCGCCGTGCCCGACGAGTTCCGCGCCATCGTCAACGCACATTACCGGTTCGCGGTACCTGCCGACGCGCCGCTCTTCATCGGCCTTATCGGCGGCACCGCCGAATGGGTGTTCCGCAAGGCCGACGTGCTCTCGGTCACCATCAGCGCCGCCGACCGGCTGGTCGAGACGCCGGCCGAGACGCTCGCCGCACTGCTCTGGCCCGAGGTGCGGCGCGCCTATGGGCTCGCGGCGGCGGCGCTGCCGCCCTGGCAGATCGTCAAGGAGAAGCGTGCCACCTTTGCCGCGACGCCGGCGCAGCAGCGCCGCCGGCCCGGCGCGGCGACACGCTGGCCGAACCTGATGCTCGCCGGCGATTTCACCGCGACCGGTTTGCCCGCCACCATCGAGGGCGCCATCCGCTCCGGCAATACCGCGGCGGCGCGGCTGCTGGGCTAAACCTCTGCCGCCGCCTCGTCGCCCGGCGCATTGCCCGGAAGATAGGACAGGAGATCGCCGGGCTGGCAGCCCAGCGCCGCGCAGAGCCGCTCCAGCGTGGCAAAGCGCACGCCTTTGACGCGGCCGTTCTTGAGCAGGGAGAGATTGGCTTCGCTGAGCCCGACCTTCTGCGCCAGCTCCTTCGAGCGCATCTTGCGCCGCGCCAGCATGAGATCGAGATGGACGATGATGGCCATGCCGGGTTCCTAGGCTCCTAGACGAAATGCGCGTTCTCGTCGGCGAGGCGGACCGCCTCGCGCGCCGCGGCGGCGACCGCGATCAGCACGGCGCCGATGACGGCGACGCCGAAATCATCGGCCGATAGCGGGATGGCGACATGACGCTGCCCGCCGGCGAAGCTGCTGACCGCGAGCGACAGCAGCGCGCCGCCCGCCGGCAGCAGCACCGCGCAAGCGACGAGTGCCAGCCCCATCCGCCGCAGGCGCTGCGGCACTTCCGCGGTGAAGACCCGGCCGCTGCTCATCAGCCGGCAGAGCAGCAGCGCCTCTCGCACCGCGGCGAGCAGCGGCAGCGCCGGGACCGCGAGCGCCCCGCAGGCGGCAAGGCGCCCGCCGACGCCGAGGAGCGCGGGATCGATGCCGGTTCCGGCGAGCGCCGGCTGATAGATAAGGAGCTGCGGCCAGATCAGCGTGGTCGCGCCCAGCCCCAGCGCCAGCACGAGAAGATAGAGCAGGACGAGCCAGCGGATGCGGCGGCCGAGACGAGCCAGCGCGGTTGCGGCATCGCCGGGAGGAGCGGGTGGGAGCATGTCGGTCACCAAATTTCCTTGTTGCAGAGATTAATTTAATTTATGTATAACGATAATACAATATCGCAAACGTAAATTTTACGAAGCGTCCCGGGAAATGCAGGAGGGCTGCGATGCGGCCAGCGACAGAGCGAAAAGGGCTTGAGCGCCGGCTTATGCCGGACCATGGTGGCGCGGTTTTTTCACGCGCGGGGCAGGGCAAGGCAGCCATGGCACCAGCGGTTTCGATCGCCGCCGAAGCCGCGCCGCAGGACGCGGCGGCGCTGGCGGCTGTCGATCGCGCCGCGGCGGCGCTGCTCGAGCGCCAGCGCCCGGACGGGCATTGGGTGTTCGAGCTCGAGGCCGATGCCACCATCCCGGCCGAATACATCCTGCTGCAGCATTACCTCGACGAAATCGATGACGGGCTGCAGCAGGCGCTGGCGCGCTATCTCCGCTCGGTCCAGGGCGCGCATGGCGGCTGGCCGCTGTTCCATGGCGGCGCGTTCGATCTCTCCGCCAGCGTCAAGGCGTATTTCGCGCTCAAGGCGGTCGGCGACGCGCCGGAGGCGCCGCATATGAAACGCGCCCGCGCGGCGATCCTCGAGCGCGGCGGCGCCGCGCCGTGCAACGTCTTCACCCGCATCCAGCTGGCGCTGTTCGGCGAGCTGCCCTGGCACGCCGTGCCGGTGATGCCGGTGGAGATCATGCTTCTGCCTCGCTGGTTCCCGTTCCATCTGAGCAAGATCAGCTACTGGTCGCGCACCGTGATCGCGCCGCTGCTGGTGCTGATGGCGCTGAAGCCGCGCGCCAGGAACCCGCGCGGCATCACCGTCAAGGAGCTGTTCGCCCCGGGCACGCAGGCGCGGCCGCCCAAGGCCAAGGGCTCGGTCTGGGCGACGCTGTTCAACGGCCTCGACGGCGTGCTGCGCGTCGCCGAGCCGCTGCTGCCGCGGCGCACGCGCCGGCGCGCCATCGAAAAGGCGCTGGCCTTCGTCCTCGAGCGGCTCAACGGCGAGGACGGGCTCGGCGCGATCTATCCCGCCATGGCGAACAGCGTGATGATGATGGAGTGCCTCGGCTTCGCCAAGGACGCGCCGCCGCTGGTCATCGCCAAAGCCGGGCTGCGCAAGCTTCTCGTGCTCGATCCCGAGCGCTCTTATTGCCAGCCCTGCGTCTCGCCGGTCTGGGATACCGGGCTTGCCGCCCTTGCGCTGATGGAGGTGGGCGGCGCCGCGGCCGAGACGGCGGTGCGGCGCGGGCTCGATTGGCTGGTCGAGCGTCAGGTGCTCGATGTCGCCGGCGACTGGGCCACGTGGCGGCCGGGGCTCCGGCCCGGCGGCTGGGCGTTCCAATACGCCAACCCGCATTACCCCGATGTCGACGACACCGCCGTGGTGGCGATGGCGCTCGACCGCTTCGACCGCGCGCGCTATCGCGGCGCCATCGACCGGGCCGCGGAATGGATCGAGGGCATGCAGAGCCGCAATGGCGGCTGGGGCGCCTTCGATGCCGACAACACCTATTACCGTCTGAACTACATTCCCTTCGCCGATCACGGCGCGCTGCTCGATCCGCCGACCGCCGACGTCTCGGCGCGCTGCATCGGCTTCCTCTGGCAGATCGGGCGCGGGGCCGCTTCCGGCCAGCCGGCGGCGCGCGGCACCGAGTACCTGCTGCGCGAGCAGGAGAGCGACGGCAGTTGGTTCGGCCGCTGGGGCACCAATTACATCTACGGCACTTGGTCGGCGCTGGTGGCTCTCAACAAGGCGGGGCTGGACAAGGGTTCCCCCGCCATCCGCCGCGCCGTCGACTGGCTGCTGGCGCGACAGCGGCCGGATGGCGGCTGGGGCGAGGACGGCGCCTCCTACTGGCCGGGCCAGCCGCATGGCGAGGGCCAGGAGAGCACGGCGTCGCAGACCGCCTGGGCGCTGCTTGGGTTGATGGCCGCGGGCGAGGTCGACCACCCCGCGGTGGCGCGCGGCATTGGCTTTCTCGTCTCGACGCAGCAGCCGCACGGGCTTTGGGACGAGGCCTGGTATACCGCGGTGGGCTTCCCGCGCGTCTTCTATCTCCGTTATCACGGCTATCGCGCCTTCTTTCCGCTCTGGGCGCTGGCGCGCTACCGCAATCTGCGCAACGGCAACGACACGTCGCTCGCCTACGGCATGTGAACTGGTCCTAGCCGAAAGGCGCGGAAAGCGAAGACGCTGGGCAGATCAAAGCCATCCAGAGATCGGTTGCGGCGAACCGGAGTTAACTCAGCTCCGCTTTCGCTCTTTGCCCGTCAGCCAGCGCTCCAGCCAATGATCTGTCGCGACCGTCACCAGCGGGATCGCGCCGGGATCAGCGCCCGAGAGCCTTGCCGCTTCGCGCTTCTCGTATGTCGCTTGTTGATCCTCTCGCGCGGCTTCGGAGAGCGTGCGCAGCAGGAGTCCAATCTGCTTCCGTTCCCGTTTCGCTTTACTGGTCGAAGCAGCTCCCGGCCATTCCACGCCAAGCACGAGGCTCAATTCCACCAGCTCGTCTTCCCCAGGCTCATCCAAGGTTTCGGGAAACAGAGCGGCATAATGCGACAGGCCCGCATGGAGGGTCCTGCGAATATTCTCGACGACCTTTTCGGTGGACGGTGGTGGCATGCCACGCTCGACATCCGTTCGCCGTTGCTGCCCGAGCGTGCCTAGCACACGACGCTAAACTGACGCGCGTTCAGCAAAGCCGAGACGGCGATGCTTTTTATCGCCGTCGGATCGTCGATGGCGGCGAGGCGTGCGTATTCGAGTTGGTCGATACGACTGCGGAATAACGATTGCACCTGATAGGTCGACGCCGGTGTCCCGGTGACCGCACCGATTGACTGAAACCGTTGCCCAACTTCGACTTTCGTGAAGCGCCTCATCATAGGCCCCCATACCAGGAACTGCGCCTGTGATGGCGCCGCTTCGGCCACGCTCCCAGGAGCGGGTAAAAGGTGTGTAAACCCCGTCCAAGACAAAACGCCGCAGATGCTCCACGGCAAAGCAAGCTTGATCGGCAATCCGTTTGCACGGGAGCTCGGTCGCATCGTCCGTCAGAGAGCGGACGAACTTGTCCGTCTCGCGGCTGATCGCCGTGTGAGGCAGCGCACAGCGACGATCAAACGCGAGATCGTCGAAGTCGGGCGTTAGCGGCCTCCGGCTGCCGATGTCCACCCAACGCTCGCCGATTGAGCATTGCGGCGGACCGCGCCCTGGCCGGCGATTCTCGCGATCCTCGGTGCATTAACCACGATCGAAGTGTTCATGTGTAGAGACTCAGGAGCAAGCACATGCCTCGACATGACCCGACCATCGCCGCCAACGACGAGACCTCATTCGGCAACATCGAGACCATTCTCAACGAATATCACGGCGATCCCGGCCCGGGACGATTCCCCTTCGATGCCGCGGCTTGTGATTGCGCCATGGTAATGGCCGACATATTTCATCGTTTGGTGCGGCGCCATTCCCTCAACCGTCGCATTGGCGGGACCAGCTCTTAATAATAGCGAAGCCGTCGTGACCGGCCCGTTGTCAGTCTCGACATTGCTCGGATGTGCGGTCGGTTCCTCGTTGCGGTCCGACTGGCTTAACTCCGTTCGGAATGCTGCCCCCTACGAGGCCCAAGACTTCGGCGAGCAGCGCGCTCATCGTAAACGGCTTGCGCAAAAAGCGGTCGCCGGGCCCGACGCATTGTGGACAATCGGCGCTGGAGGGGTCGCGGCCAGAGATAAAGAGGATCGGGCAGCGGAGCCGTGCGCGTACCAAGTCGGCAACCTCTACACCGCTCAGTCTGCCGGGCAGGCCGATGTCCAATACAACCAGGTCAAATGGCTGATCGGCTATCAGGCGCTGGGCGCATTCGCCATTGTAGGCGGTCTCGACAGCATACCCGCCAGCCTCCTGGAGCACCGCCTGCATTAGGTCGCGTAGCTGCTGGTAGTCTTCAACTACAAGAATACGCCCACGCGGCATAAGCGACCCCTGACAGCGCAGGTCGATTATTCCGCGATATGGTTGAGAAATCGTGAAGACCGCTGTTCCGGCGGTCTGGCATCGGCCCTCTGCTCTGCGCACTCGACCTCCACCGCCCACGTGGGCCACGTCTTCCGGTGAATCCGCGATGTTTCCTGCGCCAATTCCTCTTGCTGACCGTCGCCAATCTTCAGCGGCCGCCGCCATCGCCGGCGTAACCCGGAGGCACGAACGAAATATCTAGCGATCTTATGGTTTTCGCGGCGTTGCATGAAGCGTCAAATCAGGATGCTTCCCATCGAAACCTGAGCGGATAGCGGTCCCGCTGATTTCAGCCTGATCTCTTCGTTGGCCGCTTGAGTAACGATGTAGAAGCTACTACAAGGCTTGAGAAAATCCGCTTCCGAGAGAGGGCCGCTTGCTGGAGTTTTGTGCCGACGGCTATCGGACCAACATTACCTAGATCAATCCAGCCCCGGGCTTATCTTGAAATCCTGTTCGGCCGCGATCCAATACGGCCCTGGCCGGCACCAGCCGGAAAGTCAACGCGGGCATTGGTGGTGCTGAGAGATGGTACTAATCATGGTGAGCCCGGGACCCAAAAGCTGCATATTTCCTCGGGCTTTCCCTTCTTTTTTCGCCTACGGCTTGTGATGCCGCTTGCCGCGGTCACCGGCCTTGCCGCAGAGGCGACGATCGCCCGGCGTGCGGGCATGCGCGCGGCGGCGGCGGGCGGCGATGGCGTGCGCACGGCGGCCATCATCGCGCGGCTCGTCGCCGAGGGCGCGAGCGGGCTCCTCAGCTTCGGCATCTGCGGCGGCCTTGATCCCGCGCTCGCCTCGGGCCAGTTGCTGCTGCCGCTGGCGGTGCGCGACGAGGCCGGCGGTCGCCTCGCGGTCGATCGCGCTTGGCATCGGGCGGTTGCGGCGGCGCTGGCACAGGCGGGCATCGCCGTGGCGACCGGCGATGTGCTCGGTGCCGCGGGGATCGTCGCCACGCCTGAGCGCAAGCGCGCGCTCCGCGCCGGCGGCGCCATCGCTTGCGATCTCGAAAGCCATCTCGTGGCTGAGGCCGCGGTCGCGGCGGGGATGCCGTTCCTGGTGCTGCGGGCCGTCGCCGACCCCGCCCGGCGCCGGCTGCCACCGGCGGCGCTGGTGGGGCTCGATGCCGAAGGACATGCCGCGCTCGGGGCGGTGCTACTATCTATCTTCCGTTACCCGATGCAGCTCCCCGCATTGTTGCGTATCGCCCACGAAACGAGCGCCGCGCTCCGCGCCCTGCGCCGCGCCGCGCCAGTGCTCGCCTGCGCGGCCGCCGATGGTCGGCCCGGGCCGTTAGCAAAATGACAAGAACTTCCCGGTAATTCGAAGGGGATCGGGCCTGATCGGACGGGAGCGGTCGGATGGAAACCGGGGTTGATTTCGGCTGGATGTCGCTGCTGCAGCGGCGAGCGGATTATGCGCGCAAGACGGCCGCATCGGCGCGCACGCCGGCTATCGCCAAGGAGTTCGAGGAGCTTGCGGCGCTCTACGATACGCTCATGGAGGGCCAAACCCCCGCCGGGGCGAAATCCATCACGCCGACGGATCCCAAAGGCGGCTTGATCCGCCATCTGCAGGCGCGGGCGGTTCAGTTCCTGATGGATGCGCGCGGCATCAGCGACAAGGCGCGCGCCGACGATCTGCGCTATCTCGGCGGCGTGTTCGGCGCCGAAGCCGCCCGTCTGAAGAACGACGGCGTGCGGTAGCCCGGCGCTCAGGCGAGCCGCACGCCGGCGCGGCTGACCCGGGCGATGAGCCGCCCAGCATCGTCGCAGAGATACCAGGTCTCGTCAGCGCAATGCGACAGCGCGGCGCTGGGCGTGGGCGGCGCGAGGCGGAACAGGCGATCGCTCTCGGTCATCTTCTTGCGGTAAAGGCGAGTCGCGTCTTCGTACTCGAACTGGACCTGCATTGCCGTCCCCAACCGTGCCAACGGAATGCCGTCACTGAAGGCGGCGATTGTGGCATTCCGATGGAAGGGGCCGGGCGGGTTTGCGGCCGGAGTCATTATGTCGCAGGCGGCAGGCAAAGGCCGGGCCCATGCCCGGCCTTTCGGCGGCTGCGTTATTCCGCCGCGCTCGGCCGGCTCTTCGCCGCCTCGCGCTCGGCATGGATGCGCGCTGCCGCGTCCTCGACATGGCGCGAGAAGACGAATTCGGCCGGGCGCTGGCCGTCGAGCGGGATCTCCGCTGCCCAGCCGCCCTCGGTGGTGACGCCCTTGAGGGCCACGCCGAGCGCCTTCAGCGGGTGCTTCACGGCATCGACCACCGCGGTGGCCTCATAGCCGCTATGCACCATGCAGTCGGCGCATTTCTCGTAATTGCCGGTGCCGTAGGCGTCCCAATTCGTCTCCTCCATCAGTTCCCTGAAGCTCTTGGCGTAGCCTTCGCCGAGCAGGTAGCAGGGACGCTGCCAGCCGAAATAGTTGCGCGTCGGGTTGCCCCAGGGCGTGCAATGGTAGCTTTGATTGCCGGCGAGGAAATCGAGGAACAGCGAGGATTGGCTGAACGACCATTTGTGGCCGCGGCCGCGGCGGAAGACGTCGCGGAACAGCTCCTTGGTCTTGCGCCGGTTGAGGAAATGCGCCTGGTCGGGAGCGCGCTCATAGGCATAGCCCGGCGACACGGTGATGCCGTCGACGCCGATCGCCATGACATGGTCGAAGAACTTGGCGACGCGCTCGGGCTTGGCGCCGTCGAACAGCGTGCAGTTGATGTTGACGCGGAAGCCTCTAGATTTCGCCAGCGCGATCGCCGCCTCCGCGCGCTCGTAGACGCCGTCCTCGCATACGGAATGATCGTGCATCTCCTGGTCGCCGTCGAGATGCACCGACCAGACGAAGAACGGGTTGGGCTGGAAGAGATGGAGCTTCTTCTCCATCAGCAGCGCGTTGGTGCAGAGATAGACGAACTTCTTGCGCGCGATGATGCCGCGGACGACCTCGTCGATCTCGCGGTGGAGCAGCGGCTCGCCGCCGGCGATCGACACTACCGGCGCGCCGCATTCATCCACTGCCTGGAGGCATTCCTCGACCGACAGGCGCTGGTTGAGGATGGCGTCGGGATAGTCGATCTTGCCGCAGCCGGCGCAGGCGAGATTACAGCGGAACAGCGGCTCCAGCATGAGCACGAGCGGGTAGCGCTCGACGCCCTTGAGGCGCTGCGCGGCGACATAGGCGCCGACGCGGATCTTTTGGTGCAGTGGAACGGCCAACGGACTGTCCTCTCGCGGGTTTGCGCCTTATCTGGGATCAGGCAACGGTGTCGGCAAGCTCGGGCGGCATGCGGAAGCGGACATTCTCGGTGATGCCCGGCAGGGTCGAGAGCTCGACCTCGGCAAGCTCGCGCAGCCGGTCGATGAGCTGCTGCACGAGCTCCGCGGGCGCCGAGGCGCCGGCGGTGATACCGACGGACTCGACGTCTTTGAGCCAGCGCGGGTCGAGCGCGTCGGCATCGGCGATAAGATAGGCCGGCACGCCCTGCTCGGCGGCGATCTCGCGCAGGCGGTTGGAGTTCGAGCTGTTGGCGGCACCGACGACGAGGACGACATCGACATCGAGCGCCAGCTCGCGCGCGGCGTGCTGGCGGTTCTGCGTGGCGTAGCAGATGTCCTTGGTGTCGGGACCGACGATGGTGGGAAAGCGCTCGCGCAGCGCGTCGATCACCGCGCGGGTGTCGTCGACGCTGAGGGTGGTCTGGGTGATGAAGGCGAGCTTGGTCGGGTCGCTCACGGTGAGGCCGGCCACTTCCTCGGCGCGGGAGATGAGATGGACCTTGCCGTTGATCCGCCCCATCGTGCCTTCGATCTCGGGATGCCCGGCATGGCCGATGAGGATGATCTCGCGTCCCTGGTTGGCGTAGCGCTGTCCCTCGCTGTGCACCTTGGAGACGAGCGGGCAGGTCGCGTCGATCACCGGCAGGTCGCGCCCGGCGGCGGCGTCCTCGACCGCGCTCGAGACGCCATGGGCGCTGAAGATGGTGACGCTGCCCGGCGGGATCTCGTCGAGCTCGTCGACGAAATGCGCGCCTTTGGCCCGCAGCCGCTCCACCACATGGCGGTTATGCACGATTTCGTGCCGGACATAGATCGGCGGACCATATTTCTCGATCGCGCGCTCGACGATCTCGATCGCCCGCTCGACGCCGGCACAGAAGCCCCTGGGTTGGGCCAGGACCACCCGCATACGCGCTCCTTTCGGGTCACAAGCGGCTCGTATCTCCGCTAATCCCTTATAGCGGCCGCATTATACGTGGAAAACACTTATCGGCTAGGGCTCGTCCGCGCCCGCTATCCGCGCATCCGATGCCCGGGCGGCGGCATGATTTCGTTAACCCTCTCGAAGGGATACTCGCGCGCCGGCCAACGTTGGCTGGAGAGAGGGTCCGGGAAGGGCTCCTAGACGTGCAATTTGCCAATCCTAGTCATCTGTGTTTAGTTCTCCCCAAATAAGCGGGGCGATGTCGCCCTCAAAAGAGGATTACAGCCGTGGCAAAGACCCCCGCAGCAGAGCGCCAGGACGGGAAGGAAGACACGTTGCAACGCGGCAACTACACCCCGCTGCTGGACGGGGTGCGTTTTCCCGAGGACATCCGTCGTCTGCCGGAGAGCGATCTCGGGCAGCTGGCGGACGAGCTTCGGCGGGAGTTGGTGGACGCCGTCTCGGTGACGGGGGGACACCTCGGGGCGGGTCTCGGGGTGGTGGAGCTGACGGTGGCGCTGCATTACGTCTTTGACACGCCGCGCGACCGGCTGATCTGGGATGTCGGTCACCAGGCCTACCCGCACAAGATCCTGACCGGTCGTCGCGACCGGATGCGCAGCCTGCGGCAGGGGGGTGGGTTGTCGGGCTTCACGCGGCGGGCGGAGAGCGTCTACGACCCGTTCGGCGCGGCGCACAGCTCGACCTCGATCTCGGCGGGTCTCGGGATGGCGGTGGCGCGCGACTTGAAGGGGGAGAAGAACCAGGTCATCGCGGTGATCGGCGACGGGGCGATGAGCGCCGGGATGGCGTATGAGGCGATGAACAATGCGGGGTCGATGGATTCGCGTCTGATCGTGATCCTGAACGACAACGACATGTCGATCGCGCCGCCGGTGGGGGCGATGAGCGCCTATCTGTCGCGGCTGCTGTCGTCGAAATCCTATCAGTCGCTGCGCCACCTGGCGCGGGAGATGGCGAAGCGGTTCCCGAAATCGCTGGAGCGGGCGGCGGCGCGGGCGGAGGAGTATGCGCGCGGCTTCGTGACCGGCGGCACGCTGTTCGAGGAGCTGGGGTTCTACTATGTGGGCCCGATCGACGGCCACAACATCGATCACCTGCTGCCGGTGCTGAAGAACGTGCGCGACAGCGCCGAGCCCGGCCCGGTGCTGGTGCATGTGGTGACGCAGAAGGGCCGGGGCTACGCTCCGGCGGAGGCGGCGGCGGACAAGTATCACGGGGTGGTGAAGTTCGACGTCGCGACCGGGGCGCAGGTGAAGGGGAAGGCGGGTCCGCCGGGCTACACCAGCGTGTTCGCCAAGGCGCTGATCGCGGAAGCGGCGGCGGACGACCGGATCGTGGCGGTGACGGCGGCGATGCCGTCGGGGACGGGCCTGGACAAGTTCGCGGAGCGGTTCCCCAAGCGGTGCTTTGACGTCGGCATTGCCGAGCAGCATGCGGTGACGTTCGCGGCCGGGATGGCGTGCGAGGGCCTGAAGCCGTTCGCGGCGATCTACTCGACCTTCCTGCAGCGGGCCTATGACCAGGTGGTGCATGACGTGGCGATCCAGCGCCTGCCGGTTCGCTTTGCGCTGGACCGTGCGGGTCTGGTGGGGGCGGACGGGGCGACGCATGCGGGCTCGTTCGACGTGGCCTATCTCGGCTGCCTGCCGGGGTTCGTGATCATGGCGGCGGCGGACGAGGTCGAGCTGATGCACATGGTGGCGACCTGTGCGGCGATCGACGACCGTCCGTCGGCGGTGCGCTACCCGCGCGGCGAGGGGATCGGGCTGGCGCTGCCGGCGCGCGGCGAGGTGCTGGCGCTGGGCCGGGGCCGGGTGCTGCGCGAGGGGACGACGATCGCGCTGCTGAGCTTCGGGGCGCGTCTCCAGGAATGCCTGAAGGCGGCGGACGAGCTGCAGGCGATGGGGCTCTCGACGACGGTGGCGGATGCGCGGTTTGCCAAGCCCCTGGACGAGGCGCTGCTCGAGCGTCTGGCGCGCGAGCACGAGGTGCTGGTGACGGTGGAGGAAGGCGCGATCGGCGGCTTTGCCAGCCAGGTGCTGCAGCATCTGGCGCTGAAGGGCCTGCTCGATCACGGCCTGAAGCTGCGGCCGCTGACCTTGCCCGACCGCTTC
>JBKQTR010000475.1:0-4386 GCA_052143095.1 Allostellaceae bacterium
CGAGGTGGAGACCATTGTAGCTGCGACGGCAGCGCCGCTAATTGTACCTGACGGGGTATCCGAAATGCCGATCATCACCCGCGAACCCGCTGCCGGCCGCTAGACGCGATGGAGCTATCAAGCGCCGGAATCGAGGCTGTCTGAAATGCAAAGAGAGCGTCGCACTGCGGACACTGCATTTATGCAAGACCCATAGGCTCATCCGTAGGTTAGTGACGATTGTGTACTATGCTGAGCCACGAATATCCTACGCGCCGAGGCTAGTGATACGTGCTTCCCCTTATGCTGGTTAATGTGTAAAATTTAGTACTCGATCTTTCGGACAGTGTCCGACGGCAACCTGCATCGCGGCAAATGGATGATCGCTCGATCCGCGCTTTCGCCGTCAAGCTCCGCGCCTTCGGCGCGCCGCTATGCGGCTTCGGAGCTTGACCGCTCAGCGCGGTCGAGCAAATCGCTGACCGCGCCGCTAAAGCACTCCCAGGATGCTCGCCGAAAGATCGAAAACACTTTTGCGGACAATGTCTGACAGGTGGAGTGCTGGTTTTCACAGTTAATGACGCTAACGAGCTGAGATCGCGTCACTTGCCGTTCATAGGCAATTTCTGCTAGGTACTGCCAAAACTCAGGCTCAAGCCGCAAACTCGCTCACTCATCGACCTTCGCCCCGAAGAATGGCGTTCCGGAAGGGCGGAGGCACCAAGTTTGCCGCTCCCGCCTCCAGGTGAGTTGACGCAGGACCTTCATGGCTAGGTTGCCGGCGACGCGGATGCGGCAGGTAGCTTAGTCCTCACCGCCACGGTCCAGCACGATCGTCGCGACCTCTCCACCGAATTGGCGCAGCGACGCGCCTGCTGGATCAGGACGAGGCCGTCGACAACGGCAACGATCGTCCACGGGTCATGACCGGAGTCGTGCAGCGTCTTGGCGGCGGCACCGCCGGCGGCGACCTTCGCGGTGGCGGCAATCGGGTGAGCTGCGAGATTTAGCGAGAACGCCTTGACCTCGGCGACGCGTCGGCGCTCAAAGTTGGAGGCGATTCGCGCGCCCAGGAGGACGTCGACATGGCAGGAACGCCGGCCCAAGCATCCACGGTCGATCCCGTGAAGTGGTTGGCGATAGTTCGGCGATGGTGCCCCGCCGCCCCGGTGGAGGTCCCCATCACCTTGGTAAAATCGCTCATCGAGGCCGCCGCGAGCGGCTGCAGCGGGCAGCTTCGTTTAGGTCTTCTCGACGACTTCGTACTTGGCCTCGACGCGCAGCTCTGCTCGAACGCTCAGAAATTAAATAAGCTGAAAAAGGAGACCGTCCGCATGGCGGCCCCAGATGGAACGTTTATCTGGTGGCAGCGGGGTCACTACCGGCACTACGACCTCCCAACCTTGGGTATTGCCCAACTCAAGCTGCAGACAGCCGTCGCTCGGCACCTGTGCTGGCACTATTGAACCGGGCGTTCAAACGCTTTGCTGCTGGGATTTAAAGGCTGGTCCTAAGGGGGACGGGCCTCAGGCTGATCGTGGTGATGGGACGATCCGGCGGCTTTGCCCGCCGGCTTCGTCCTTGCTTTCGTAGTGAGCCCTTACCGCGATTAAGCAGCGCGTGCGTTTTAAAACGCACCGTTCCGTCTGTTCGCCGCGCCGATTACGCTGCTCGCGCCTGGTAGTGATTGAGCACGAACAGACGTAAGGCCGACGAGAGATTACCTTGCTCGCGCTCGCTATCGATGCTGCTGACCAGATCGGACATCGCCATCCGACGGGTCCTGGCGATATCTTTGAGGCCTAGCCAAAACGCATCCTCAAGGCTAACGCTCGTCTTGTGTCCAGCAAGGATGACTGACCGCTTTACGACGGGTGATTTCATTGCCCCCTCCTCTCAGCGCAGTCCCAAATCGCTATTATTATATCACTCCTCGGCCGCCGGCTTACGCCTTTCCATCACTCTGCGTCACCCTGGGCAACTGCGCTTCCTTGGCACCGTGTAGTCGGCCACTTTGTCCCTCAACGCCGCTAGCTCGGCCCACATCAACCGATCTGAGCCTTGCTGTTGCGTGGTCAGCTTCCGCTACTTCGGCGTATCGCCTGTGTTCCGCAGAGTTAGGCACGATCTGAACATGCGTCCTCGGTCATCACGTCCTGCGCTTAGCGCTCCCCAGCAAAACACAAAGCACTATGGCCAACGAACCGGCGGCCACCCCTGCTAGGACGAACTCGAAGAAGGTCGAGAGGTTCGCCATCAGGCCAAGAATTGCTTGTTCGAGAAGGTTGGTCATGCGTGTAATCCTCGCAGACCGGACACGATCCTGTCTGAAAGCTGTGGCGCTAAGCGATCTGCTCCCTGACCCTCCAATAGGTGCATGGAGCGTCATCGGTTGGCGGCGGTGGGTATTTCAATTCCTTCGGTTCGACTAAGACCATCCGCCATGTAGTTTGATCTGAGGTCTGGATTACTGCTTCGCAGCCGATCACGTCTCGCACTCATACGACTGCTGCCTCACCGTCTGGGAAATCGATGCCCAAATCCTAGCCTCGGAGAAAGTTGCTGGGGCGCACCGCTCTGGATCCCAAGGCTCTTGGAAGATCGCAAGCTCGGTGCCCGCTTGAGCTCGCTAGCAACTGCCGGTCTCTTGTTGCCATTCGACGTGTCACTGACGACCTGCAAATGCATGAAGCTGTTATTCACTCGCCGATCGTGCGGATGACGCTGCTCTCAGGCCGCGTGTTGTTGGACGAGAGCTTGTCCTCGTGCGCGAGCATTTCGTCGTACTTCGGCACCGTGGTGACCTCGCCCTTCGGCACCATGTGCACCACCTTGTAGCCGCTCGCCTTGAGCTGGCGGAGCAGTTCCGGCAGCGCCTCGGCAGTATGGTGCTTGAAGTCGTGCACCAGGATGCTCGCTGATACTGATGCTCAGGTGATTTGCGTCCACTCGCGAACGAAGCCGTATCCAAAGAAAACCCCGGACAATATAACGAGCACCCGCGATGATTCCTGCCACTATTGGCATCGGGATTGGCGAACGATTCCGGAATCGGCAGCACAGCCGCGGCAGGGTTGGCAGAGGTCGGATGCGGTGCGAACCAAATTGCAGCGATCATGACCTCCATGTGAACGCGCTCGTGATTAGGTCCACTTAACGTCGGGCGACCGTGATGAGGGTGAAATCGTGACAAGTACACCGCCGCCGTCGCGTGACGCGGCCGGATGCGCATCGCCAGCGCTGCGCGGAGGGATCTCTTGCCGAGGCCGCCGACAAAGGTTCATAACGACGCACGCGCGGAAACCCGAACGCCAGGCAACTTTGCACAAGGGTGTTGACCCCATGTACTGGCGCGTCGCGCTGCTGATCTTGTTGACCACGAGCGTACCACAAGCCAAGGCCGAGCCACCCGACGAGCAAGCACTACGTCTGCTCAATCAATACCGCCAGCTCGCTGGGCTGACGCCGGTTAAGCTCGATCGAAAGCTCAGCGCGGGGTGCATGGAGCACGCAAATTACATGCTGCAGAACCAAGGCACCGACGCGATGGCAGGGCTCAATCCTCACACCCAGCGGTCGAACCTGCCCGGTGCGAGCGCTGCGGGTGCGGCATGTGCCAAGGGGGCAGATTTGTTCATCGGCGTCTCTGATCTCGCCGTCGCGATCGACGTCTGGATGGCCGGCATGTACCACCGCCGCCCGATGCTCGATCCCCAGCTCGAGCGGATCGGTGTCGGTTATGCCCGCCTTCCCGATGGGATGCTGACGGCTGCGTTGAGGTTCGAAAACGCCACGCGCAGGGGCGGTAACTGGCCCGTCGGGTATCCTGCAGACAAGCAAGCAGATGTTCCATTGGACTACGGCAGAGAGTTCCCCAACCCGATCCCCAACCATGGCACCGGGGGCTATCCGATCACGCTGCAGTTTCCACCGTTCGATAAGGTCACGAATGTCACCGCGAAGCTTACCGATGCCAACGGCAATCCCGTACAGTTTTTCCTTTCGGACCCTGAGTATCCGGCAACATCGTTCGGCCAGTTCGGCGTGATCTGCCTCATCCCGAGGCAGTCACTCCAGCCACAGCATACGTACAGCGTGCGGATCGATGCGACCTGGAAAGGCAAACTCGGTACCTGGAAATGGAGCTTCTCGACGGTCTCGCTGCGCGGGCTCGAAGCGTCGGATGATCGCGCCGTCGCCGGCGCGATTAACATCGCGAGCTTGGTCCACGGCACAGTCGCTAACGGCGGGATTAGAAACAGCGAGACCGTTTTCCTTCGATTCGCGGCGGGCAAAGGGAGCCGTTACAAGATGCTGTCAGTGATCATCCCGATCGCCGTGTGGCGGCAGATCGCTGGGACCGCCGAGCCAGGGTCCTTCAAGGGCAAGATCATCGAAGTGCAAACG
>JBKQTR010000476.1:0-18406 GCA_052143095.1 Allostellaceae bacterium
GCCCGCATGGCGGACGTTCTGGCGCCGCTCGGCTACGCGCCCACTGCCGCGCCCGACGACGCGGACATGGTGATCCTCAACACCTGCCACATTCGCGAGAAGGCGGCGGAGAAGGTGTTCTCCGAGCTGGGCCGGCTGCGCCCGCTCAAGACGCGCAAGGCCGAAGCCGGCGAGCGCCTGATCCTCGCCGTCGCCGGCTGCGTCGCCCAGGCCGAGGGCGCCGAGATCCTGGCGCGCGCGCCCTATGTCGACATCGTGCTGGGGCCGCAGACCTATCATCGCCTGGGCGAGATGGTGGCGCAGGCGGCGCGCGCCGGCGGCCATGTGCTCGACACCGAGTTCCCCGCCGAGGCCAAGTTCGACTTCCTGCCGGAGGCCGCGGCGCCGCAAGGCGTCTCGGCCTTCCTGTCGGTGCAGGAGGGCTGCGACAAGTTCTGCACCTTCTGCGTCGTGCCCTATACGCGCGGCGCGGAGCTCTCGCGGCCGGCGGCGGCGATCCTCGCCGAGGCGCGCCGGCTCACGGCGCAAGGCACGCGCGAGATCACGCTGCTGGGCCAGAACGTCAACGCCTATCGCGGCACGGCCGAGGGCGGCGCCTGGGGGCTGGGGCGGCTCATCCGGGCGCTCGCCGGGATCGAGGAGCTCCGGCGCATCCGCTACACCACCTCGCATCCGCTCGATGTCGATGACGAGCTGGTGGCGGCGCATCGCGACGTGCCGCTTCTCATGCCCTTCCTGCACCTGCCGGTGCAGTCGGGATCCTCCCGCGTGCTCGCGGCGATGAACCGCCGCCACGATGCCGACGATTATCGTCGCGTCATCGAGCGGTTGCGCCGGGCGCGGCCCGACATCGCCTTCTCCTCGGATTTCATCGTCGGATTTCCCGGCGAGAGCGACGGTGATTTCGCCCAGACGCTGGATCTCGCGCGCGAGATCGGCTTTGCGCAGGCCTTCTCGTTCAAATACAGCGCGCGGCCGGGCACGCCGGCGGCGCAAATGCCGGACCAGGTGCCGGACGCGGTCAAGACCGCGCGGCTGGCGGAGCTGCAGGCGCTGCTCGCCGAGCAGCAGCGGGCCTTCAACGCCGCCTCGATCGGCCGCACGCTCGACGTGCTGTTCGAGAAGCGGGGGCGCCATCCGGGCCAGCTTGTCGGCCGCACCCCCTATCTCCAGGCGGTGCATGCGCAAGCGCCCGACCGGCTCATCGGCGCGCTGGCGCCGGTGCGGCTCACGGCGGCGCTCGCCAACAGCCTCGCCGGCGAGCTCGCAGCGCAAGCGGCGGAGATGCCGGCATGAGCCACGACGCCGCCGACGGCCGCGTACAGATGCAGTTCGACGACAACTCGCTGCTGGCGCAACTCTTCGGCGAGCGCGACGAGAATCTCGATCGCATCGAGCGCCAACTCGGCGTCTCCGTCGTCTCGCGCGGCAACCGCATCGCCATCTCCGGCCCGACCCAGCGCACCGACGTGGCACGGACGGCGCTGGCGGCGCTCTACGACCGGCTGAAGCGCGGCCTCGAGGTCGACGGCGCGGCGGTCGACGCGGCGCTGCGGCTGGCGCAGAGCCAGCCGGGCCGGCGCGAGCTCTGGAGCGAGGGCGAGGAGATCCGCACCCGGAAGCGCCGCATCTCCGCGCGCAGCCCCAACCAGGCCGCCTATATCCGCGCGCTGCGCGAGAACGAGCTGGTGTTCGGGCTGGGCCCCGCCGGCACCGGCAAGACCTACCTCGCCGTGGCCACCGCGGTCGACATGATGATGTCGGGCGCGATCGAGCGCATCGTGCTGTCGCGGCCGGCGGTCGAGGCGGGCGAGCGGCTGGGCTTCCTGCCGGGCGATTTGCGCGAGAAGGTCGACCCCTATCTGCGCCCGCTCTATGATGCGCTCTACGACATGCTGCCGGGCGACCAGGTGATGAAGCGCTTGGCCAGCGGCGAGATCGAGATCGCGCCGCTCGCCTTCATGCGCGGGCGCACGCTCGCCAACGCCTTCGTCATCCTCGACGAGGCACAGAACACGACGCCGGTGCAGATGAAGATGTTCCTGACGCGGCTCGGCGAGAACGCGCGCATGGCGGTCACCGGCGATCTCTCGCAGGTCGACCTGCCGCAGGGGGCGCAATGCGGGCTGCGCGACGCGCTGGAGACGCTGCGCGGCGTCGACGGCATCACGGTGGTGGAGTTCAACGAGACCGACGTGGTGCGTCACGCGCTGGTCTCGCGCATTGTGCGCGCCTACGACCAGCGCGACCGCAAGCGCGAAGCGGCGCGCGCCAAGAAGGCCGATGACCGACGAAACTGACCCCGCCGGCTCGGTCGATATCGATCTGGCCGAGCCCTCGCCCCTCTGGCGCCGTGCGCTGCCGGAGGTGGAGCGCGTCTGCGACCGGGCGGCGCGGGCGGCGCTTGCCGGCGGCGGCGTGCCGCGCGGCCGGGCCGAGCTCGCCATCGTGCTGGCGGACGACGCGCTGCTGCGCCGGCTCAATCGCGACTGGCGCGGGCGCGATGCGCCGACCAACGTTCTGTCCTTCGCCGCGAGCGACGGCGCGACGGCGCCGCCGGGCGCGCCGCTGCTGCTGGGCGACGTGGTTCTGGCCTTCGAGACGGTCGCGGCCGAGGCGCAAGCGCAAGGCAAGCCGCTCGCCGGCCATCTCGCCCATCTCGTCGTCCATGGCGTGCTGCATCTCCTGGGCTTCGATCACGAGATCGCCGCCGAGGCCGAGCGCATGGAGGCGCTCGAGACGCGCGTGCTGGTCGGGCTCGGCATCGCCGATCCCTATCGGCTGCCGGAGGCATCGCATGGCTGACGCCGCGCCCGGGCCGGGGAACGAAGGACCGCTGCACGGGCTGCGCAACTGGCTGCGCCAGCTCGTCGGCCAGCGCAATGGCGAGACCAGCCTGCGCGAGGAGCTCGAGGAGCTAATCGAGGAGCACGAGGAGGAGGAGCCGATCGATCCGCATGAGCGGACGCTCCTCACCAACATCCTCAAGCTGCACGAGCTCGCCGCCGCCGACATCATGGTGCCGCGCGTCGACATCCTGGCGCTCGAGATCGACACGCCCTTCGCCGAAGCGGTGAAGCAGATGGTGGAGCATGGCCATTCGCGCCTGCCGCTCTACCGCGAGCGGCTCGACGACGTCGTCGGCATCGTCCACATCAAGGATCTGCTGCCCTACGCCGCCGACGGCAAGGCGGTGCCGCTGGTCAAGATCGCGCGCAAGGTGCTGTTCGTCGCGCCGTCGCTGGCGGTGCTCGATCTGCTGCTGCAGATGCGGCTGTCGCGCGTGCACATGGCGCTGGTGGTCGACGAGTTCGGCGGCATCGACGGGCTCGTCACCATCGAGGACGTGATCGAGGAGATCGTCGGCGAGATCGAGGACGAGCACGACGACGCCGACCAGCCGAAGCTGATCGGACGTCCCGACGGCACGCTCATCGCCGATGCCCGCATCAAGATCGACGCGCTGCAGCAGCGCGTGCCGGCGGCGCTGCTGCAGCCGGAGCAAGAGGAGGGCGTCGAGAGCCTGGGCGGCCTGGTCTCCGCGCTGGCCGGCCGCGTGCCGGGCCGCGGCGAGGTGGTGCGCCATCCCTCGGGCATCGAGTTCGAAGTGCTCGATGCCGATCCCCGGCGCATCAAGCGGCTGCGGCTGCGCAACCTGCCGGCGGCGCCGGCCGAGCCCGATGCCTGACGCGGGCGGCGAGATGGCCTTCCGCGCCGTCGGCCCCTTGGCGCCGCTGCAGCGCGGTGCGCTGTGGTGCTCAGGCCTTGCCGGCTGGCGCCGCTACGGCCTCGCCTTGCTGCTCGGCGCGCTCGCCGCCGCGTCGCTGTCGCCGGTCGATCTCACGCCGGTGCTCGTCATCTCCTTCACCGGCCTGGTCTGGCTCGCCGACGGCTCGCGCGACCGGCGCGGCGCCCTGCTGCTCGGCTGGAGCTTCGGCTTCGGCTTCTTTCTCGCCGGGCTCTATTGGATCGCCGCGGCGCTGTTCGTCGACATTGCGCGATTCTGGTGGATGGTGCCCGTCGCCGTCGCCGGCGTGCCGGCGGGGCTTGCGATCTTCACCGCGCTGGCGCAACTCGCCGCCTATGAGGCCTGCGAGCGGCTGCGGCTCGCCGGCAGCGCCCGCATCCTGGTCCTCGCCGCGTGCTGGGCGGCAGCGGAGTATCTGCGCGGCCACGTGCTGACCGGCTTTCCCTGGAACCTCGTCGGCTACGCCTGGGCCGGCGCCTTCCCCGGCGCCCTTGCCGTGCTGCAATCGACCTCGCTCTTCGGCATCTACGGGCTGAGCCTGCTCACGGTGACGGCGGCAGCCTTGCCGGCGCGGCTCGGCGATCTCGGGCGCGGCCGCCTCGGCGCGCCGCTCGCGGCGCTGCTGCTCGTCGCTGCCGCGGCGGCCGGCGGCGCGTGGCGGCTCGCGGATGCGCCGCGCACCACCGTGCCCGGCGTGATGCTGCGCCTGGTGCAGCCGTCGATCCCCGAGACGCTCAAGAACGACCCGCAGGCGCTGGGGCAGAACTTCCGGGAGCTGCTGGCGCTGAGCGCGTCGCCGGGCGCGGCGGGGGCGTCCGACATCATCTGGCCCGAGGCGGCGGCGCCGCCGCTGCTCGAGCGCTATCCCGAGCTGCGCAGCGCCATCGCGCGCGTGATCCCCAAGGGCGGCCTGCTGCTCACCGGCGACGAGCGCGCCGAGCCGCTCGAGGGCTGGCCGCCGCGCCAGGTCTGGAACAGCCTCGTGGTGCTCGACGATGCCGGCGCCACCATCGCCACTTACGACAAGGCGCATCTCGTGCCGTTCGGCGAATACGTGCCGCTGCGCGGCATCCTGCCGATCGAGCGGATCGTGCCCGGCATCGGCGATTTCGCGCGCGGCCCGGGGCCGCGCACGCTCGACCTGCCGGGGTTGCCGCCGGTCTCGCCGCTGATCTGCTACGAGGTGATCTTCCCCGACGCGGTGATCGACCCCGCGCATCGCCCGCAATGGCTGCTCAACGTGACCAATGACGCCTGGTATGGCGTCAGCTCGGGGCCGTTCCAGCATCTCGCCATCGCCCGCGTGCGCGCTGTCGAGGAAGGGATGCCGCTGGTCCGCGCCGCCAATAACGGCGTCTCCGCCGTCATCGACGCCTATGGTCGCGTGCTCGCCCGACTCGACCTCGACGCCGTCGGCGTGCTCGACGCGCCGCTGCCGAAGGCTTTGTTGCCCACACCTTATGAGCGCATGCGCGACACCTTGTTCTGGGGGATGGCACTCGCGCTGCTGGCGATAGCTGGAATCATTTCCCGTTTTGATCGCCGTTAAGGGATCAATTCGCATTATCCGCCGATATTCCACGCTAGAGATCATCACGGTGGTTGACCGCATACGATCGCGTGAATTAACTAAGCCCTGTCTCGGAAGCGTCGAAGGCGCATTAATGAATCAAAAGCCAACCGTCGGACGCAGGCGCCGCCGCAAGTCAGACAAGCCCAATCCCATCGACGTCCATGTCGGCTCGCGGGTTCGGTTGCGTCGCACGCTTCTCGGGATGAGCCAGGAGAAGCTGGGCGAGGCGATCGGGCTGACCTTTCAGCAGGTGCAGAAATACGAGCGCGGCGCCAACCGCGTCGGCGCGAGCCGGCTCTACGATCTCTCGCGGGTGCTCGACGTGCCGGTATCGTTCTTCTTCGACGACATTAATCCCGAGACCGCGGCGGCGGCGTTGGCCGGGCCCGGCAGCGGCGACGGCGCCGCCCACCGCTATGAGCCCGACCCGATGATGCGGCGCGAGACGCTGGAGCTGGTGCGGGCCTATTACCGCATTCCGGACGCGCAGATCCGCCGCCGGCTGTTCGATCTCACCAAGGCCATCGCCAACGCCTGCGCCAACAACAGTTAGGCGCCGGCCCGGCCCACTGCCGCGACAACAAAAAATGGGTTGACGGCGGCCGGCCGGGCTTGCCACATGTCGCTGCTTTCCGCTGCCCCCGCGACGGGCGGGAGCGGATTTGCCGACAAGGCGTTGACCATCGCCATCGCGGCTGCTCCGCCGAACGCCAGCACAGGAAGGGATTGACCGTGGCCAAGCGCGACTATGTTTTTGCCAGCGAATCCGTCTCGGAAGGGCATCCCGACAAGGTGTGCGACCGCATTTCCGACGCGGTGGTGGACACCTTTCTCGCCGCCGACCCGCAGGCCCGCGTCGCCTGCGAGACCTTGGCGACCACCAACCGCGTGGTGCTGGCGGGCGAGGTGCGCGGGCCGGATGGGGTGACGCCGGAGCGGCTGATCGAGGTGGCGCGGCACGCGATCAAGGACATCGGCTACGAGCAGCAGGGCTTCCATTGGAAGCACGCGACGATCGAGTGCTATCTGCACAAGCAGTCCCAAGACATCGCCCAGGGCGTCGATGCCGCCGGCAATAAGGACGAGGGCGCCGGCGACCAGGGCATCATGTTCGGCTATGCCTGCCGCGAGACGCCGGAGCTGATGCCGGCGCCGATCTTCTACGCGCACGCCATCCTGAAGTCGCTTGCCGAGGCGCGCCATTCGGGCGCGGCGCCGCTGCTCGGCCCCGACGCCAAGAGCCAGGTGAGCCTGCAGTATGTCGATGCCAAGCCGGTGCGCGCCACCTCGGTGGTGGTCTCGACGCAGCATGACCCGTCGATCGACCAGGACGAGGTGCGCGAGATCGTCCGGCCGCATGTGCTGAACGTGCTGCCGCAGGGCTGGATGTGCGACGAGGAGCATTTCTACGTCAATCCCACCGGCCGCTTCGTCATCGGCGGGCCGGACGGCGATTGCGGGCTGACCGGCCGTAAGATCATCGTCGACACCTATGGCGGCGCGGCGCCCCATGGCGGCGGCGCGTTCTCGGGCAAGGACCCGACCAAGGTCGACCGCTCGGCCGCCTATGCCGCGCGCTATCTCGCCAAGAACGTGGTGGCGGCGGGGCTCGCCGAGCGCTGCACCATCCAGGTCTCCTACGCGATCGGCGTGGCGAAGCCGCTCTCGGTCTATATCGACACCGGCGGCACCGGCAAGGTCGACGAGGACAAGCTGTCGAGCGTGCTGCAGGAGCTCATGGACCTGTCGCCGCGCGGCATCCGCACCCATCTCGCCCTCAACCGGCCGATCTATGCCCGGACCTCCTCCTATGGCCATTTCGGCCGCCCGCCCGAGAGCGACGGCGGCTTCTCCTGGGAGCGGCTCGATCTCGTCGACGCGCTGCGCCGGGCGTTCTGAGCGCAGCACCCGCCGCGGCCGCACCGCGCCGGCGCCTCGTCCATGGCCGCCGCCGCGGCCGCAAGCTGCGGCCGGGCCAGCAGGCGCTGCTGCAGACGCTGCTGCCGCAGCTCAGCATCGAGCTTCCCGCCGAGGGCGTGCTCGATCCGCGCCGGCTGTTCACGCCGCCGGTCGAGGCGGTGTGGCTCGAAGTGGGCTTCGGCGGCGGCGAGCATCTCGCGGCGCAAGCGGCGGCGCACCCCGCGGTCGGGCTGATCGGCTGCGAAGTCTTCGAGAACGGCGTGGTCAAGCTGCTCGCCGAGGCGAAGCGGCAGGCGCTCGGCAATCTGAGGGTGCTCGTCGACGATGCGCGCCTCCTCATCGCGGCACTGCCCGAGGCGTCGCTGGCGCGCGCCTTCATCCTCTTTCCCGATCCCTGGCCGAAGCTGCGCCACCACAAGCGGCGCATCGTCTCGGCCGAGACGCTCGACCGCCTTGCCTTTGCGCTGGCCGATGACGCGGAGCTGCGGCTCGCCACCGACGATGCGGATTATCTCGGCTGGATGCTGGAGCGCGCGACGGCGCATCGCGATTTCACCTGGCTGGCGCGCGGTCCCCGCGACTGGCGCGAGCGGCCCGCCGACTGGCCCCAGACGCGCTACGAGCAGAAGGCGATCGCCGCCGGACGCAGGCCCGCCTTCCTGCGGTTTCGCCGGCGGGAGCGCGGAGGCGACTCGATTTGAAATCTTCGCCGCCCCGGCGAAAGCCGGGACCCAGGAGCAAGGGCACGACGCTTGCCCTGGGTCCCCGCTGGGCGCGGGGACCGCGATGGTCGGCGATGGCGGCCATCGCGGGCTTGCAGGACGCGGGAAAATGACTATATTCCGCAAAAAAGTCCCATAGGCCCGGTTCATCCGGGTCTGCCAAAGGGTGGGCCGAACGGCCCACTTTTTTTGTTTTCCGACAACGGTCGAAGGGAGCGGCGTGGATACCGGCAAGATCGAGGCGATGATTGCGCCCTCGCTCGAGGCGATGGGCTACCGCGTGGTGCGCGTCGCCATCACCGGCGGCCGTCGCGCCACCTTGCAGGTCATGGCCGAGCGCGCCGACGCGCAGGCGATGACAGTCGAGGATTGCGCCGATATCAGCCGCACGGTCTCGGCGCTGCTCGATGTCGCCGATCCCATCGCCGGCGCCTATACGCTCGAGGTGAGCTCGCCCGGCATCGACCGGCCGCTGGTGCGGCGCGAGGATTTCGCGCGCTTCGCCGGCTTCGAGGCGAAGGTCGAGCTGAGTGAGCCGGTCGCCGGCCGCCGCCGTTTCCGCGGCAAGCTGCTCGGCGTCGAAGGCGAGGCGGTGCGCCTGCTGGTCGATGCCGAGCCCGTCGCCTTGCCGCTCGCCGCGGTGACGCGCGCCAAGCTCGTGCTCACCGACGAGCTGCTGGCGGCGAGCCGCGCCCAACCGCACCATTAGAAAGTTCGAGAAAGTCGAGAGACGCTCATGCAGATCCAAGCCAGTTACCCCCGGCCCGAGCTCCTGCAAGTCGCCGACACGGTCGCCCGCGACAAGGGCATCGACCGCGACGAGGTGCTGCAGGCGATGGAGCAGGCCATCCAGAAGGCCGGCCGCTCCAAATACGGCCAGGAATACGACATCCGCGCCGAGATCGACCGCAAGAGCGGCGAGATCCGGCTGATGCGCTTCCGCGAGGTCGCCGACCCCGTCGAGAACGAGGCGACGCAGATCCCGCTCGCCGAGGCGAAGCGCCTCAACCCGGAGGCCGAGGTCGGCGACTTCATCACCGATCCGCTGCCGCCGATCGATTTCGGCCGCATCGCCGCGCAGACGGCCAAGCAGGTGATCGTGCAGAAGGTGCGCGACGCCGAGCGCCAGCGGCAATTCAACGAGTACAAGGACCGCGTCGGCGAGATCGTCAACGGCCTGGTCAAGCGCGTCGAGTTCGGCAACGTCATCGTCGATCTCGGCCGCGCCGAGGCGATCCTGCGCCGCGACGAGCTGCTGCCGCGCGAGAGCTTCCGCCAGGGCGAGCGCGTGCGCGCCTATATCTACGACGTGCGCCAGGAAGTGCGCGGCCCGCAGATCTTCCTGTCGCGCACGCATCCGCAATTCATGGCCAAGCTGTTCGCACAGGAGGTGCCGGAGATCTATGACGGCATCATCGAGATCCGCGCCGTGGCGCGCGATCCCGGCTCGCGCGCCAAGATCGCCGTCATCTCCAACGACAGCGGCATCGACCCCGTCGGCGCCTGCGTCGGCATGCGCGGCTCGCGCGTGCAGGCGGTGGTGGCGGAGCTGCAGGGCGAGAAGATCGACATCATCCCGTGGTCGCAGGATCCCGCCACCTTCGTCGTCAACGCGCTCGCTCCCGCCGAGGTCGCCAAGGTGGTGATGGACGAGGAGCAGCGCCGTATCGAGGTGGTGGTGCCCGACGACCAGCTCTCGCTCGCCATCGGCCGACGCGGGCAGAACGTGCGGCTCGCCTCGCAGCTCACCGGCTGGGACATCGACATCCTCACCGAGGCCGAGGAGAGCGAGCGGCGCCAGGAGGAGTTCCGCACGCGCTCGAAGATGTTCATCGAGGCGCTCGATGTCGACGACGTCATCGCCCATCTGCTGGTCACCGAAGGCTTCACCTCGGTCGAAGAGGTCGCTTTCGTGCCGCTCAACGAGCTCGCCGGCATCGAAGGCTTCGACGAGGATGTCGCGGGCGAGCTGCAGCAGCGCGCCCGCACCTTCCTCGAGGAGCAGAACGCCAAGCTCGAGGCGCAGCGCAAGGAGCTGGGCGTCAGCGACGACATTGCCGTCCTCCCCGGCGTGACGCCGGCGCTGCTGGTGGCGCTGGGCGAGAAAGGCGTCAAGGCGCTCGACGACCTCGCCGACCTCGCCGGCGACGAGCTCATCGAGATGGCGGGCACGGCGGTCAAGCTCGAGCCCGACGAGGCCAACGCGATCATCATGGCGGCGCGCGCCCATTGGTTTGCCGACGAGGCGCAGCCGGGCGCGGCCGGTAGCGCTCCGGTCGGGGAGTAAGGCCACGGCGGCCGCGGCGTCCCAGGACGCGGAGACCGAGGCGCAGACAGGGCCGGAGCGGCGCTGCCTCGTCAGCGGCGCGGTGCGGCCGAAATCCGAGCTCGTCCGCTTCGTCGTCGCTCCCGGCGGGCGGATCGTGCCCGACGTGGCGGGGAAATTGCCGGGGCGGGGTTTGTGGTTGACGGCCGGGCGCGATATAGTGGCGCTGGCGGTGACTAAGCGGCTCTTCGCCCGCGCGGCGCGGCAGCCGGTCATCGTCGATGACGATCTGGCCGAGCGAGTCGAGGCCTTGTTGGCCGAGCGTTGTCTCGACCGGATCGGGCTCGCGCGCCGCGCCGGTCAGGCGGTGATGGGCTTCGCCAAGGTCGAGGCGGCGCTGGCACGGGGCGGAGCGGCGGTGCTGCTGGCCGCGGCCGACGGCGCGGCGGACGGGCGGGGAAAGCTCAGAACGCTGGCGCCGACGCTGCCATTGGTCGAGCAGCTCACCGGCGCCGAGCTGGGAGCGGCGTTCGGCCGCGAGCATGTCGTGCACGCGGCGCTGGCGCCGGGGCGGATCGCCCAGGCGCTGGTGGTTGATGCGGCGCGGCTCGCCGGGTTTCGGGCGGGGCGTCGCGATGTCGAGGCGCGTATTGGAGAGTGACGGTACCGGATCACGATGAGCGATAACGATCAAGATATGAAACGACCGCTGAGCCTGGGGCGCCCGGGCGGGGGCAAGCTCGAGCTGCGCCGGCCGATCGAATCCGGCCAGGTGCGCCAGAGCTTCCCGCATGGCCGCTCCAAGACCGTCACCGTCGAGGTGCGCAAGAAGCGCGCGCCGGTGCCGGGCCAGCCCGAGCGTCCCGAGGCGCCGCCGGCCGAGACGGCAAGGCCCGCCGCCGCGCCGCAGGCGCAGCCGGCGCGCCGCCACGCGGTGCTGTCGACGCACGGGCTTACCGCCGGCGAGCGCGCGGCGCGCGCCAGCGCGCTGCAAGGCGCCATCCGGGCGGATGAGGAGGCGAAGAAGCAGGCCGTCTTCGACGCGGACCGCCAGCGCGAGGAGGAGGCGCAGCTCAGGATCGAGCAGGAGCAGCGCCACGCCGAGGAGAGCGCCCGGCGCCGCGCCGAGGAGGAGAGCAAGCGCAAGACCGACGAAGAGGGCAAGCGCAAGACCGACGAAGAGACCAAGCGCAAGGCCGAGGAGGAATCCCGCCGCCAGGTCGCCGAGCGCGCCGGCAAGGCCGCGGCCGACAAGGTCGCGGCGCTGGAGAAGGCCGGCAAGGTCAAGCCCGAGGAAGAGGCCGAGGAAGAAGCCCCGGCGCGGCGCGGTCCGCGCGGCGTCGAGGTCAAGAAGGTACCGACGCCGACCCGCCGCGACGAGCCGCGCCGGCGCAACCCCAAGCTTACCGTCACCCGCGTGCTCAACGAGAGCGACGAGGAGAAGATGCGCAGCCTCGCCTCGGTGCGCCGGCACCGCGAGCGCGAGAAGCTGCGCGCGCTCCAGGCGCAGCAGGAGCAGGTCAAGATCGTGCGCGACGTGGTGGTGCCCGAGACGATCACGGTGCAGGAGCTCGCCAACCGCATGGCCGAGCGCGGCGCCGACGTCATCAAGACGCTGATGAAGATGGGCGTGATGGCGACCATCAACCAGGTGATCGACGCCGATACCGCCGAGCTCGTCGTCGCCGAGTTCGGCCACCGCCTGAAGCGCGTCGCCGAGAGCGACATCGAGATCGGGCTCGGCGGCGAGGCCGATGCCGAGGAGCACCTCGTGTCGCGGCCGCCGGTGGTCACCATCATGGGCCATGTCGATCACGGCAAGACGTCGCTGCTCGACGCCTTGCGCGGCACCGACGTCGCCGGCGGCGAGGCCGGCGGCATCACCCAGCATATCGGGGCCTATCAGGTCAGGCTCAAATCCGGCCAGCGCATCACCTTCATCGACACGCCCGGCCACCAGGCCTTCACCGCCATGCGCGCGCGCGGCGCGCATGTCACCGACATCGTCGTGCTGGTGGTCGCGGCCGATGACGGCATCAAGGAGCAGACGGTCGAGGCCATCCGCCATGCCAAGGCGGCGAAGGTGCCGATGATCGTCGCCATCAACAAGATGGACAAGCCCGACGCCAAGCCCGATCGCGTGCGCCAGGAGCTGCTGCAGCACGAGATCGTGGTCGAGCATCACGGCGGCGACGTGCTCGATGTCGAGGTCTCGGCGCTGAAGAAGACCGGTCTCGACAAGCTCGAGGAGGCGATCCTGCTGCAGGCCGAGATCCTCGATCTCAAGGCCAATCCCGACCGGCCGGCCGAGGGCAGCATCATCGAAGCGAAGCTCGAGCGCGGCCGCGGCTCGGTCGCCACCGTGCTGATCAAGCGCGGCACGCTGCATACCGGCGACATTTTCGTCGCCGGCAGCGAATGGGGCCGCGTGCGCGCGCTGATCGACGATCGCGGCAACGCCATCGCTGCGGCCGGCCCGGCGAGCCCGGTCGAGGTGCTGGGGCTCAACGGCACGCCGCTCGCCGGCGACGATTTCGTCGTCGCCGAGAACGAGGCCAAGGCACGCGATATCGCCGATTACCGCCAGCGCCGCCGGCGCGAGCAGCAGGCCGCCGCCGGCGCGCGCGGCACGCTCGAGCAGATGTTCTCGCAGATCGCCGCCGGCGTCGCGAAGGAGCTGGCGGTCGTCGTCAAATCGGACGTGCAGGGCTCGCTCGAGGCGATCACCGGCTCGCTCGAGAAGATCTCCACCAAGGAAGTGGCGATCCGCGTGCTGCACGCCGCGGTGGGCGGCATCAACGAGAGCGACGTGATCCTGGCCAAGGCGTCGAGCGCAGTGATCATCGGCTTCAACGTCCGCGCCAACCCGCAGGCGCGCGACATGGCGCGGCGCGACAATGTCGAGATCCGCTACTACTCGATCATCTACGACGTGATCGACGACATGAAGGCGGCGCTGTCGGGCCTGTTGGCGCCGAGCCTGCGCGAGCGCTTCCTCGGCAATGCGGCGATCCGCGAAGTCTTCACCATCAGCAAAGTCGGCAAGGTGGCGGGCTGCATGGTGACCGAAGGCATCGTCAAGCGCGGCGCCCGGGTGCGCCTGCTGCGCGACAACGTCGTGATCCACGAAGGCAGCCTCAAGACGCTGAAGCGCTTCAAGGACGAAGTCCGCGAGGTGCGCGAAGGCTTCGAATGCGGCATGGCCTTCGAGAACTACCACGACATCCAGGTGGGCGACGTCATCGAGTGCTTCGAGATGGAGGAAGTCGCGCGCGCGCTCTAGGCGAACGCGCGACAGCGCGTTCGTCCGCGGCGGCGCCAGCGATTGCGCAGCAATCGCGAGAGCCGCGCCGGGCGGACTAGCGCGGTGACACGCCGCAACCACCACCTCACCTTCCCATCGCTGCGCGATGGGCCCCTCCCTCTCCCCCGCTTCGCGGCGGAGAGGGGCCAGTGAGAGCCGAGACGTGCAAAAACATCACAAACACCGGGAGCCGAGCCAGCGGCAGCTGCGGGTGGGCGAGGAGTTGCGC
This sequence comes from Allostellaceae bacterium, assembly GCA_052143095.1. Lineage (GTDB taxonomy): Bacteria > Pseudomonadota > Alphaproteobacteria > ATCC43930 > CGMCC-115725 > DAHUYF01. The sequence goes on from JBKQTR010000476.1 coordinate 13,763, forward strand.
CACGCGCTGTCGCGCCTGTTGCAGCGCGGCGAGCTGCGCGACCCGGCGCTGCAGGGCGTGGCGGTGACCGTCACCGAGGTCAGGATCAGTCCCGACCTCAAAAGCGCCACCGCCTATGTCATGCCGCTGGGCGGCGAGCACCGCGCCGAGGTGATCGCCGGGCTCACGCGCTCGACCGGATATCTGCGCAGCCAAGTCGCGCGTGAGGTGCCGCTGCGCTTCACGCCGACGCTGTCCTTCGCGCTCGACACCTCCTTCGACCATGCCAGCCGGATCAACGAGCTGCTGCATCGCCCCGAGGTCGAGCGCGATCTCGGCCCGGGCGGGGAGGAAGAGCCCGATAATGGCGGCTAAGCGGCGCGGCCAGGCGATCAGCGGCTGGCTCGTCCTAGACAAGCCCCAAGGCATGAGCTCGAGCCGGGCGGTGGGTGCCGTCCGGCGCCTGCTCGACGCCGCCAAGGCCGGGCATGGCGGCACCCTGGACCCGCTGGCGACCGGGGTGCTGCCGATCGCGTTGGGCGAGGCGACCAAGACGGTCGCCTGGGTCATGGCCGGGCGGAAGACCTATCGCTTCACGCTGCGCTGGGGCGAGGCGAGGGATACCGACGATGCCGAGGGCAAGGTTACCGGGCTGAGCCCCGAGCGCCCCGCGCCGGCGGCGGTTGCGGCGGCGCTGCCGGGCTTCATCGGTACCATCCGCCAGCGCCCGCCGGCCTTCTCCGCGCTCAAGCTCGCGGGCCAGCGGGCCTACGACCTCGCCCGCCATGGCGAGACGGTCGAGCTGGCGCCGCGCCCGGTGGAGATCCTGGAGCTGCGCCTGCTGGGCGCGCCGGACCCGGACCATGCGGAGCTCGAGGCGGTGGTGGGCAAGGGCACCTATATCCGCGCGCTCGCCCGCGACCTCGGCGAGGCGCTGGGGACGCTCGCCCATATCACCGCGCTGCGCCGGCTGCAGGTCGGGCGGTTCCGGGCGGAAGACGCGATTTCCCTGGATAATCTCGCCGCGCTGGGGCATAGTGCGGCCGCTTCCGGGCACCTCTTTCCGGTCGAGACGGCGCTGGACGACATCCCGGCGCTCGCCTTGTCGGAAGATGAGGCCCACCGGCTGCGTTGCGGCCAAGCCGTAACGCCGTTGCGCCCTTCCGATCGGGCGCGCATCGACCAACTCGGCGACGGCGCGACGGTCTGTGCCACCACCGGCGGCAAGCTGGTGGCGGTTGCCGAGATTACGGCGGGCGGCCTCAAGCCGGTGCGTGTGTTGAACCTCTAAATCAAGGAGATACCCGATGTCGATCCCGCTCGCGCGCAAGCAAGAGCTTGTCAAGGAATACGCCCGTGCCGACGGCGACACCGGCTCGCCTGAGGTGCAGGTCGCGCTGCTCTCGGAGCGCATCAAGAACCTCAGCGACCACCTGACCACCCATCCCAAGGATTTCCATTCCCGGCGCGGGCTGCTGGTCATGGTCGGCCAGCGCCGCCGCCAGCTCGACTATCTCAAGCGCAAGGATGCGGCCCGCTACGAGACCGTGATCGAGAGTCTGGGGTTGCGGCGCTGAGCGCCTCCGGCCGGCCGGCGGGGGAGCGAGGCCCCGCACCAAGGCACGCCGTGCGCGCCCCGTGCTTTTCGCGCCGCGCGCGCGGCGCCCTACCACTCACATGCCATTCACCGGGGCCGGCCTCGCCGCGACGGCTGGACATGCCGCGCGCCTGGCCCCTGACGCGTTTCTGAGAGAGAAGGAAGAGAGAGATGTTCGAGATATTCCGCAAAGAGCTGATGTGGGGCGGCCGCCGCCTCGTGCTCGAGACGGGCAAGGTTGCCCGCCAGGCCGATGGCGCCGTGATGGCGACATATGGCGAGACCACGGTGCTGTGCACCGCCGTGGCGATGAAGCAGGCGAAGCCGGGGCAGGATTTCTTCACGCTCACCGTCAACTACCAGGAGAAGACCTTCGCCGCCGGCAAGATCCCCGGCGGCTTCTTCAAGCGCGAGGGCCGTCCCTCGGAGAAGGAGGTGCTGACCTCGCGCCTCATCGACCGGCCGGTCCGCCCGCTCTTCGCGCCGGGCTTCCGCAACGAGACGCAGGTCATCTGCACCGTGCTGTCGCATGACCTGGAGAACGATCCCGACGTCGTAGCATTGGTCGGTGCCTCGGCGGCGCTGACCTTGTCGGGGATCCCGTTCCTCGGGCCCATCGCCGGCGCGCGCGTCGGTTATATCGACGGCAAATACGTGCTCAATCCCCAGCTCGACGAGCTGCCGCAATCGCAGCTCGACCTCCTCGTCGCCGGCACGCAGGAAGGCGTGCTGATGGTCGAATCCGAGGCGAAGGAGCTGTCCGAGGAGATCATGCTCGGCGCCGTCATGTTCGGCCACCAGCACTTCCAGCCGGTGATCCAGGCGATCATCGAGCTCGCCGAGGCCGCGGCCAAGGAGCCCTGGGACCTGCCGCCGGCCTCCCCCGAGGCCGAGGCGATCGAGGGCCGGACGCGCAACCTCGTCGCCGCCGACCTCGCCGCCGCCTATGCCGAGCGGCAGAAGCAGGCGCGCAGCGACAAGCTCGACGCCGCCAAGGCGAAGCTCGCCCCCGCCTTCACCGACGAGCCGGCGAAGCTGCAATACGCGCTGAAGGTCTTCAAGGAGATCGAGAAGGAGATCGTCCGCGGCGCCATCCTCAAGGGCGAGCCGCGCATCGATGGGCGCGACACCAAGACCGTCCGTCCGATCGTCTGCGAGGTCGGCCTGCTGCCGCGCGCGCATGGCTCGGCCCTGTTCACCCGCGGCGAGACGCAGGCGATCGTCGTTACCACGCTGGGCACCGGCCAGGACGAGCAGATCATCGACGCGCTCGAGGGCGAGTACCGCTCGCATTTCATGCTGCATTACAATTTCCCGCCCTACTCCACCGGCGAGGCCGGGCGCATGGGCTCGCCCGGCCGGCGCGAGATCGGTCACGGCAAGCTCGCCTGGCGCGCCGTCCATCCGCTGCTGCCGGAGAAGGAGGCTTTCCCCTACACCGTGCGCGTCGTCTCGGAGATCACGGAGTCGAACGGCTCCTCCTCCATGGCGAGCGTGTGCGGCGCCTCGCTGTCGCTGATGGATGCGGGCGTGCCGCTGAAGCACCCGGTGGCGGGCATCGCCATGGGCCTGATCAAGGAAGGCGGCGACTTCGCCGTGCTCTCCGACATCCTCGGCGACGAGGATCATCTCGGCGACATGGATTTCAAGGTCGCCGGCACCGATAACGGCGTCACCGCGCTGCAGATGGACATCAAGATCACCTCGATCACCGAGGAGATCATGAAGATCGCGCTGGGCCAGGCCAAAGCCGGGCGTCTGCACATCCTCGGCGAGATGTCGAAGGCGCTGGAGCAGGCGCGCGAGGCGGTGAGCAGCAACGCGCCGCGCATCACCACCATCAGCATCCCCAAGGACAAGATCCGCGAGGTCATCGGCTCCGGCGGCAAGGTGATCCGCGAGATCTGCGAGGTCACCGGCGCCAAGATCGACATCGACGACGACGGCACCATCAAGGTCGCCGCCGTCGACGCCACCGCCTCGCAGCGCGCGATCGACTGGATCCGCGGCATCGTCGCCGAGCCCGAGATCGGCGTCATCTACAACGGCAAGGTGGTGAAGACCGTCGATTTCGGCGCCTTCGTCAACTTCCTCGGCGCGCGCGACGGCCTCGTCCATATCAGCGAGCTCGCGCCGCACCGCGTCGGCAAGACCACCGACATCGTCAAGGTCGGCGACCAGGTGAAGGTCAAGGTGCTGGGCTTCGACGACCGCGGCAAGGTCAAGCTCAGCATGAAGCAGGTCGACCAGGCGACCGGCGAGGACATCAGCGCCAAGCAGCGGCAGGAAGCCAAGGCGGCGACCTGACCGCCATGCCGGCCGGCATGCCATGGTGAGCGGCGAGCGGCGCTGGCCGCGCGTCATCGGCCATCGCGGCGTTGCGCTGTCGGCGCCGGAGAACACGCTGGCCGGCTTCCGCGCGGCGGCGGCGCTTAGCGTCGCCTGGGTCGAGTTCGATGTCCGCCTGACCCGCGACGGCCGGGCGATCCTGCTCCACGACGACACGCTCGAGCGCACGACGACCGGACGCGGGGCCGCCTTGACGCTCAGCTTCGAGGAAATCCGCCGTTTCGATGCCGGCGCCTGGTTCGGCCCGGGTTTCCGCGGCGAGCGGGTGCCGAGCCTCGAGGAGACGATCGAGCTGCTGGCCGAGCTCGGGCTCGGCGCGGTGGTCGAGCTGAAGCCGGCACCCGGCGCCGAGGGCGCCACCGGCCACGCCGTGGCGGCGCTGGTGGCCGAGCGCTGGCCGGCATCGCTGCCGGCGCCGCTGCTGTCGAGCTTCAAGCCCGCGGCGCTGGCGGCGGCGCGCGCGGCGGCGCCGCAGCTCGAGCGCGCGCTGCTGGTGGGCGCGGTGCCGCGGCTCTGGCGCGAGCAGGTGGCGGCGCTCGGCTGCGGCTTGCTGCATGTCGATCAACGCCGGCTGGATCGCATTGTGGTGGCCGAGCTGACCGGAGCCGGGCTCGCGGTTTTCGCCTATACTGTCAATCTGCCGGAGCGCGCGCAGGAGCTCTTCTCCTGGGGCGTCGATGCCGTCTTCAGCGACTGCCCGGAACGGGTGGCGACGGGGC